>NZ_JAENRY010000649.1 GCF_016612545.1 Streptomyces sp. MBT65 | reverse complement strand
GGGCGTGGATGTGGAGGTGGGAGCGGACGCCGAGTTGGGAATGGACGCGGAGTTCGGAGCGGAGGCCGGATTGGAAGCGGAGGTGGGAGTCGATGGGAGGGCGTTGGACGTGAGTTGCCCCGAAGGATCGGGGCTCAGTTCTCCCGACGCGGGCGTGCTTGCGGCGCCTGATCCGTACGGCGTTGCTTCAAGCCGCCCCGGTGACCCAAAGTTCTGCCCAGCCGACCCGGGCGCGCCTGCCGCACCCGAGTCGTGCGGCGTTGCCTCAAGCCGCCCCGACGGACCAGGGCCCTGCTCACCTGGTCCCGACGGGTCCGCCGCTCCCGATCCGTACGCCGATGCCTCAGCCCGCCCCGATGACCCAAGCTCCTGCACACCCGGCCCAGTCGCGCCTGACACACCCGACCCATACGCGGTCGCCTGAACTCGCCCCGAAGAACCAGGATCCGACTCACCCGATCCCGACGGCCCCGCCGCATCCGATCCGTACGCCGCTGCCGGTGACACAGGGGCCTGCTCATCCGACCCGGGCGACACTGCCGCACCCGACCCAGACGCCGCCGACTCAACCCGCCCCGAAGAAGCAGGACCCCGCTCACCCGATCCGGGCGCGCTTGCCGCGCCCGATCCATACGGCCCATACGGCGTCGCCTCGAGTCGTCCCGAAAAACCAGGGCCCTGCTCACCCGGCCCGGGTTCACCGGCCACACCCAACCCGTACGCCGTTGCCTCACCCCGCCCCGATGGCCCAAGCTCCTGCGCACCCGGCCCCGACGAGCCTGCCGCTCCCGATCCATACGCCGTGGCTTCAAGTCGCCCCGGAGACCCGGGTATTGGCTCTCCCGAGACGCACGGTCCCGAGGCGGCGGCCAAGCCGTTCCCCGGTCCCGCTTCCTCGGGTGTACCGCCGATTGCCGGTCCGCCGCCGCCGACCGGCTCAACGGCCCCAAAGCCTTGCCCGGCCGGGGCTACGCGCTCCGCACCTCTGAACCTCTGCCCGGCTGAAGCCACTCCCTGCGCATCCCCAACCCTCTGCCCGGCCGAAGCCACGGCCCCCGGACC
>NZ_JAENRY010000648.1 GCF_016612545.1 Streptomyces sp. MBT65 | reverse complement strand
TCCCTGCGCTATCTGCTCGCGGCAGGCCCGGCCCAGCAGCCGGGGCAGTTCACGGCCGCCGCGGACGAAGAAGTGCCGGCCGGGGACGGTGCGCGAGCGGACCGGGCCGCTCGTCCACCGCTGCCAGCCCTCCCCCGCCCGGGGTGCGGCCAGCGGGTTGTCCCGGGAGGCGACGATCAGGACCGGGGTGGTGAGCGGGCCCTGCGGGGAAGGCCTGCGGGCCGCCTCGTGCAGGGACTGGGCCAGGGCCAGGTCGGCGCGCAGCACCGGCAGGACGGCCCGCAGCCAGATCCCCTCGTCGCTGCCGGCCGGGACCGCGCCGCGGCCGCCCAGGACGTGCAGCAGTTCGGCGTCCGTGGCCCGGCGGGCGTCGGGCAGGCCGGCCGGCAGGCGCGGCGGCGGCCAGGCGCCGACGGCCAGCAGTGCCGGGCCCGGCAGGCCCGCCTCGTGCAGGGCGCGGGTGACGGTGAGCGCGAGCACCGCGCCGAACCCGTGCCCGTACAGGACGTAGGGGCCCGGGTCACCGCCGGTGAAACGGGGCAGCACGTCGGCGAGCAGCGCCCGGTGCGTGCTCACCCTGGGCTCGGCGCGCCGCGGGGCGCAGCCCGGCAGGAGGACCGGGAGCGCCCGCACACCGGGTCCCACGCTCGCGTCCCAGTGGTCGAAGACGGAGACGCCCTCGGCGGAGTGGGCGAAACAGTGCAGCCGCACTGGCGGTTCGTCCGGCATGGCAACCTCCTGTGTGCCCCCTCCCGGCACCACACGGGCGGCACGGCGGCGGGGCGGAATCCGAGCACCGCCAGCATCGCCACCCGCCCTCGAACCCCACTCGAGAACGGCCCGAGCCGGAGCCCGTTCCCGGCCGGAGCCCTCCCCGGCGGGAGCCCTCCCGCGCCGCGGCCTGCCGCGCAGGCGCGGGTGCGGGTGCGGGTGCGGGGCAACCGGATACGGAAGGCGTTACGGGGAGGGGCGTTGCGGGTGCGGGCCGCCGCAGGGCCTCAACTCGCCCCCGCAGTAAGGGACTTCCGGACCGGCCGCCGTTCCGGAAGTCCCTTACTGCGGGGG
>NZ_JAENRY010000647.1 GCF_016612545.1 Streptomyces sp. MBT65 | reverse complement strand
CCAGCACCCAAACCCACGGGATCGGACGGGGAGGTCGATCCGGGGTTCGACGGGGAGGCGCTGGTGGTCGGATCGGACGTGACGGAGGAGGCGTTGGCGTTGGCGTACATCGCGCCGCCGAGCAGGGTCGTCGCCGCCGCCAGGGCCACGACCACCTTCCGGTGACGACCCAGCGACCGGCGATGAGTGTTTTTCGTCTTCAACTCATTATTCCCTTCGGGGCACGCCGGAAGGACTTCCGAAGACTATTTCCAGAGGATCTTTCGGGAAATCCCTGCGGCATCGGTTTGGACGAGCCACATTCGATCGCCGAACACTGTGGTTCACATCTCCGGGTGCTGGGTTTTGCGCATGATTTATCTTGAACTTACTTTGAGGGAGGGCGAGTTGAGAGGGAGCGTCCGGTACGTGAGCTGTTTGACCCGGCGCAGGAAGGGGCTCGCCTCCACCTGACGCACCCCGTCGAGCTGTCCCAGGGGGCCGCTGAGGTAGTCGTAGAGCCCCGCGGTGTCCTTCACGACGGCCGTCACGACGATGTTGGACGTGCCGGCCGTCGCGGACGCGTAGGCGATCTCGTCGTGGGTGGCCAGTGCCTCGCCGACCGAGTGCAGCGCGGCGGGGGTCGCCGTGATCCACAGGACGGCCGCACGCGGGTATCCGAACACCTCCGAGTCCTACTCGATGTCGATGTACAGCGCCCCGGAGCCGATCAGCGAGGCGAGCCGGCGTTTGACGGCGGACTCGGAGCGGCCGGTGGCGCGCTGGAGTTCGGGGTAGCCGGCGCGTCCGTCGCGTTCGAGCACGGCGATCAGGGCCTCGTCCTCGGGGTGGATGCGGGCGAGGCCCGACGGGGGCTCAGGCGCGGGGAGGAGGGCGGCGATCTGGTCGTCGGCCAGCACCTTGAAGCGGCGCAGCCAGCCCGTGGGGCCGCCGTAGAAGCGGTGCAGCATCTGGTGGGCTCGGATGCCCAGGACGCTGGGGGTGCGCGGGAGTTTGCCGAGGAGGAGGTCGTCGTAGTCGCCGGGGCTGCGGGGGCGGGTCAGGCAGACGATCTCGGTGCCGCCGGAGGCGAGGCCGATCCAGGCGGTGTCGGGGCGCTTGGCGAGGGCGTCGGCGAC
This sequence comes from Streptomyces sp. MBT65, assembly GCF_016612545.1. Lineage (GTDB taxonomy): Bacteria > Actinomycetota > Actinomycetes > Streptomycetales > Streptomycetaceae > Streptomyces. Next base: position 684 of record NZ_JAENRY010000647.1, on the reverse strand, counting down.
GGTGAGGGCGTTGTCGGGGGCGCAGCGCAGCCGGAGCATCCACTGGTCCTGGCCCAGGCGTTCGGCGTCCCGGATGGCGACGACGCGCAGGCCGGCCTCGGCGGTGAGGCGGCGGTAGCGGCGGGCGACGGTCTGGTCGGAGGCGCCGAGGACCGTGCCGAGGCGGCTGAAGGAGGCCCGGCCGTTGAGTTCCAGGGCCGTGAGGAGTTGCAGGTCGAGCCGGTCGAGGGTGTCGGATTCCATCTCCAGCACGGCTTCTCCTGTCGGATTCCGGCGGTGCGGTGACCGACACGGTGTTGATCGTCCGGGTGGCGCCCATCGTACGGAGAACTGCACTACCCGGACAGGGGAGTTGAGGGCAATGCGTACATGGGGACCGCTGACGGCGGTGTGCCTGGGCACGTTCATGTTGTTGCTGGATGTGACGATCGTGGTGGTCGCGCTGCCGGACGTGGCGCGGTCGTTGCACGCGTCGTTGAGCGATCTGCAGTGGGTGGTCGACGGGTACGCGCTGGCGTTGGCCGCGCTCCTGCTGGGGGTCGGGGCCGCGGCGGACATTCTGGGGCGGCGGCGGGTGCATGTGGTGGGGGTGGTGCTGTTCGCGGTGGCGTCACTGGCGTGCGGGCTCGCGGACGGGCCGGGCGCCCTGGTGGCCGCGCGGGCCGTGCAAGGGGTGGGAGCGGC
>NZ_JAENRY010000646.1 GCF_016612545.1 Streptomyces sp. MBT65 | reverse complement strand
GCCGCCGACCGGCGGATGCCCGCGCAGGGTCCGGACACAGTGACCGTGCCGGGTGTGGTGGCCGGCTGGACCGCGCTCGCGGAGGCGCACGGCACGCCCGGCGCGCTGGCCGCCGCACTGCGGGACGCCGCCGAACTGGCCGAGGACGGGGCCACGGTGTCGGCCGGTCTGGCGCGCGCCGCCCGCGAACGGGCCCCGCAGATCGCCGCCGACCCCGGGCTCTCCGCGCTGCTGACCGGCCCCGACGGCGTACCGCTCGACGAGGGCGACCCGCTCCCGCAGCCCCGGCTCGCCGCCGTACTGCGCACGCTCGCCGACGATCCGTCGTCCTTCTATCGGGGCGCGGTCGCCGAGGCGTTGGCGAACGGCCTGCGCCGGGCCGGGAGTTCACTCACCGCGGGCGATCTCGCTGCCCATCAGGCGGCGGACGTAGAGCCGTTGACGCTGGACGTGGCCGGAACCCGCTGGTGGACCGCGCCGCCGCCGAGCCAGGGAGCGAGCCTGCTCGCCGTACTCGAGACCGCCGCCTCAGTGGCGAAACTGTCCGAGCCGGAGCGCACCACCGCGCTGGCCGCCCGTTGCCAAGACGCCTCGGCGGCAAGGGACTTGCTGCTCGGTGATCCGCTCGGCCCGGCGCCCCTCGACCTGGACGGACTGCTGCACCCGGCCCCGCTCGCCGGTGCGGAGCCTCCCGAGCCGTCCTTCCGGCCCGCCGGGGACACCGTCGCGATCACCACCGTGGACGCGTCCGGGCTGGCGGTCTCCCTGATCCAGAGCGTCTACCAGACCTTCGGCTCCGGCATCTGCGACCCGGAGACCGGCATCGTGCTGCACAACCGCGGCTCGGCGTTCAGTCTGCTGCCCGGCCATCCGGCCCTCATCGGCCCCGGGTTGCGGCCTCCGCACACCCTGTGCCCGGTGCTCGGCCGGTCCGCCGAACTGCTGCTCGCGGCCGGTTGCCAGGGCGGTCGGGCGCAGCCTCAGATCCTCGCCCAGACCGTGCCCGACCTGATGGACCCTGCCGCCGATCCGGCCGCCGTACTGGACCGTCGTCGTGGCGCCGGGCCCCACCGATCTGGCCGGTCACACCCAGGCCGTACGACTGTCCGCCGGCGGTCGGCTGGACGGCGCCTCCGATCCCCGCGCCGACGGCGGCACCACCTTGGAAGGAAGTTCCCTGTGAGCACTCTCGCCCCCGAACCCGTACCGGCCGGCGTACCGCATCCGCTGGACCCGCTCACCGTCGCCGAACTCGCCACCGCCGTAGGGGTGTTGAGGGCCGACACCCGGGTCCCCGACGACTCGCGTTTCTGGGGTGTGGCGCTGGACGAGGACCATGCGCGCCGTGCCGCGCCCGGGGACACCCGGCGGGCCCGCGCGGTCGTGTTCTCCCCCTCCGTACGGCATGCCTTCGAGGTCGATCTCGAGCTCGGCGACAAGCCGCAGACCACCGCCTGGCGGGAGTTGGACGTCCGCAGTCCGGGCTGTTCCTCGGAGGAGGCGCGGCAGGCCGCCGCCGCCTGCCGCGCCGACCCGCGTTTCCGTGAGGCACTCGCGCTGCGCGGCATCCACGACGTGTCGCTGGTGATGGTGGACCCGGAGTCGATCGGCGGTTTCGAGCCGCCCGAGTACGCGGGCCGCCGGCTGACCTGGGGCAGCGTCTGGCATCGCACCGACGAGGACGACAACGGATACGCCCGCCCCGTGCAGGGAGTCGTGCCCATCATCGACATGGAGACGATGGAGATCCTGCACATCGAGGACCACGGGGTGATCCCGCTGTCGGAGGAGTCCGGCGTGTTCTCGGCCGGGACGGTGGCCGAACGCCCGGGGCTGAAGCCGCTGGAGGTCGTCCAGCCGGACGGTCCCAGCTTCACCGTCACCGGTCAACGGATCGACTGGCAGGGGTGGTCGGTCCGGGTCGGCTTCAGTCATCGCGAGGGGCTCGTGCTGCACGACCTCGCCTTCACCGCGGCCGGGAAGGGTCCTCGGCAGGTGATCCGGCGTGCGGCCGTCAACGAGATGTACGTCCCGTACTTCGACACCGCCTCCACCCAGTACCGCAAGAACTTCTTCGACTGGGGCGAGTACGGCGCGGGCCCGCTCACCAACTCCCTTGCCCTGGGCTGCGATTGCCTCGGTGTCATCCAGTACTTCGACGCAGCGGTGCTCGGCGGCGACGGCGTCCCCCGGCTCATCCCCAACGCCGTCTGCGTGCACGAGGAGGACGACGGCATCCTCTGGAAGCACCACGACGGCCGCACCGGCCGTACGGAGGTGCGCCGTTCGCGCCGGCTGATCATCTCGGCGTTCGCGACCGTCGCCAACTACGACTACGGCTTCTACTGG
>NZ_JAENRY010000645.1 GCF_016612545.1 Streptomyces sp. MBT65 | reverse complement strand
GCGGCGGGCCGGACTCCACGGAGCGTCCGGCCACGCGCAGCCCCCGGCAGACCCAGCAGTCGACAGTCCGTCATCCTCACCGGTCTGCCCGGTCCGCCTCGTCACCTGGGGTGCGGATCCATCACGGCAGGCGCCCACAGGGCGGACAAGGTTTAGGCAAGGTCGGCATTCCACAATCCGTGCACGCACCGCCGGGGGGGGCCGCCTGAGACGTGTTCTCCGCCGGAAGGATCACTCACGGGAAAGGACCATGAATGAACATCACGACACGCACAGTCCGCAGGACTCTGAGCGCGACCGTCGTCGCCGCCACGGTGGCGGCTCTGGGCCTGCTGGCACCGGGTTCGGCCGAAGCCGCCGCGAGTTGCCCTTCCGGCAGCCTGTGCGTCTGGGACCAGATCAACTACACGGGAAACCGCTGCAGTTGGAGCAACGCCGACAACGACTGGACCAGCACGCCCGTGGTGTGTTCATGGGCCGACGACCGCAACGTCAAGTCGGTCTACAACAACGGGACTTCATCCTCGTACGAGGGGGTCGGCCTCTATTCCGGAACGGGCTACTCGGGGTATCTCGGCTGCATAGGACAGGGCGTGAAGGGCCCTGGCGTCAGCGGCGGCCCCGGCCTGAAGGTGCTGTCCCACAAGTGGCTCACCAGCTGCTGAGTCCGGACACCGCAGAGGGTGGGCACGGCACGGGCCGAGCATCCGGTGGGACCGTCGACGGGGAGCGGCCCCACCGTCGCCGATGCGGATCATGACAGCCACGGGCACCCCGGCCCAAGCTCCCCGGCCGGCTCACCGTCCACCGCATCCCGGCCCCGCGACGCGTCGCGGGGCCGGGATGCGGTGACAGGGCGCCGAAGGCGACCAGCAGCAGGACGACAGCTCGCGCCTCTGAGCCTGTCCTACCGTTCCGGCGCGGGCCCACGCCGGTCATTCGCAGGATCGGTGCACCCCCGAGGACTCCCGCACGGGGATGCAGAGCCGCCCGTCCGAAACGGGGGCGCTGGTGAGGCGTTCACGATGTCGCCGGTGGTGAACCTGCTGCCGCTGTCCGGCCCGGGGCGGGCAACGGCAGCAGCGGCCCGCTCCGTCCGGGCGATCAGATCTCGGGCCGGCGGCTCATGGCCAACAGCCGTCGGACAGGGGGCGGTCGAGGGCGGACGGCGAAGAGCCGGGGTTCAGGAACAGGCTCCGCGCCTCCTGGACCGGCGGGTGAGGCGCCGTCAGACGCCGTGTCCGCCGGACGGCGTCGCGACCGCACCCGTGCCGGAGCCCGTGCCCCGGCCGGGGCCGGGCGGCGGGGCGAGGGAGCGGTCCACCAGGGCCGCCGCCGCGCCGGTGTAGCCGGCCGGGTCGAACAGCGCCGTCGCCTCCTGGGGGGTGAGGACGCCGGCCAGTTCCGGGAGACCGGCCAGGACCTCGGCGAGCGGGAGGCCGGTGCGGGTGGCAAGCAGGGAGGCGCGGGTGAGGAGTTCCTTCGCCGCGCTCCGGCCCAGGCGGGGGGCCAGGACGGCCGAGACGCGCTCGGAGAGGAGCTGTCCGCCGGTGGCCGTGAGGTTGGCGCGCATCCGTTCGGGGCGGACGGTGAGGCCGCGGGCGAGTTCGAGGGCCGTGTGCGCGGCGCCGCCGGTCAGCCGCAGGCACTCGCGCAGCGGCTGCCACTCCGCGTGCCACACCCCGGCGGAGCGTTCGTCCTCGGCGGCCAGGCACTGCATCAGGACGGTCGCCTGCGCGGGCACCTGGAGGGCGGCGGAGCGGATCAGGGTCGCCAGCACGGGGTTGCGTTTGTGCGGCATCGCCGAGGACGAACGCTCCGCCGGGGTGTGGCACGCGGAGTGGCAGCCGCTGCGCGAGTGCCTGCGGCTGACCGGCGGCGCCGCGCACACGGCCCTCGAACT
>NZ_JAENRY010000644.1 GCF_016612545.1 Streptomyces sp. MBT65 | reverse complement strand
CCCGCTCCTGGACAACGACCGCAATCAGATCGAGCTGTTCACGGCCCTGCTGCTGTCGCTGCCCGGTTCGCCGATCCTCTACTACGGCGACGAGATCGGGATGGGCGACAACATCTGGCTCGGCGACCGCGACGCCGTGCGCACGCCGATGCAGTGGACACCGGATCGCAACGCAGGTTTTTCGTCCTGTGACCCCGGCCGGCTGTCACTGCCGACCATCATGGACCCCGTCTACGGCTACCAGGTCACCAACGTCGAGGCGTCGATGTCGTCGCCCTCCTCGCTGCTCCACTGGACCCGCCGCATGATCGAGATCCGTAAGCAGAACCTGGCGTTCGGCCTCGGCTCGTACCGGGAACTGCCGTCGTCGAATCCAGCGGTGATCGCGTTCCTGCGCGAGTACGAGGACGACCTCGTCCTGTGCGTGAACAACTTCTCCCGGTTCGCGCAGCCGACGGAACTGGACCTGCGGGCGTTCAATGGGAGGCATCCGGTCGAACTGTTCGGCGGGGTGCGCTTTCCGGCCGTAGGAGAGCTGCCGTACTTGCTGACGCTGGCGGGGCACGGCTTCTACTGGTTCCGGCTCCGCAAGGAAGCCGCCTAGAGGTCCGGTCCCCGGGGCGGGGGCGGGGCGGTTTCGGTTTCCCCCGCCCCTTCCGGGGCACGCAACAGTGACACCCCGACCACCCCCGGGGAAAGGAACGTGACATTATGGCGGAAACTGTCACACTTTCCGGCCGGACCAGTCCTGGTCCCGGTTCCGGCCTCCTCGCGTCGCTGGACCCCCTTCTGCGGGAGTGGTTGCCGAGGCAGCGGTGGTTCGCGGGCAAGGGGCGTCCCGTCACCGGTTTCTCGCTGGTGGCGGCGACCGAACTCCTCCCGCTGGACGGCCCGCTGGGCCTCTACCACCTCCTGGTCCGCGCCCATCAGCCGCAGACCCAGGGCGACTGCTACCAACTCCTCATAGGCGTGCGCGAGGCGCTGCCACCGCGGCTCGCGCCCGCGCTGATCGGACATGTGGAGGAGGGCCCGCTCGCCGGTCACACGGTGTGCGAGGCCCTGTACGACCCGCTCCCGACCGCGACCTTGGGCCATGTCCAGCTGGAACTCCTGGTCACGGGCATGACCGAACGCCTGAACGCGGCGGCACAGGCCGTCCCGGCCCTTCGCCCCTACGCCCCCGGTCTGCGCTCGGCGTTCTCGGCGCTGGCGGACCTCGCGGCCGAGGGCCGGACCTGGACGGCCCAGCGCATCCACGGGGACCTCCACCTCGGCCAGTGCCTGCACTCGCCGTCCGGGGAGTGGTCCCTGATCGACTTCGAGGGCGAGCCGTCCAGGCCGCTGGCGGAACGCCGGATGCCGCAGCCGGCGGTGCGGGACATCGCGGGGATGCTGCGCTCCTTCGACTACGCG
>NZ_JAENRY010000643.1 GCF_016612545.1 Streptomyces sp. MBT65 | reverse complement strand
AGGAGCGGGCCGTAGGGGCCGCCGAAGGGGCTGACGGGGCTCAGCAGATCATTGCCGAGGGGCCCGAGGGCGAGTGGGTCGGGACGCTGACCGTGCTCCTTGAGGAGGCCGGGTCCGTCGACTGGGCCGGCTACGAGGTCGAGCGGAAGCAGGGGCACATCGTCGCGGTGTTCGTGCGCCCGGAGGTCCGGGGCATCGGGCTGACCGAGGTGCTCTTCGACGCGGCCCTGGAGTGGGCCTGGGGGCGCGGGGTCGAGCGGGTGCGGCTCATCGTGCATGAGGACAACGAACGGGCCCGGCGCTTCTACGGCAAGGCCGGCTTCGTCCCCACGGGAGTCACCGTGCCGTTGGGCGAGCACGCGGACCAGCTTGAGGTGGAGATGGTGGTCGAGCGGCCGTAGCCGTGACCGTCGTAACACCATGGAGTCCCGTTGCTATACCGGGAGTTCGTGGTGTGGCCAGCGGGCCCTGGCCTGTTCTCTGGAGCGGAGCAGGGCCAGGGTCGGCAGGCCTCGGTCCGCTCCGGTGGCCAGAAGCTCGGGGAGTTGGGGGAGCGGGGCCACGGCGGCAACGTCGTCCAGGACAAGCGTCATTGGTGGGTCGAGGCGACCGGCCGATGACCGTTCGGCCATGTGCCGGCCGCGCTCGACCACGCTTGATGCGAGGGCGGTGAGGAGAGGCATCGCGCCCGGGTTTGTACGGGGGTCCTCAATGGATTCACCGACCAGATAAAGCGTGCCCCCTTCGTTCGTGAAGGAATCCAAGGAGAGCGCGTCAGTTCTGTTGGGTGTGCAGGCTTCGCGGATGTTGACCGTGAAGAGGGCGGACAGCGCGCGGCTCGTCAACTCCTGCGCGATGTCGCGGCGTTCGGGGTGGGACGTGAGGGCCGCTTCCAGTTCGCCTGCCGCGCCGGGGGCTGCCTTGGGGTTGGTGCGGAGGATGCGTACCGCGTCCTGGATCTGGGTGCCCTGGGACCAGCGGTGGACGTGGCGGATGGTGCGGCCGTCGATGGCGGCGGCGTGCAGGTAGCTGCGGAGGAGTGTCTCGGCTGTGTCCGCCACCGCCAAGTCGACCATGGCGGTGGCGGACACAGCCGAGAC
>NZ_JAENRY010000642.1 GCF_016612545.1 Streptomyces sp. MBT65 | reverse complement strand
GCCGCCCGGGTCGTCGTCGCCGCGCCGAGGACCTGCAGGCCCACGGTCGCGGCGACGACGACCCGGGCGGCGTCCGCCCCGGACACCCCCGGCGCGAGCGCGCCGCCGCGCCCGAGGCGGCGCAGGCTGTCCTCGACCCAGTGCTGCCACTGCGCACGCGGGCCCGGCCCGGCGTGCGGGGACGGTGCGGGGCGTGCGGCGCCGTCCCCGGCGAGCTGGAACCCGGCGCGGACCACGACGTCCCGCGCCAGGGTGTCCATCAGGCCGTGGGTGGCGTCCACCACCGCCTGCAGGGACTCGCCGTGGCGCCGGCGGGCCGCCCCGGTGATCTCGGACACCGCCACGGCGGCCCGCTCCTCGACCGCCTCGGCGAGCATGTTCTTGTTGGCGAAGTGGAAGTGCAGCGCCCCGTTGCTGACTCCGGCCCGCGCGCTGATGGCGGCCAGTGAGGCGGGGGCGAAACCGGCCTCGGCGAACACCTCGGACGCGGCCTCGATCAGCGAACGCCGCGTGCGTGCGGCCCGCTCCTGCTTGACCATGTGCTGCCTCCTGGGCACCGGGACGTCGGTCTCCCCCGCCCCCTTCCGCGCACAGACCCGGCACGGAAGGCCGCTGTACACGCGAAGCCGCAGGCCCGCGCGGGCACAGCGGGGCAGGAACCGCACCCGACAGACTAACAAACCGCATGAGCGGTTTCATATATGCGGGGACGAAGCAGGCACGAACTTCGCTGGTCAACGAGTGGGGGGCCGCCACAGGCGGCCCCCCGGTCATTCCCGACGCTCCCCTCACCGCCTACACGGCGGACTCCGGCTCCACGGCACCCTCCGGGACGGCCGGGGCGGCCGGGCCGGCCGGGGTCTTGACCGAGTCGAGGAGCAGTTGGGCCACGTCGACGACCTGGATGGATTCCTTGGCCTTGCCGTCGTTCTTCTTGCCGTTGACGGAGTCGGTGAGCATGACGAGGCAGAAGGGGCAGGCCGTGGAGACGATGTCCGGGTTGAGGGAGAGGGCCTCGTCGACGCGTTCGTTGTTGATGCGCTTGCCGATGCGTTCTTCCATCCACATGCGTGCGCCGCCGGCGCCGCAGCAGAACCCGCGTTCCTTGTGGCGGTGCATC
>NZ_JAENRY010000641.1 GCF_016612545.1 Streptomyces sp. MBT65 | reverse complement strand
CGCCCACACCCACCCGGCCCCCTGGACCGCTGGTACGAGCAGGCCGGCGTCCGCACCGGCGTCCGTCGGATGTTCCACGCGGACACCGAGCGCGGCAAGGTCTTCTTCCCGGCCGCCCTCGTCCCGTACGCCGGACACGAAGCCGTACGCGAACTGCCCCCCGAGCGGCTGCGGGAGCTGACCGTGCGGCACCTCTACCAGTTCCTGCTGTCGACGACCCACCTGGAGACCCGGGTCGTCAACACGGCCGCCGAAGCCGTGGCCAACGGCCGCACCGGACTCGACCTGCCCGCCAACCTCCGCCCGGACGCCTTCAAGGTCTACTGCGACGAGGGCTACCACGCCCTCTACAGCCTCGACCTCGCCGACCAGATCGCCGCCGTGACCGGCATCCCGATACCGGACCAGGACTACGGCGGCTTCGTCGACCGGCTGCGCTGCGCCGCGCACCGCGCGCTGCCCGCCGCGCCCGCGCTCGCCGGACTCCTCCAGGCGGTGGTGTTCGAGACGCTGATCACGGCCGTGCTGAACGAGGTGCCGGGCGACCCGTCCGTCGTACGTGTCGTCCGCGATCTGCTGCGCGACCACGCCCGGGACGAGGGCCGCCACCACCGCTTCTTCTCCGCCCTCTTCCGCGAGGTCTGGACCCACCTCTCCGCCACCGACCGCGCCGCCGCCGCACACGCCCTGCCCGAACTGATCCGCACCGCCCTGACCTGGGACCTCGCCCCCGTCCGCGCCTCCCTGCGGCTGGCCGGCCTCGACCCGGACACCGCGCGCCGGGTCGCCGCCGACTGCTGCGCGGCCGGCCCCGACCCCCGCCGCCTGAACGACACCGCCCGCTCGACGCTCCGGCTCTGCGCGACCGTCGGCGTCTTCGAACTCCCCGGCGCCCGCGAGCACTTCGCCGCCCACGGCCTCGGCGACGGCCACGAGGAGACCCCGTGAACCCGACCACCACGAGCCTCACCTACGGCACGTATCTACGGCTGCCCCAGCTCCTCGGCCAGCAGTTGCCCCAGGCCGCCGCCGCGCACGACGAGCATCTGTTCATCACCGTGCACCAGGTCCACGAACTCTGGTTCAAGCAGCTCCTCGTCGAACTCACGGACGCCCGCGAGCATCCGGTCGCGGGCGTCCGTGAGTTCGACG
>NZ_JAENRY010000640.1 GCF_016612545.1 Streptomyces sp. MBT65 | reverse complement strand
GAGGAGAGCGACGGGCGGCACGGGTAGGACGAGCGCAACGGGTGGGGCAGGGAGGACGGGCGGGGTCAAGGGGGCGCGGCGGCCGGAGGTGCGGTTGCCGCCTCTGGAGGCGTACGGCGGTGGGGAGTTGGAGCCGGACGGGGACTACGACGGGGTGCAGTTCCGCGACGAGGACTTCGTCGGGCAGGACGGCGGGGGCGCCCGCTTCATGGACTGCGCCCTGACGGACTGCGCGCTGGACGAGACGCGACTGCATCACGCCCGCGTCCTGGACTCCGTCCTCACCGGCCTGCGGGGTGTCGGCACCGACCTCGCGGAGTCGACCCTGCGCGACGTCGAGGTGATCGACCCCCGGATGGGCGGCGTGCAGCTCCACGGCGCGGTTCTGGAGCGGGTGGTGATCCGCGGCGGCAAGATCGACTACCTGAACCTCCGCAAGGCGAGACTCCGCGACGTCGTCTTCGAGAGCTGCGTCCTCGTCGAACCGGACTTCCTCGACGCCCACCTGGAGCGCGTCGAGTTCGTGGACTGCGCGCTGAAGGGGGTGGATTTCACGGGGGTGACGTTCAAGGACGTCGATCTGCGGGGGGTGGCTGAGCTGGAGATCGCGCGGGGGGTGGAGCGGTTGTCCGGGGCGGTGATCAGCATGGGGCAACTGCTGGATCTGGCGCCGGTGTTGGCCGTGCAGATGGGGATTCGGGTGGAGGGTTGAGAGGCACGGCTTGACACCGGGGGGAAACTCGGCCCGTCCGGCGTCTTTTCAGCACGGGCTGGGGTCATCGGGTCTGTCGGGTGCCTTTCCAATACGGGTCGGCACTATCGGGTCTGTCTGGCGTCCTCCGATACGGGCTGGGGTCATCGGGTCGGTCCGGCGCCTTCACACGGGCTGGCGTCATCGGGTCTCTCAGGCGCCTTTCCAATACGGGTCGGCACACCATCGGGTCTGTCCGGCGCCTTTTCAGCGCAGGCCCGCACCATCAGCCTGTCCGGCGTTTGAGGACGAGGCCCCTTCAGGGCCGAAGGGGGGTCTGGGGGCGCAGCCCCCAGGGACGGCGCCACAAGCTCAGGGCATCCAGCAAGCGACCTGCATCCGAGAGGCTCACCGCACCCGTGGAAACCTCGCCTGCAACGTCCAGATCGCCGGGTTCTCCCCCAACTCCTCGTGCAGATCGACAAGGTCCGCGATCAGATCGTGCAGGAAGTCCCGCCCCTCACGCCGAAGTTCGGCGTGCGAGAAGGTCAACGCCTTCTCGTCCCGCCGCATCCAGTCCGCCTCGACATCGACCCACCCGAACCGCCGCTCGAACAACATCCGGTCGGTCGACTCCGTGAAGTCCAGTTCCGCCCGCTGCGGCCGGGACGCCCGCGACCCCGCCGGATCCTGGTCGATCCGCTCCACGATGTCGCACAACGCCCACGCGAAGTCGAGCACCGGCACCCACCCCCAGGCCGTGGACACCTCCCGGTCCGCCTTGGTGTCGGCGAGATACACGTCACCGCAGAACAGGTCGTGCCGCAGCGCGTGGACGTCCGCACGCCGGTAGTCGGTCTGCGGGGGGTCGGGGAAGCGGTTGGAGAGGGCGTAGCCGATGTCGAGCACGTAGGAGATGGTGTCACGGCCGACGAGGCCCGGGACCGCCCGCAGCCCGCGCACCGGCGGCCGCCTCCAACAGGGCCCAGCCGTCGACCTCCACGTCGCGGGACGCGCCCGCCCTCGGCAGCCACCCCCGCTCCAGCGCGGCGTCGAGCAGGGCGCGGACGGCGCCGGGCTCATGCAGATTGAGGGAGGCACCATGGACGTGGCCGACGTCCCCGGAGCCCAGGGGCGCCCCACCCGGGACGTACCGCCCGGGCCCCGCGACGAAGACGATGTGCAGCGCCCCGCCGCTGCCGGTCGGCTGGGGACGCAGACTGAGGGTGTGGACGCAGCCCACGGCCCGCCCGCCGTCGCCGCTGGGGTCCGTCACGGAGTCGGGGTGACGATGAGGACGGTGGCGGTGACTGTGGCGCAGGCTCCACAGATACGTCCGCCCGTCGGCGACCAGTCGGCGGGGCTTCTTGGCGGAACGGGGCACGCACCGAGCGTACGAGGGGCACCGAACCCAGGGACGACAAGCCCTCGACTCGTAGGATCGCGCACGTGCCCCGCCCCACGCCTCGCCCCTCG
>NZ_JAENRY010000063.1 GCF_016612545.1 Streptomyces sp. MBT65 | reverse complement strand
GCCACCACCTGGGAACTCGCCCTCCAGCCCGGCCAGGACCTCGCCGAACTCACCGAGGACGAGTTCTACGGCTACGGAGTCGACGCCGGCACGGGCGCGTTCTACGACGCCTCGGTCGACGGCTCGTTCCCGGAGTGCGAGGGCGACGAGGGCCCGCTGTGGGACGCCTTCGAGAAGAACGGCCACGCCCCGGGGCCCTACCTGGTCACGTCCCCCTCCACCGGCCACACCCTGGCCGCCTTCGGCTCCGGCTGGGGAGACGGCGCCTACCCCACCTGGATCGGCCGTACGGCGGCCGGCGAGGTCAGCTGCTTCGTGACGGACTTCTTCGTCGCCCCTGTGTGACGCGGATCGGGGGCAGACGCGCCCCCGGGCCGCGGGTTACCGTCGGATCATGACCATTCGGGCCGTTGTCTGGGACGTCGACGACACCTTGTTCGACTACACCGGCGCGGACCGCGCCGCCATGCGCGAGCACCTGGCGGCCGAGGGGCTGCTCGACGGGCACGCGAGCGTGGCGGACGCTCTGGAACGCTGGCGCGTGGCCACCGAGTTCCACTGGGCGCGGTTCTCGGCCGGGGAGGTCTCGTTCGAGGGGCAGCGCCTGGACCGCGTCCGGCTGTTCCTGGACCGGGAGTTGACCGACGGCGAGGCCGACGACTGGTTCCGGCGCTACAAGGCTCATTACGAGCGGGCCTGGGCCCTCTTCCCGGACGTCCTGCCCGTCCTGGACGCCCTCGCGGCCACCCACCGGCACGCCGTCCTGTCCAACTCCAGCCTCACCGTCCAGGACCGCAAACTGCGCACCCTCGGTGTGTACGACCGCTTCGAGGTCATCCTGTGCGCGGCCGAACTGGGCGTCTCCAAGCCCGAGGCCGGCGCCTTCCTCGCGGCCTGCGAGGCGCTGGGACTGCCGCCCCACGAGGTCGCCTGTGTCGGAGATCACCCCGAGATCGACTGGCGGGGTGCGTCCGACGCCGGTCTGCTCTCCGTGTGGATCGACCGCCACGGCGGGCACACCCCGGAGGAGGCCCTGGTGGGACGGCACCGGATCGCCTCGCTGGCCGAACTCCCCGCGCTGCTCGGCCCCGATACCCGTTTTGGAGCCCCGTCCACCTTCAGGTAATGTTGTTCCTGTCGCCGCCGGGGAACGGGCCGAGAGGTCAGCAACCGGAGGCGTCAACTGGAACAAGATCCCCGCAAGGGATTGCGTTTTGGTGGCCTATGGTGTAATTGGCAACACTACGGTTTCTGGTACCGTCATTCTAGGTTCGAGTCCTGGTAGGCCAGCTCGCAGATGCTATGAATTCTGCAACGCCCCCGTTGTGTAGCGGCCTAGCACGCTGCCCTCTCACGGCAGTAGCGCCGGTTCGAATCCGGTCGGGGGTACAGATCCTTCCCAGGAAGGTGGTCCGGGTCGCACCCGCCACCCTCCATGCAGGATCGCTAGGGCCCCCGTTGTGTAGCGGCCTAGCACGCTGCCCTCTCACGGCAGTAGCGCCGGTTCGAATCCGGTCGGGGGTACGTTTTACCTTGCAATACCTTGGTCTATGGTGTAATTGGCAACACTACGGTTTCTGGTACCGTCATTCTAGGTTCGAGTCCTGGTAGACCAGCTTGGATCTGCGGCTGTGTAGTTTTGAACGGCTGCATGATCTGCGCCCCCGTTGTGTAGCGGCCTAGCACGCTGCCCTCTCACGGCAGTAGCGCCGGTTCGAATCCGGTCGGGGGTACATGGACGAAAGGCCCTCCACTTCGGTGGGGGGCCTTTCGCATGTCCCGCACACTTCCCGCTCACTCGAAGCCGTACCGCAGTGCCGACTCCTCCTCCTGGGCCAGCCGGTGCAGTGCCTGGAGCACCGGCTCGACGAAGATCGCGCCCGCGACCGCTGTCTCCACCTTCTCGGCCTCCGAGGGGTGCGTCTCCACGAAGTCCAGGTCGAGCACCGCTGCCTGACGCATCAACTGGGCGTAGTTCACGATGAGTTCGGGAGGCCAGTCGTACCCGAGCCGGCGAAGTGCGGCCACCGCCACCACCAGTGAGCGGTAGGACGGCGAAATGGTCACCAGTGCCTGGGAGTTGGACCAGCCCAGCGTCTCCAGGAGCTTGTCGACCTCGCGGTGCGCGGCCTGTACGTGCTCGTCCTCAGCGTCCGGCTCCGGAACCTGCGGCAAGGCCCAAAGTGCCGCGCCCAGCCGGATCGTGCGGCCGAGGGAGTCGTCGTCGACATGGCCGAGCACCTCGCGGACCGTCGCCACCGGCAGTCGGCCGACCTGGATCATCGCGCGCACCAGCCGCAGCCGGCGCAGGTGTTCCTCGTCGTACTCGGCGGTGGTCGCGTTGACCTGGCGGCCGGGGCTCAACAGGCCTTCGCGCAGGTAGTACTTGATGGTCGCGATGGGCACACCGCTGCGCTCGCTCAACTCGGCCAGCCGCATGTCTTGCGTCCTTCCTCGGGTAGCGGCACTATCCAAACACGGGTCATCGGATAGTGCTGGTACCCAACTAGGGGGAGTCATGTTCGCGAAGGCTGTCAACGGCCGTACCACCGCTGCCGCCGAGGGGGAGGTGGTGGTGCTGCTGATCGGCATGCGCATCAACCGCTTCTGGGCCGTGCACCACTGGGTGCCGGTGTTCCTCGCGATGCCGCGCATGCTGCGGGAGTTGGGGAAGGACCCCGGTCGCGGACTGCTCGGGCATGTACTGCTGACGGCGTCCCCGCGGACGTACTACGTCGTCCAGTACTGGGAGTCCAAGGAGAAGCTCTACGCGTACGCGAGTTCGCCCGACATGTTCCACCACAAGGCGTGGGCGATCATCAACCGCAAGGAGAAGGCCGGGAAGGTGCGCGGTCACGTCGGGCTGTGGCACGAGAGCTATGTCGTGCCCGAGGGCTCGTACGAGGCGATCTACGCCGACATGCCGGCCTTCGGACTCGCCGCGGCGCATGGCCAGGTGCCGGTGGAGAAGCGGGGGCGGCGGGCGAAGGACCGGTTCGCGTACCGGTCGGAGAAGGTGACGTCCGACTGAACGGCTCGGGCGGAGCCGGCAGGTGGCTCCGCAGGGTGGGAGTGACCGGCCACGACGGTGCGGCAGCGGTAGGACGGCGCATTCCGGCACCTCCGGCGGAGCCGCGTATCCACGCAGCCCACGGAGTGCGGACAGGGGCCGGTGGAGAAGCGGGGCCGGCGGGCCAAGGACCGGTTCGCGTACCGATCGGGGAGTGGGGCGTCCGACCAGGCGGGCCGAGGCGAGGCGGCAGTGCTTCGGCGGCTTCCCGAAGGGGCGCGGGGCTGTGTCGATGTGCGGCTCCGCCGTGCGGGCGCGACCAGCCACGACGGTGCGGCAGCGGAACGACGGCGCATCGCGGCGGAGCCGCATATCGACACAGTCGGCGGAGCGCTCGGCCCCGGACGTGACGAAGGGCCTGCCGCGGCGTTGAGGCAGGCCCTTCTATGGTGTTCCGGGGGATCAGCCGGTGCGGCGCAGGGCCTCGGAGAGGCGGGCGGCGGCGTCGATGACCGCCTGGGCGTGCATACGGCCCGGGTGGCGCGTCAGGCGCTCGATGGGGCCGGAGACGGACACCGCGGCCACCACGCGGTTCGAGGGGCCGCGCACGGGCGCGGAGACGGACGCGACGCCCGGCTCCCGCTCGCCGATGGACTGGGCCCAGCCCCGGCGCCGTACGCCCGAGAGGGCCGTGGCCGTGAAGCGGGCGCCCTGGAGGCCGCGGTGCAGGCGCTCCGGCTCCTCCCAGGCCATCAGGATCTGGGCCGAGGAACCGGCTTTCATCGTGAGGGTCGAGCCGACCGGGACCGTGTCCCGGAGTCCGGACAGGCGTTCCGCGGCGGCCACGCAGATGCGCATGTCGCCCTGGCGGCGGTAGAGCTGCGCGCTCTCGCCCGTGATGTCCCGCAGATGCGTGAGCACCGGGCCCGCCGTGGCGAGCAGGCGGTCCTCGCCGGCGGCCGCGGCCAGCTCGGCGAGACGGGGGCCCAGAATGAAACGGCCCTGCATGTCGCGCGCCACCATGCGGTGGTGTTCCAAAGCCACGGCCAGCCGGTGTGCCGTGGGTCGTGCCAGCCCGGTCGCCGCGACCAGACCCGCGAGGGTGGCCGGACCGGACTCCAGAGCGCCCAGGACAAGGGCTGCCTTGTCCAGGACGCCGACGCCGCTACTGTTGTCCATGAAACGATACTCGCGTCTCACTCTGTGAAACGCAAGTTCCTTTTTTCGTGAGACGCGCAACTCTTGTAGGCACAGCGGCCCGCGTATCGAACGGGCCAGGCGGCGGCTGCCCGTGAACCAGGGGTGCGAGCGCCGTCTCCTCAGGATCTCTAGTTGGGCCGGCGCTGTTTCGCCGGCCGGAGGGAAAGCGATGGGTAGGACACTCGCGGAGAAGGTCTGGGACGACCACGTCGTCCGGCGCGCCGAGGGCGAGCCCGACCTCCTCTTCATCGATCTGCACCTGCTGCACGAGGTGACCAGCCCGCAGGCCTTCGACGGTCTCCGCCAGGCCGGGCGTCCCGTGCGGCGCCTCGACCTCACCATCGCCACCGAGGATCACAACACCCCGACCCTCGACATCGACAAGCCCATCGCGGACCCGGTCTCCCGGGCCCAGCTGGAGACGCTGCGCAAGAACTGCGCCGACTTCGGCGTCCGCCTGCACTCCCTGGGCGACGTCGAGCAGGGTGTCGTCCACGTCGTAGGACCGCAGCTGGGTCTGACCCAGCCCGGTACGACGGTCGTGTGCGGTGACTCCCACACCTCCACCCACGGCGCCTTCGGCGCGCTGGCGTTCGGCATCGGCACCTCCCAGGTGGAGCACGTGCTGGCCACCCAGACGCTGCCGCTGGCCCGCCCGAAGACCATGGCCATCACCGTCGACGGCGAACTGCCCGACGGCGTCACCGCCAAGGACCTGATCCTCGCCATCATCGCGAAGATCGGCACCGGCGGCGGCCAGGGCTACATCCTCGAATACCGCGGCTCCGCCATCGAGAAGCTCTCGATGGAGGCCCGCATGACCATCTGCAACATGTCGATCGAGGCCGGCGCCCGCGCGGGCATGATCGCCCCCGACGAGACCACCTTCGAGTACATCAAGGGCCGCGCCCACGCCCCCGAGGGCGAGGACTGGGACGCCGCCGTCGCGTACTGGAAGACCCTGAAGACCGACGCGGACGCGGAATTCGACGCCGAGGTCGTCATCGACGGTCCCTCGCTGGCGCCGTTCGTCACCTGGGGCACCAACCCCGGTCAGGGCGCGCCGCTTTCGGCGACCGTCCCCGACCCGGCTTCGTACGAAGACGCTTCGGAGCGCTTCGCCGCCGAAAAGGCCCTGGAATACATGGGGTTGGAGGCCGGCCAGCCGCTGCGCGACATCAAGGTCGACACCGTCTTCGTAGGTTCGTGCACCAACGGCCGGATCGAGGACCTGCGGGCGGCCGCCGCGATCGTCGAGGGCCGCAAAGTCGCCGACGGCGTACGGATGCTGGTCGTTCCCGGCTCCGCGCGGGTCGGCCTCCAGGCAGTCTCCGAGGGCCTGGACGTCGTCTTCAAGGAGGCCGGCGCCGAATGGCGGCACGCGGGCTGCTCGATGTGTCTGGGCATGAACCCCGACCAACTGGCGCCCGGTGAGCGCTCCGCGTCCACCTCCAACCGCAACTTCGAGGGCAGGCAGGGCAAGGGCGGCCGTACGCACCTGGTCTCGCCGCAGGTCGCCGCCGCGACCGCCGTGCTGGGCCACCTGGCCTCGCCCGCCGATCTGTCCGACGCCCCTGTGCCCGCTGGAGTCTGAGAGTCATGGAAGCATTCACCACGCACACCGGCCGGGCCGTCCCGCTGCGCCGCAGCAACGTGGACACCGACCAGATCATCCCCGCCCACTGGCTCAAGAAGGTGACCCGGGACGGGTTCGAGGACGGGCTGTTCGAGGCCTGGCGCAAGGACGAGAACTTCGTCCTCAACCGCCCTGAGCGCAAGGGCGCGACGGTTCTGGTGGCCGGCCCCGACTTCGGCACCGGCTCCTCCCGCGAGCATGCCGTGTGGGCGCTGCAGAACTACGGCTTCAAGGCCGTCATCTCCTCCCGGTTCGCCGACATCTTCCGCGGCAACTCGCTGAAGAACGGCCTGCTCACGGTCGTTCTGGAGCAGAAGATCGTGGACGCGCTCCAGGACCTCTCCGAGAAGGACCCGCACGCCGAGATCACCGTCGACCTGGAGGCCCGCGAGGTGCGCGCCGAAGGCATCACCGCCGCCTTCGAACTCGACGAGAACGCCCGCTGGCGGCTGCTGAACGGCCTGGACGACATCTCCATCACCCTCCAGAACGAGGGCGACATCTCCGCGTACGAGGCCAAGCGCCCCTCGTACAAGCCGCGGACGGTCCAGGTCTGACCCAAAGCCCTCCCACGAGGCCTTCCCCCGGTCGAGATTCGGCCACGCGACACCCCGTCTGTACCCCCGATCGCCACGATTGGGGGTACAGCCATGTCTGCACCCGAACGGCCCTGCGCGCCTGCAACGCTTTGCTCAACTCCCTGTGTTAGACAGGGTGTTGACTGGGTAGGCGCAGCTTTGAGCCAAGGCTGCCGCCGGGCTCGGCCACGCTGTTTGAGGGACCAGTTGCTACCCCCGCAGGCGACAACTCGCCCCAGATGGCACAATCTGTGCATGGAACACGACGGCCAACTCAAGCTCTATGCGGCAGTCGCGGACCAACTCAAGGAAGCGCACACAAGAGTGCGCGCACTGCAAGTCCCGGAGGGCGTACGGATGGCGCTGGCCCGGAAGCTGCTGGTCATTACGGCCGCGGCCAAGCACGATCTCGCCGACGCGACAAGGCGGCTGGACCGGTTCACGGCGGACCTCGACGCGGGTCGATTCCCGGAAGAGGAACGCTGAAACAAGTCCAGGACAGCCGAGTTCGTTGCGGCGCACGGGTGATAAGCCCGTTTCGTGTTTGATTTGCGGTATATATCTGCCTAACGTGCGAAAAAGCCGGAGCAGTTTCGTTCCGGCAATGTCTCCGAAGGGGAAGACGTGAACAAGGCGCAGCTCGTAGAAGCGATTGCGGACAAGGTCGGTGGCCGTCAGCAGGCCGCCGAGGCGGTCGACGCGGTTCTGGACGCCGTCGTCCGTGCCGTCGTCAATGGGGACCGGGTTTCGGTCACCGGTTTCGGTTCGTTCGAGAAGGTCGACCGTCCGGCCCGTTACGCCCGCAACCCCCAGACGGGCGAGCGGGTTCGGGTCAAGAAGACCTCCGTGCCGCGCTTCCGTGCGGGCCAGGGTTTCAAGGACCTGGTGAGCGGCTCGAAGAAGCTCCCGCGCGGTGGCGAGGTCGCCGTCAAGAAGGCGCCCAAGGGCAGCCTGAGCGGCACCGCTTCGGCGACGGTCAAGAAGGCCGCGGCCAAGAAGACCACCGCCAAGAAGGCCACCGCGACGGCCAAGAAGACCGTGGCGAAGAAGACGGTCGCCAAGAAGACCGTCGCCAAGAAGGCCACGGCCAAGAAGGCGACCGCCAAGAAGACCACGGCGACGGCCAAGAAGACGGCGGCCAAGAAGGCCACCGGCACCGCCAAGAAGGCCCCGGCCAAGAAGGCGACGGCCACCAAGGCCCCCGCCAAGAAGTCGACGGCGCGCAAGACCACCGCCAAGAAGGCCACCGCCACCCGCTAGTCACGGGGCGCAGGGCACTCACGCGCCGGGCCGGACTCCCTCTGGGAGTCCGGCCCGCGGCGTATTCACGGCCCCTGTAAGGGCGTTCAGACGGTCTCGTACGTCCCGTACGGGACGCAGGCGCTCAGAAGGTCTGCAGTGTCACCAGCGTGACCCTGAGCCCGTCCCTGGGCCCCTCGGTCTCGATCCGCACCCGCTGTCCCGGCCGCAGCAGCCGCAGTCCGCCCGCGTCGAACGCGGCGGCGTCGAAGGACACCGGGGTGCCGTCGTCGAGCAGCACACTGCCGGTACGGGTCCCGGCGTCGTAGGTGTAAGCGGTCGCCTGCATGGCCGCAGCCTACTGCCGCCGACCGCCGGCTACTGCCCGGGAATCAGCAGCCCCGCCGCCGCTTCCGCCGTGCGCGGTCCGACCCCGAGGGTCAGCGCCGCCCGCAGGTCCTCGCCGGTGTCCACGTCCTGCCGTACGGAATCCACCGCGTCCAGGGTGAGTTCGACCGCCCCGGAGGCGTGATGGCGGGCGCGGGAATCCGTGCCGAAAGCCGGGCGCAATTCGCGGCCCTCTCGGGCGGTGAGCAACGTGGTACCGATTGTGGCCGCGTCCGGGAGAAAAGCGCGGGGGAATTCGGCGGCCGCGTCCAGGACCCGGGCCAATTCCGCCGGCCGCAGCGCCGGCAGATCGGCGTTCAGGGCCGCGACCGCGCTTTCGGGGCGGGAAACCCGCACGACCGCCGCCGCGTGCCGCAGCGCGGCGTTCAGGCCGCCTCCCGGCTCGTCCGCGACGATACGGGCGCCCAGCGCGGCGAGTTCGCGGCCGGCCAGGGCGTCGTCCGTGACGACCACCACATCGCGGACCGCCGGGCAGGCCAGCGCGGCCGCCACGGTGTCCTGGGCGAAGGCGAGGGCCAGGCCCGGGCGCAGCCCGTCGCCCGCGGTGTCCGAGAGCCTGCTCTTGGCTCGCGCCAGAGGCTTCAGGGGTATGACCAAGGTCCACTGCACGGGCGTTCCGTCCCTCTCTTGTCGCGGCCATTGTCACCCGGCACCCCTGGCGGTGTCGGTGGCGGGGCGTACGGTGTTCTCGACAGACCGGCGGCCTGGGGCGACACTTGTGCGGCCCCCCAGGTCCTAGAGGAAGGTGTTCGCGTGCCCCGCCGCAGAATCGGGTTCTGGTACCGCTTCGCAGCGGTCCTCTGCAAACCGCCGCTGGTGCTTCTGATCAAGCGGGACTGGGGTGGAATGGAACACATTCCGGCCGAGGGCGGGTTTATCACCGCGGTGAACCACAATTCACAAGTGGACCCCTTCGCATACGGACACTTTCAGTACAACACCGGACGTGTTCCGCGATTCCTGGCGAAGAGCAGTCTTTTCGGGAAGGGATTCGTGGGTGCCGCGATGCGCGGCACCGGACAGATCCCCGTCTACCGCGAGACCACGGACGCGTTGAGTGCCTTCCGCGCCGCGATCGACGCCGTGGAGCGAGGCGAGTGCGTCGCGTTCTATCCCGAGGGAACGATCACCCGGGACCCCGACCAATGGCCTATGACCGCAAAGACCGGCGCCGCGCGGGTGGCCCTTCAGACCCAGTGCCCGGTGATTCCCGTGGCCCAGTGGGGCGCCAACGAACTGCTCCCGCCGTACGCCAAGAAGCTGCGCGTCCTTCCGCGCAAGACCAGCCATGTGCTCGCGGGCCCGCCGGTCGACCTCACGCGGTTCTACGGCAAGGAGATGAGCCCGGACCTCCTCAAGGAGGCGACCGAGGTCATCATGGCCGACATCACCCGCCTGTTGGAGCAGATCCGCGGCACGAAGGCGCCCGTGACGCCCTACGACCCGCGCCGCGAGCGGATCGAGCAGCGGCGCCGAACGGCCGCGGAAACCCACGAGTTGGAGTCTCGGACCGAGTCGGCGAGCGAGCCGAGGGTCGAGCAGGAAGAGGGGCAGGGCACGTGAGCAAGCCGGTCAAGGCGGCCGTATTCAGCGCCGGTTCGTGGGGCACGGCGTTCGGCATGGTGCTCGCCGACGCGGGCTGCGAGGTCACGCTGTGGGGGCGTCGCGCGGAGGTCGTGGAGGCCATCAACTCCACGCGTACGAACCCCGATTACTTCCCCGGCGTCGAACTCCCGGAGAACCTGCGGGCCACCACCGACCCCGCCGAGGCCGCCGACGGCGCCGACTTCACCGTCCTGTCGGTCCCTTCGCAGACGCTGCGCGCCAACTTGGCCGAATGGGCACCCCTGTTGGCGCCCGACACGGTCCTCGTCTCGCTCATGAAGGGCGTCGAGCTCGGCTCCGTCATGCGGATGAGCGAGGTCATCGAGGACGTCGCCAAGGTCGGCCGGGACCGAATCGCCGTGGTCTCCGGGCCCAACCTCGCGCGGGAGATCGCCTCCCGGATGCCGGCCGCCGCGGTGGTCGCCTGCACCGACGAGGCCGTGGCCCGCCGGCTCCAAGCCGCCTGCCACACCCCATACTTCAGGCCGTACACCATCACCGATGTCGTGGGCTGCGAGCTCGGCGGCGCGGTGAAGAACGTGATCGGGCTCGCCGTCGGCATCGCGGACGGCATGGGGCTCGGGGACAACGCCAAGGGTTCGCTGATCACCCGCGGGCTCGTCGAGACGACCCGGCTCGGCATCGCGATGGGCGCGGATCCGCTCACCTTCTCCGGGCTCGCGGGCCTGGGCGACCTGGTGGCGACCTGCTCCTCGCCGCTCTCGCGCAACCACACCTTCGGTACGAACCTCGGCAAGGGGATGACCCTCCAGGAGACGATCGCGGTCACCAAGCAGACCGCGGAGGGCGTCAAGTCCTGTGAGTCCGTGCTGGACTTGGCCCGCAGACACGACGTCGACATGCCGATCACGGAGACGGTCTTCGAGATCGTGCACGAGGGGAAGCCGCCGGTGGTCGCCCTCAAGGAGCTGATGTCGCGCAGCGCGAAGCCCGAGCGACGGTGAGCAACGCGGGTCAACGGACGCTGACTCAAAGCGGTACCACCGGGTACTCTCATCGCGATATGAGCACCGAGAACCTCTCCCAGAACCCTGAGCAGCCGCCTCGCAAGCCGCGTGTGGCCGTCGTGTTCGGCGGCCGCAGCTCCGAGCACGGGATCTCCGTGGTCACCGCCGGCGCCGTCCTCGGGGCCATCGACCGGACCAAGTACGACGTCCTGCCGATCGGCATCACCCGCGAAGGCCGCTGGGCCCTCACCGCCGACGCACCGGAACGCATGGCGATCACCGACCGCCGTACGCCCGACGTCGAGCAGCTCACCGAGTCGAGCGAGGGCGGTGTGGTGCTCCCGCTCGACCCCGGGAACCGCGAAGTCGTCCTGAGCGAACCGGGATCCGTGCCCAAGGCCCTCGGCGAGGTCGACGTCGTCTTCCCCGTCCTGCACGGCCCCTACGGCGAGGACGGCACCCTCCAGGGACTTCTGGAGCTGTCCGGTGTGCCGTACGTGGGCGCGGGTGTGCTCGCCTCGGCCGTCGGCCAGGACAAGGAGTACATGAAGCGGGTGTTCACCTCGTTCGGCCTCAAGGTCGGCCCCTACGTGGTGATCCGGCCGCGCGAGTGGGAGCGGGACGAGTCCGCCGCGCGCAAGAAGATCGTCGACTTCGCGGGTGAGCACGGCTGGCCGCTGTTCGTGAAGCCCGCGCGCGCGGGCTCGTCGATCGGCATCACCAAGGTCGACGACCTGGCCGGACTCGACGAGGCGATCGAGGAGGCGCACCGGCACGACCCGAAGATCCTCGTGGAGGCCGCGCTGCGTGGCCGCGAGATCGAGTGCGGGGTGCTGGAGTTCGAGGACGGGCCGCGCGCGAGCGTGCCCGCCGAGATCCCGCCGCCCCAGGAGCACGCGTACTACGACTTCGAGGCGAAGTACATCGACTCGACCCCCGGTATCGTGCCCGCCCCGCTGACGCCGGAGGAGACCGCCGAGGTCCAGCGGCTCGCGGTGGACGCCTTCGACGCGGCCTCCTGCGAGGGGCTGGTGCGGGCGGACTTCTTCCTTACCGAAGACGGCGAGTTCGTCATCAACGAGATCAACACCATGCCCGGCTTCACGCCGATCTCGATGTACCCGCAGATGTGGCAGGCCAGCGGCGTTTCCTACGGGGAGCTGGTGGACCTCCTGGTGCAGGCGGCCCTGCGCCGCTCGACCGGGCTGCGCTGAGCCGGTCGCTCCGGTACCGCTAGTCGGCGATCCCTTCGGGGATCGCCTTCTTCACGGCCTTCGCGAGATCGACCAGGGGCGCCATGCCGTCCCCGGTGCGCTCCTTCGGGATGGTCACCTCCACGTAGGCCTTGCGCAGCGTCGTGGTGAAACGGAACGAGCCGTCCTCCTGCTTCTGCAGCAGCCAGCCGACCCCGTTCACCTCGACGCCGTCGGCCTCCGGGTCGTTCATCTTGGCGGGTCTGACGACACCGCAGCGCAGTATGATCGCCGGGTTCCCCCAGCCCGCGGTCAGCGCGGACGCGGGCTCGGGATCCCGGCGGCCCCGGTCGTCGACCTTCGACGGCAGCATCTTGTCCAGGTTCCGGCACAGCCCGGTGACCTTCGCGCCCGGCGAGGGAACCGCCGCCGACACGCTGTCGTCTGCTGAGGAGCAGCCCGCGACGGCGATCAACGCGGCGAGCACGGACAGCCCGATGACAGAACGGTGCCGGTGACGGAGAGAGTTCACCGGCCAAGGGTAGACGGGGGCTACAGATGCACCACCGGGCAGGTCAGGGTGCGGGTGATGCCGTCCACTTGCTGGACTTTGGCGACCACCATGCGGCCGAGGTCGTCGACCGTGTCGGCCTGGGCGCGCACGATCACGTCGTACGGTCCTGTCACGTCCTCGGCCTGGATCACTCCAGGGATCTTGCTGATCGTTTCGGCGACGGTCGACGCCTTGCCGACCTCCGTCTGGATCAGGATGTACGCCTGTACCACGGAACCTCCAGGGCGGCCACGAGGATCATGTGGGGAAAAGGAACGCCACGGTATCGCGTCGCCGCTCGCCGCGGGGAGACCCGCGGAGGCGCTTGCCCCCGTGCCGGGGCACGGGCACGACTGAAGTCGACGGTCACCTCGACCGTACCGAGCACACCGACGGCTCGCGACCGGGCGCTGCCGTCACGAGAAGAGGACGAACGATGAAGGGCACCGTCGGTGAGTTGGGGGAGTTCGGGCTCATCAGGGAGCTCACTTCCCGGCTCACCACCACCCCCGCGGTCCGGGTCGGCCCCGGCGACGACGCCGCGGTCGTCGCCGCGCCCGACCGCAGGGTCGTGGCGAGCACCGACATACTGCTGGAGGGCCGCCACTTCCGCCGCGACTGGTCCACCGCCTACGACGTCGGGCGCAAGGCCGCCGCGCAGAACCTCGCGGACATCGCCGCGATGGGCGCCGTACCGACCGCGCTGCTCCTCGGCCTGGTCGTGCCGGCCGAACTCCCGGTCACCTGGCCCATGGAGCTGATGGACGGGCTGCGCGACGAGTGCCAGGTCGCGGGCGCCTCGGTGGTCGGCGGCGATGTCGTACGAGGCGACACGATCATGGTGTCGATCACCGCGCTCGGCGATCTGCGCGGCCGGGAGCCGGTCACCCGGGCCGGCGCGCAGCCCGGTGACGTGGTCGCGGTGACCGGCTGGCTGGGCTGGTCGGCGGCCGGGTTCGCGGTGCTGTCGCGGGGCTTCCGCTCGCCGCGCGCGTTCGTGGAGGCGCATCGGCGCCCCGAGCCGCCGTACCACGCGGGTCCGGCGGCGGCCGGGCTCGGGGCGACCTCGATGTGCGACGTGAGCGACGGGCTGATCGCCGACCTCGGGCACATCGCGGAGGCCAGCAAGGTGCGCATCGACATCCGGTCCGGCGCGATCGACGTGCCGACGCAGATGCACGACATCGGGCAGGCCGTCGGTGTCGACCCCATCCAGTGGGTGCTCACCGGGGGAGAGGACCACGCGATCGTGGCGACCTTCGCCCCGGACGTGAAGCTGCCCGCCCGCTGGAAGGTCATCGGCGAGGTCCTCAACCCCTCCGCGCTGCCCCAGGTGACGGTCGACGGGGCGCCGTGGACCAGCAAGGGCGGCTGGGACCACTTCGGGGACATCGAGTCGTGAAGCCCCTGGTGCTGACGGTGGCCGGCTCCGACTCCGGTGGAGGGGCGGGAATCCAGGCCGACTTGAAGACGATGCTCGCGCTCGGGGTGCACGGCATGAGCGTCGTCACCGCGGTCACCGCGCAGAACTCCCTCGGAGTACAAGGGGCTTGGGAACTTCCGTCACAGGCGGTGCGCGCCCAGTACCGCAGTGTGGTCGACGACATCGGCGTACAGGCCGTGAAGACCGGGATGCTCGCGTCGGCGGAACTCGTCGAGACGGTCGCGGAGTTGCTCGCGGGGACGGACGCTCCGGCGGTCGTCGACCCGGTCGGCATCTCGAAGCACGGGGACTCGCTGCTGGCGGACTCCGCGCTGGACGCCGTACGCACGAAACTGCTGCCCGTGGCGACCGTCGCGACGCCGAACCTCGACGAGGTGGCGCAGTTGACCGGTGTCCGGGTCGACTCGGAGGAGCGGCTCAGGGAGGCCGCGGCGGCCGTGCTGGCGTACGGGCCGCGGTGGGTGTTGATCAAGGGCGGTCATCTGCCGGGGGACGCGGTGGATCTGCTGACCGACGGCGCCGAGGAACACTGGCTGCGCGCACCCCGGTACGACAACCGGCACACCCACGGCACGGGCTGCACGCTCGCCTCGGCGATCGCCTCGCAGCTGGCCAAGGGCGACTCGGTGCCGGAGGCGGTGACTGCGGCGAAGGCGTATGTCACGGGGGCGATCGCGGCGGGGTTCGCGCTGGGGGGCGGGATCGGGCCGGTGGATCATGGGTGGGCGCTACGGAGTGCGGATTCCTGAAGCGCAGGTTTTTGTTGCGCGGGTTTCTGAAGCGTGGGTTTCTGAAGCGCCGGTTTGTTGACAGGGCACGGCAAAAAGCCGGCCCACACGAGGTGGACCGGCTCGATGCAGCGAACCAGCAGTGGCCGCGCGCTCAGCAGTGCGTCAGCGCGAGACCTTGCCGGCCTTGATGCACGAGGTGCAAGCGTTCACGCGCTTCGGCGTCCCACTGACCACGGTACGGACGCGCTGGATGTTCGGGTTCCAGCGACGGGACGTACGGCGGTGCGAGTGCGAGATGTTGTTGCCGAAGCCCGGCCCCTTGCCGCAGACGTCGCAGTTGGCAGCCACGGGTCACTCCAAAGACTTCAGATGCACAGATGCACTTACGGATGATCCCGGCATGCCGGAATCGAGATCGTAAGATCTGAGTGGCGCTGCCAGGGGGGATGGCCCGATCGGGATCGGGCAACCGGAGCAGCATACAACGACTGCGCCAGTACAACGAAACTACCATGCCTGGTCGGGGGCCCGCTCCGGCCCTCCTCGGGCCCGGGCCGTCCCAAGGTCTACGCTGCGTGCCAGTCCAGCAGCTCAAGGAGGCGCAGGTGCCGCAGGTGCCGCAGACATTCTTCGATGCTCTCGCGGTGCGCACCTGGTGCGGTCTCGCGCTGCGGGCGCTGGGGCGTGCGCGCGAGGAGATCGACGCGATCAACGTGTACCCGGTGGCCGACGGGGACACCGGCACCAACCTGTACCTGACCATGGAGTCCGCGGTCGCCGCGGTCGAGGCGGTGTTCGACGGACACGGCACCCTGACCCAGCAGAAACCGCCGCTGGCCGACGCCGCCCGCGCGATGGCCCACGGGGCGCTCATAGGGGCGCGCGGGAACTCCGGGACGATCCTCGCTCAGTTGCTGCGGGGCATGGCCCAGGTGCTCGCCGCCGACGGTGAGACGGCTCACACGGATGGCGAGGGACTACGGCTGGCCCTACGGCGCGCGGCCGACTCCGCCCGGCACGCGGTGGCCCACCCGATCGAGGGCACGGTCCTCTCGGTCGCCTCGGCGGCGGCGGACGCGGCCGACGACAGCGGGGAGGACGGCGGGGACGACTGCGGGACCGTCGCACGGGCCGCCTACGAGGGAGCGTGCGCCGCGCTGGCCGCGACCCCGGGGCAACTGGCCGTCCTGGAGCGCGCGGGAGTCGTCGACGCGGGCGGGCGCGGGCTGGTCGCGGTGCTGGCCGCGCTGGTGGAGACGTTCACGGGGGACGGGCCGGTCTTCACGGGGGTGGAGACGCACGCACGCGTGGAGGACGATTTCGTCTCCCATGACCCCCATGACCCCCATGCCTCGCAGGACTCCCACGCTTCCGACGCTCTCGATGCTCCGGGCGCCCCCGAAGGCACCCCGTGCGAAGGCGGCCCCGCCTTCGAGGTGATCTACCTCCTGGAGGCCGACGACTCGGCCGTGACCCGGCTGCGGGAGCGGCTCGACGCCCTGGGCGACTCGCTCGTCGTGGTCGGCGGCGACGGCCTGTGGAACGTCCACGTGCACGTGGACGACGCGGGCGCCGCCGTGGAGGCGGGTGTCGAGGCCGGCCGGCCGCACCGGATCCGGATCACCCACTTCGGGCTCGGCGACGTCCACACCACTGGTGCCGAACGGCCGCCCAGGGAGCGCGCCCAGCGGGCCGTCGTCGCCGTCGTCCCCGGCGAGGGCCTGGCCGGGCTCTACGGCGAGGCCGGCGCGACCACCGTCCTCGCGCGCCCCGGGGAGCCGCCCGCCAGCGGGGAACTGGTCGCGGCCCTGCGGCGGGCACACGCGCGTGAGGTCGTGCTGCTGCCCAACGACGCCGACCTGCGCCACACGGCCGCTGCCGCCGCCGAGCAGGCCCGTGCCGAGGGCATCCGGGTCGCGCTGATCCCGACGCGTTCCGCGGTCCAGGGGATCGCCGCGCTCGCCGTGCACGAACCGGAGCGCCGCTTCGACGAGGACGTCGTCTCCATGACCTCGGCGGCGGGCGCGACCCGCTACGCCGAGGTCGCCGTCGCCGAACGCCAGTCCTGGACCATGGCCGGCATCTGCCAGGCCGGGGACGTCCTGGGGCTCGTCGACGGCGACGTGGCCGTGATCGGCGCCGATGTCACCGCCACCGCCCGGGCCGTCCTCGACCGCATGCTCGCGGCCGGCGGCGAGCTCGTCACGCTCGTCCTCGGCGACGAGGCCCCCGCGAGCGTCGCCGACATCCTGGAGGTGCACGTCCGGGAGTCGTACCTCGCGGTCGACACGGTGGTCTACCGGGGCGGTCGGCAGGGCGCCCTGCTGCTCATCGGCGTCGAGTAGGGCCCGTCCGCTGACCGGGGACTACTTGTTGTCGTTCTGCTCCTCCATCAGCTGGAGGAGCTGCTCCGCCTCGGCGCGACGGGACCGTACCGTCTCGTCGCCGTCGTCGGCACCCTCGTAGGCCTTCAGCACGCCACGCGCGCGTGCGGCCGCGTCGGCGGGGCGGCTGAGGTCGGCCTCCAGCCAGCCCGCGGCGAGTTCGGCGCCGGTGCGGGTGTGCACCGCGCCCTCGCCGAGGGCGGCGAACACGGTGACCGCCTCCGCGGTCTGCGCCAGGGCGTCCTCGAACGCGGCCTGGATCGCGCTGTCCTCGGCCTCCTCGGCGACGGAACGGGCCAGCAGCTCGCCGAACTGCCGGTGGGTGTGGCCCAGTTCACCGGTGAGCCGCTGCCGTGCCTCCTGGTCGTCCGTCACGAGCAGCGCGGCCTCGCACTCCTCGATCGCGCCCGCCATCAGCTCCCGCGCCCGGTCCGGACCCCGGTCCGCGCGCAACGCCAGCCACGCGCGGGCGCGCAGCGAGCGGACGAGCCCGTGCACGTTCCCCAGGGACCGCCACAGATCACCCGCGCGCTCGTAGGCCTGGTCCGCCTCGGCGGGCAGCTCCGCGTGGCCCAGCGACTCGGCGGCGAGATGGGCGAGCGTCGCGTGGTCGTTCTGCTCGGGCCAGTGCCGGGCGATCTCGGCCGCCTGCAACCGCCGTTCGGCCGCCGCCCGGTGCTCGCCCAGCTCGCTCAGACAGTCACCGAGCCACCACTGCGTCTGGACGATCGCGCCGTCGCCGTGCGTCTCGACGCTCAGGTCGGGCAGCGCCGACTCCAGCACCTCGGCGGCCTCGGCCCAGCGGCCCTGCCGCAGCAGGAAACCGCCGAGCTGGTGGCGGGCCCAGGCGCCCAGCGTCGGGCCCTCGCCCGCCTCGTCGGACCAGTGCGCGGCCTCCAGGGCGTGCTCGGCGGCCTCCTCGGACCGTCCCCGGCCGCCGAGCACCTCGGCGAGCTGGAGATGCAGCTGAGCCCGTCCTGGCGCCTCCAGATAGGGCCCACCGTGCTCCAGGGCGGCCTGCAGCGCCCGCTCCGCCTCCGCGATGTCGCCGAGGTGATGGGCGAGCCCGGCCAACCGGGCCTCGTACTCCACCGCGAACCACGGCAGCCCCGCGACCACGAACGCCGTCGACGCCTTCGAGAACAGCCGCACGGCCGTCTCCAAGTCCCCGCCCCGCACCGCGAGTTCGGCCAGCATCGCCTGCCCCTCGGCGCCCCGCGCGGCCAGTCGTACGTCATCCCCTGTGTGCCCCTCGACCAGCGCCAGCACCTCCCGTACGGCGGCCTCGGCGGCGGCCAGGTCCTCGGCACCGGGGGTGTCCTCGGGGGACTCCCCGTGGACCCGCCGCATCAGGACGCGCGCCCGGCTCATCAGCACGGCCGCCGTCTGCCGTACGCCCGTGCCGTCCTCGGAGTACAGGGCCAGCACCGCGTCGTACGGCTCGGCGATCGCCGCGAGGGCCTCGTCGATCTCGCCCGTGAGAGCGCGTACGTACGCTCCACGCGCGCGTGCCGCCCACGCCTCCCCGGGGTCGCCCGCCTCCGCGAACAGCTCGGCCGCGCGCTCGAAGAGGGCGAGGCCCTCGGGACCCCGGTCCATCGCCTGGTGGTCGGCGATCTCCGCGCGGTCGCGGGCGGACAGCTCGCCGCCCTCGGCGGCACGCGAGACCGCCGACCAGGCCTCCACGGCGTGCGGTTGCAGCGTGTCCGACAGTCGCCGTGCCTCCGTGAGGAGTTCGGCGAGGTCCTTCTCCGGGGCCCGCTCCGGGACCGCCGTGCCCGGCACGACGGGTGCCGTGGTCGGCCGGCCCGCGGAACGCACTCCCAGGGGGAGCCGTTCCACCAGCGGCCGCTGGTCCATGCGCGCGCGTACCCCGTCGCCGACGTGGGTCGTGCCGTTGCGCTCGTCGAAGCGGGCGGCCAGGGCTAGGGTCTCCACGCGTGCGTGGACGGCGAGTTCGCGTGCGGTCCACGCCCGGCCGGTCGGCCCGGGCACCTGCTGGTCGCCGAGCCCCAGTTCGGTCAGCCGGTCCATCAGCAGGGTCACCACGGACAGGAAGTCCAGCCCGCTGCGCGGGTTCCCGGAGTCCGTGAAGTACGCCGGACGTTCCGCGAGCAGCTCAAGACCGCGCGCTTCGTTGCCGCTCAGCGCGCAGAACTCCACATGGTCCGCGTACGCGCCCCGCATGCTCTCCATGGGCCGTACGAGACGGAAGCCCCGAAGGTGATGCGCGCGTGCCTCGTCGGCCCGGCCCAGGCGCAGCAGTGGGGCCAGGGAGGACGCGAGGACGGTGTGCGGCTCGTGGGCGCAGGTGAACTCGCCCTCCAGGACCGGCTGCCACAGCTCCAGCGCCTCCGCGTCCCGCTCCCGCTGCACCTGCCACTCGCCCTGGGTGTGCAGTTCGCACGCGTGGCAGTCGGCCATGGTGTCGCGGTCGGCGGCCAGCCACGCGGCGTACGCCCGCTCGGCCCGCGCGAGGTCCCCGACGTGCGAGGCGACGCTGAACTCGGCGCTGCGCACGGCCCGTTCGGAGTGCCCGGCCAGCCGGTAGCGGTGCTCCATCTCGCCGAGCCACTTCTCGATCGACGCGAGCGGGATGTGCGGCTGGCCGAGCATCCCGGACGACATCCACTTGAAGACCCAGTGCAGCGAGTGGACCTCGTACTCGTCGAAGTCCTCCGGCCGTTCGTCCCACATGCGCAGCAGGCGCGCGAAGGGGACGAACATCTTGTCCTTCTCGGAGCTGTAGTTGTAGACTTTCAGCTGGTGCCCGAGCGCCTCGATGACGGCGAGCGGGATGTCCAACTTCTCGGCCTCGCCCAGCAGTTGCTCCGCGCGCGCGTTGCGGGCCGGGCCCTCCGGCTCCTCGGAGTTCTCGGCCATCGCCCGGCGCAGCGCGTCGAAGTCCGTGATCCCGGTCATCAGTGGTCGCCCTCCCCGTGTGTGGCCCACTCCAGGAGGCCGATGAACGCCCGGTTCAGCAGTGCCGAATCGGCGGGGCGCAGTGGTCGCTGCGCCATCAGGAGTGCCTGCCCGTAGAGCGACTCCGTGGCCGTCCCGATCAGGTCCCGGTCCCCCAGCGAACTGATGCGCCGGATCAGCGGGTTGAGATGGTTGAGCACGAGACGCGCGCGTGGCGCACTGCCCCGCAGCGAGCCCAGGATGCCCGCCCACAGGTCGTCGGCCTGCTCCTCGGCCTCCGCGCGGGCCTGCTCGTGCCGGGCCGAGCGGTCGTCCAGGTGCAGCGCGGGCACCGACAGCGGATGGAACGCCCGGAGGACGACATCACACCCCAGGGGGTCCAACTTGGCCCGCGCGGCGGCCAGGAAGTCCGCCAGCGCCAGCTCCTCGGCCGGGTCGACCGAGTCCAGGTGCGCGGTCACGGTGTCCGAGTCCAGCTCGGCGACCACCGTCCCCGGGCGCACCGACGGCAGCGCCTCGACCAGCTCGCCGTCGTAGGTGTAACCGCCGTTGATCACGCCGATGCCCTGCGCGGACGCGATCGGGGCGACCTGCCGGTACTCCTCGACGGTCCGCGTGAAGTGCACCACCGGGTGCCGCTGTGCGAACTCCTCCAGGGAGACGCGTCCGTCGGTCGTCTCGAACGGGAGCCACGGCAGCATCGTGCGCAGCATCTCCTTGTCGTGCCGCGCCAGGGACTTCACCCCCAGGTGGTGCACCGACAGGAACGCGGCCAGCCGCTCCGGATCACCCGCCGCGAGCCCGGTCAGCCAGGAGCGAATCCTTTCCCCGAGCGCCTCCCGTACGGCGGCCAGCGTCTCGTCCTCGTAGAGAGACTCGCGCGAGGCCGTGGGCCGCAGACTGTCCGTGTCCAGCACACAGCGCACGAAGAACGCCCAGTCGGGCAGCAGCTGTTCGGCCCGCTCGGTCAGCAGCATGCCCTTGAGGTGCACCCGGTGACTGGCCCGCTGCGCCGGACTCACGGCGCCGGGAAGGACGTAGGCCACGCCCCGGATGCCCGCGAGCGGCACGGAGAGGTCGATCGAGTCCAACGGTGTGAACCCGAACAGTTCGTGACAGTGCCGCGCGAGTGCCACCCGCCGGGTGCTGGGACTCGGGTACGGCCGGTCCCAGGGCGCGGGCAGATCGGTGATCGCCTCGCCGTCCACCCGGACGTCGTACGGCAGCAGCGCCCCGAAGTCCCGGGCCAGCCCCAGGACCTTCTCCTTGGTGAGCCATTCACCGGCGCCCGCGCGCGCCACCAGGTGCACGGTGGTGCCCGGTTCGGGGTGTTCGGCGGCGGGCAGCGTCCGCACGGTGTACGAGCCGTCGTCGGTCGCCGTCCACTCCACGGGCGGCGCCTCGGGCGTACGGGCGCTGCGGCTGACGACCCGGATCCGCTCGGCGACCACGAAACAGGCCAGCAGCCCGATGCCGAACTGCCCGAGGAACTCGGAGCGGGCCTCCTGGAGCCCGTCGGCGCGCTTGGAGCTACGGCCGATCGTCGCGAGGAGGTTGTGCACGTCCGCCTCGGTGAGCCCGACGCCGGAGTCCTCGACGCGCAGGGTGGCGCCCTCGACGTACAGGCGCACCAGGGCAGGGGAGTCGGGCTGCTCGGCGCGGCGGGCGGTGATCGCGTCCACGGCGTTCTGCAGCAGCTCGCGCAGATAGACCTTGGGGCTCGAGTAGAGGTGATGGGAGAGCAGGTCCACCAGACCGCGCAGGTCGACCTGGAACGTGTGAGGTGACTGGGATGCCTGTGATGACTGTGAGGTCTGGGAGTCCATCGTCGCAGCGCCGAGGTGGGGGAAGTGCGATCGGCGCGAGGGTCGGGCGGTCCCTGTGAGGCGGTGACCGCGGGGGATGGCCGGAGCGCGCCATCCTAGGCCGCGAACGACCCACCTGACCAGGAGTTTCGCAAGACGTATACGGCATTGTCAGTGGCGTGGTGTGCAATGGATCTCGTGCCCGCACTGGAAGAACCACTGAAAAAGGTGCTCGGCCCCGCCACCGCGAAGGTGATGGCCGAGCATCTCGGCCTGCACACGGTGGGCGACCTCCTGCACCACTACCCGCGCCGGTACGAGGAGCGGGGCCAGCTCACGCACCTCGCCGAGCTGCCGATGGACGAGCACGTCACCGTGGTCGCCCAGGTCGCCGACGCCCGGCTGCACACCTTCGCGTCCAGCAAGGCCCCCCGGGGCAAGGGCCAGCGTCTCGAAGTCACGATCACGGACGGCAGCGGCCGGCTCCAACTCGTCTTCTTCGGCTCGGGAGTTCACAAACCCCACAAGGAACTGCTGCCGGGCACACGCGCGATGTTCGCCGGCAAGGTCTCCGTCTTCAACCGCCGTCTGCAACTCGCTCATCCGGCATACGAGTTGCTGAAGGGTGACACCGAGGAAGCGGTCGAGACCTGGGCGGGCTCCCTGATCCCCATCTACCCCGCCACCGCCAAACTGGAGTCCTGGAAGATCGGCAAGGCCCTCCAGACGGCGCTGCCCAGCGCCCAGGAAGCCGTCGACCCCCTCCCGGACTCCCTCCGCGAGGGCCGTGGCCTGGTCTCCCTCCCGGAAGCCCTCCTCAAGATCCACCGCCCCCACACCAAGGCGGACATCGCCGCCGCCCGCGACCGCCTCAAGTGGGACGAGGCCTTCGTCCTCCAGGTCGCCCTCGCCCGCCGCCGCCACGCCGACGCCCAACTCCCCGCCGTAGCCCGCACACCGTCTCCGGACGGCCTCCTCACCGCCTTCGACGACCGCCTTCCGTTCACCCTCACGGACGGGCAGGTGAAGGTGTCCAGGGAGATCTTCGACGACCTGGCGACGGAGCATCCGATGCATCGACTGCTTCAGGGGGAGGTGGGCAGCGGAAAGACCATGGTGGCCCTCCGCGCCATGCTCGCCGTCGTCGACGCGGGCGGACAGGCCGCGATGCTCGCGCCCACCGAAGTGCTCGCCCAGCAGCATCACCGTTCCATCACCGAGATGATGGGGGAGCTGGCCGAGGGCGGGATGCTGGGCGGGGCCGAGCGGGCGACCAAGGTCACGTTGCTCACCGGGTCCATGGGGACGGCCGGTCGGCGACAGGCACTCCTCGACCTCGTCACCGGCGAGGCCGGGATCGTGATCGGCACGCACGCGTTGATCGAGGACAAGGTCCAGTTCCACGACCTGGGTCTGGTCGTCGTCGACGAACAGCACCGCTTCGGCGTGGAGCAGCGCGACGCCCTGCGCGGCAAGGGCAAGCAGCCTCCGCACCTGCTCGTCATGACCGCCACCCCCATCCCGCGCACGGTCGCCATGACGGTCTTCGGCGACCTGGAGACCTCCGTCCTGGACCAACTCCCGGCCGGCCGCTCACCGATCGCCACCCATGTCGTCCCCGCCGCCGACAAGCCGCACTTCCTGGCCCGCGCCTGGGAGCGGGTCCGCGAGGAGGTGTCCAACGGCCATCAGGCGTACGTCGTCTGCCCCCGCATCGGCGACGAGGACGACGACCCGAAGAAGGCCGGCAAGAAGAAGTCCGCCGAGGACGAGGCCGAGAAGCGCCCGCCGCTCGCCGTCCTCGACATCGCCGCCCAGCTCGCCAAGGGCCCCCTCCAGGGGCTGAGGATCGAGGTGCTGCACGGCCGTATGCACCCCGACGACAAGGACGCGGTGATGCGCCGCTTCGCCGCCGGGGACACGGACGTCCTGGTCGCGACGACGGTCATCGAGGTCGGCGTCAACGTGCCCAACGCCACAGCCATGGTGATCATGGACGCGGACCGCTTCGGCGTCTCCCAGCTCCATCAGCTCCGTGGCCGCGTCGGCCGCGGCTCCGCCCCCGGCCTCTGCCTCCTGGTCTCCGAGATGCCCGAGGCCAGCCCCGCCCGCCAACGGCTCACCGCCGTCGCGTCCACCCTCGACGGCTTCGAACTCTCCCGCATCGACCTCGAACAGCGCCGGGAGGGCGATGTGCTGGGGCAGGCGCAGTCCGGTGCCCGCACGTCCCTGCGGGTGCTGTCCGTCATCGAGGACGAGGAGGTCATCGCGGAGGCGAGGGAGGAGGCGACGAAGGTGGTGGAGGCGGATCCCGAACTGGAGCACCTCCCCGGGCTGCGTACGGCGCTGGACGCGCTGCTGGACGAGGAGAGGGAGCAGTACTTGGAGAAGGGCTAGCGGCCTGCCGACCTGCTCCCAGGAGCGTGCGGCCGTAGTCCGCATGCGGTTACCGCCGCGCGGCCGCGACCAGCCACAATGGACCTGCACTCACCCACGGACAAGGACCCCAGATGACCCGCGTGATCGCCGGTGAAGCCGGCGGACGTCGACTCGCCGTCCCGCCCGGCACCGGAACCCGCCCCACCTCCGACCGCGCACGCGAGGGCCTCTTCTCCACCTGGCAGTCCCTCCTGGGCGCCCCCTTGAGCGGCGAACGGGTCCTGGACCTGTACGCCGGTTCCGGAGCCGTGGGCCTGGAGGCACTCTCCCGTGGCGCGAGCCACACCCTCCTCGTCGAGGCCGACCCGAAGGCCGCCCGCGTCATCAGGGAGAACGTCAAGAACGTGGGCCTCCCCGGCGCCGAGGTGAGGGCGGGCAAAGCGGAACAGATCGTCCAGACGCCGGCGCCGACGGACCCGTACGACATCGTCTTTCTCGACCCGCCGTATGTTGTCCCAGATCACGATCTTCGGGAGATTCTGCTCACACTCCGGTCGGGGGGCTGGCTCGCGCCGGACGCGCTCGTCACCGTGGAGCGCAGCACCAGAGGCGGCGAATTCGGGTGGCCGGACGGGTTCGACGCGATCCGGGCCCGTCGCTACGGCGAGGGGACCTTTTGGTACGGTCGCGCCGCCTCTACGTGCGAAGACGCACGATGACCGGACCGGAGAGCGAGGGAACTCAGTTGCGCCGCGCCGTTTGTCCGGGGTCGTTCGACCCCATCACCAATGGACACCTCGACATCATCGCCCGTGCCTCCAGGCTCTACGACGTCGTGCACGTCGTCGTGATGATCAACCAGTCGAAGAAGGGCATGTTCACCGTCGACGAGCGGATCGAGCTGATCGGCGAGGTCACCGCCGAGTTCGGCAACGTCCAGGTCGAGGCGTACCACGGCCTGCTCGTCGACTTCTGCAAGCAGCGCGACATCCCGGCCATCGTCAAGGGCCTGCGCGCGGTCAGCGACTTCGACTACGAACTCCAGATGGCCCAGATGAACAACGGACTGTCGGGCGTCGAAACCCTGTTCATCCCGACCAGCCCCACCTACAGCTTCCTGTCGTCCTCCCTGGTCAAGGAGGTCGCGCAGTGGGGCGGCGACATCTCCCACCTGGTGCCGGCCGTCGTCCTGGAAGCGCTGCACGAGCGGCTCGGCCAGAGCTGAGGGACTGACAGTGCGTCACCCGGTGTCGGGCGGGGCGGGAGTGGTCGTACAGTCGACCCGTCCGTCTCCAACACGTCGGTAGAGAGTGGCGAGCACACGGTGGACGTGCAGAAGAAGCTCGACGAGATCGTCGCCTCGGTCTCCAGCGCCCGGTCCATGCCCATGTCGGCCTCGTGCGTGGTCAACCGCGCCGAGCTGCTCACGCTGCTCGAAGAGGTGCGCGCGGCACTGCCGGACTCGCTGGCGGAGGCGCAGGAGCTGATCGGCGGCCGGCACGAGATGGTCGAGCAGGCCCGCCAGGAGGCCGAGCGGATCATCCAGACCGCGCACGCCGAGCGCGGCTCGCTGATCTCCGACACCGAGGTCGCCCGCCGCTCGCAGAACGAGGCGGACCGCATCCTCGCCGAGGCCCGCCAGGAGGCCGAGGAGGTCCGCGCGGAGGCCGACGACTACGTCGACTCCAAGCTCGCCAACTTCGAGGTCGTCCTCACCAAGACCCTCGGCTCGGTCGGGCGGGGCCGCGAGAAGCTGCTCGGCACGGGCCCCGGCATCGACGACCAGGGTTACGAGGACGAGGACGCCCCCGAGCGCAGCCACGACCCGGAGACCCTGCGCCGCGACGCCGACGCGTACGTGGACGTCAAGCTCGGCGCCTTCGAGGCGGTCCTCGCCAAGACCCTGGAAGCCGTGGGAAAGGGCCGGCAGAAGCTGCACGGGCGGCTCGCCAGCGACGATCTCGGAGCCCTCGCCCTCGACGACGACGGCAACCAGGTCCAGCACACCAGCGACGCCGACTACCTCGCCGACCTCGCCACCGTCACGGACACCCCGGTCTCGGCGACCCCGCTCCAGCCCGAGCAGCAGGACTACGCCCCGCAGGCGTCCTACGACTACCAGCAGACCGCCCAGCAGCAGGACCCGTACGGCTACCAGCAGCAGGGGTACGCCCAGCAGCAGGACCCCTACGGGTACCAGCAGGCGGACCCGTACGCCTATCAGGGCTACGACACCGGCCAGCAGCCCGTGTACGACCCGAACCAGATGCAGCAGGCCCAGGTCGACCCGCAGCAGAACCAGGGCCAGCAGGGCTACGCGCTCGACGAGACCAGCCTCTTCGACACCGGCATGATCAGCGCGGAGCAGCTGCGGGCGTACGAGCAGGGTCGAGGCCTGTAAGGAACCACCGGATTGGGCCGTGAGCGAAAGGTCCAGTATCCTGGCTCTTCGGTCGCGTGTACGTCCGCGATCAACGCTGCCCGGAAGCACCGAAGGGCAGCGTCCTCTTGAGCTAGCAGACCGAAAGAACAGGGATG
This sequence comes from Streptomyces sp. MBT65, assembly GCF_016612545.1. Taxonomy (GTDB): domain Bacteria; phylum Actinomycetota; class Actinomycetes; order Streptomycetales; family Streptomycetaceae; genus Streptomyces. Next base: position 38,429 of record NZ_JAENRY010000063.1, on the reverse strand, counting down.
GCTCTGAACGCCCGCCTCGACCACCGCAACCCTCTCGTGTTCGACACTCACGAGCTGGGTCGGCGTCCTGGTGCGCTGCAGCGCCTGAACCGTTCGATCGAGGCTCCCAAGGATCTCGGTATCCAGGGAGTCATCGGAGTGCCGGAAGGCGCCCCGGTGGAGCTCGACCTCCGCCTTGAGTCCGTCATGGAAGGGGTGCTTGTCACAGGCACCGCCCGTGCACTGGCCAAGGGGGAGTGCGTAAGGTGTCTGGAGCCGCTCGAGCTGTCGCTCGCAGCGGACTTCCAGGAGATGTTCTCGTACCCTGACGCCGACGACCGTGGCCGTGTGAAAGCGGAACCGGTCGACGACGCCGAGGAAGACGAGGACAGGCTCTTCATCGAGGACGGCCTGTTCGACCTCGAACCCGTGCTGCGCGATGCGGTGGTGCTCGCACTGCCGATGCAGCCGGTGTGCCAGGACGACTGTCTGGGCCTGTGCTCCGAGTGCGGAGTACGGCTCACGGACGACCCGGACCACCACCACGAAGCCGTCGACATCCGTTGGGCGGCACTGCAGGGACTCGCCGGTTCACTCGAAGACGGCGAGAAGGACGAGATCAGTGGCGAAGCGCCCCGACCGGCGCGCGCCAACGAGAAGCAGGAGAAGTAGCCGTGGCTGTTCCGAAGCGGAAGATGTCGCGCAGCAACACGCGCCACCGCCGGTCGCAGTGGAAGGCTGCGGTCACCCCTCTGGTTGCGTGCGAGCGCTGCCACGAGCCCAAGCAGCAGCACATCGCGTGCCCGTCTTGCGGCACGTACAACAAGCGCCAGGTCCTCGAGGTCTGAGCGGCTGGTGAGAGGCTCCATGTCTGACGTCAAGGCGGACTCAGTCGCCAAGAAACAGGCGGACACGGCCTCGTCCCACACGCTGTTGGAAGGGCGGCTCGGGTATCACCTCGAGTCCGCCCTTCTGGTGCGTGCGCTGACCCACCGTTCGTACGCGTACGAGAACGGCGGTCTGCCGACGAACGAGCGGCTGGAGTTCCTCGGGGACTCCGTGCTCGGCCTCGTCGTCACGGACACGCTGTACACCACCCACCCCGACCTGCCCGAAGGCCAACTGGCCAAGCTGCGGGCCGCGGTGGTCAATTCTCGTGCGCTGGCGGAGGTCGGTCGCGGTCTGGAACTCGGCTCCTTCATCCGGCTCGGCCGCGGTGAAGAGGGCACGGGTGGCCGGGACAAGGCGTCCATCCTCGCCGACACCCTGGAAGCGGTGATCGGCGCGGTCTATCTCGACCAGGGCCTCGACGCGGCCTCCGAACTGGTGCACCGCCTGTTCGACCCGCTCATCGAGAAGTCCTCGAACCTCGGTGCCGGCCTGGACTGGAAGACCAGTCTCCAGGAGCTCACCGCGACCGAAGGACTCGGTGTCCCCGAGTACCTGGTCACGGAGACCGGCCCCGATCACGAGAAGACCTTCACTGCTGCCGCCCGCGTCGGAGGCGTCTCGTACGGCACCGGCACCGGCCGCAGCAAGAAGGAGGCGGAGCAGCAGGCCGCCGAGTCCGCCTGGCGGTCCATCCGGGCCGACGCGGACGAGCGGGCCAAGAAGGCGAAGGAGGCGGCCGAACAGCCCGCCGAGGTCGTCACCGAGGCCGCCGAGCAGCCTGCCGAGGAGAACGCCGACCCTTCGTCGGCGTCCGCCTGACCAAGCAGTACGACCCGAGCGCCCGTCCCCGAGTGGGGCGGGCGCTCGGATCGTTCACCCGTGACCAGCAGGGGATGCCATGCCCGAGTTGCCCGAGGTCGAGGTAGTCCGGCGGGGCCTGGAGCGCTGGGTCGCCCAGCGGACCGTCGCCGATGCCGAGGTGCTGCATCCGCGTGCGGTGCGGCGTCATGTCGCCGGCGCCGACGACTTCGCGCATCGGCTCAAGGGGCATCGCATCGGGACGCCCAGCCGGCGCGGGAAGTACCTGTGGCTGCCGCTGGAGGACACCCACCAGGCGGTGCTGGCCCACCTCGGGATGAGTGGTCAACTCCTCGTCCAGCAGCACGAGTTCCCCGACGAGAAGCATCTGCGCATCCGGGTGCGGTTCGCCGACGGCCTCGGTACGGAACTCCGCTTCGTCGACCAACGCACCTTCGGCGGGCTGTCGTTGCACGACACCACCCCGGACGGGCTGCCGGACGTCATCGCGCACATCGCGCGTGACCCCCTGGACCCGTTGTTCGACGACGAGTTGTTCCACCAGGCGCTGCGCCGCAAGCGCACGACCATCAAACGGGCCCTGCTGGACCAGTCGTTGATCAGCGGGGTCGGCAACATCTATGCGGACGAGGCCCTTTGGCGGGCCCGCGTCCACTACGAACGTCCGACCGCGACCTTCACCCGCCCGCGCACCGCCGAACTCCTGGGCCACGCACGGGACGTGATGAACGCGGCCCTCGACGTGGGCGGCACCAGTTTCGACAGCCTGTACGTCAACGTCAACGGGGAGTCGGGCTACTTCGACCGCTCGCTCGACGCGTACGGCCGCGAGGGGCTGCCGTGCCGACGCTGCGGTACGCCGATGAAGCGGCAGGCGTGGATGAACCGGTCGAGCTACTTCTGCCCGAAGTGCCAGAGGCTGCCGCGGAGTTAGGGGGCGAGCGGTGAGGGCGCCGGCGGATTCGGACGCCGTCGCGGGGCCCTGCGGGACTCGCGGGAGGCAATTGGTCGGCGGGCGCGGAGGGGCAGGTCGGCCGCGACGGCCAGCGAGTCCAGACGCTCCCGCGGGCCCCGCGAGCCTCGCGGGAGCCAAGGAACCAGCGGGTGGCGAAGGCCGGCGGATCAAGACGCCGTCGCGGACCTAGTGGTCGTCCCGTGTCTCGTCGTAGCGTGTCCGGGCCTTCAGGACCTCGTCCATGCGGCCCTCCACGAAGTCGACCAGTCCCATGAGGCGTTCGGCGACGCCGTGGCCCAGTGGGGTCAACTCGTAGTCCACTCGCGGTGGGTTGGTCGGCTGGGCCTCGCGGTGGACCAGGCCGTCGCGCTCCAGGGCGTGCAGGGTCTGCGAGAGCATCTTCTCGCTCACGCCGTCGACGCGGCGCCGCAGTTCGTTGAAGCGCAGCGAGCCCTCGTGCAGCGCGCACAGGGTGAGTCCGCCCCAGCGGCCCGTGACGTGCTCCAGGGTGCCTCGGGAGGGGCAGGCCTTCGCGAAGACGCTGTACGGGAAGTTCTGCTCCTCCGTACGCTCCTGGGTGGTGTCCATGGCAGAAGCGTACGCGAATGCAGCGCTAACCAGAAGGGAGCACTAACCAGTGGTTAGCGCTCCCTGTCGTGGTCGGTCGGGCCGGTACTCGACCTAGTAGCCGAAGTCCTGCGTCCACCAGGGGCCCTCGGCGCCGAAGTGCACACCGACGCCCAGGGTCTTGAAGTCGCAGTTCAGGATGTTGGCCTTGTGGCCGGCGCTGTTCATCCAGGCGTCCATGACCGCGGCCGCGTCGGCCTGGCCGCGGGCGATGTTCTCGCCGCCGAGGTTGGTGATGCCGAGCTTCTCCGCCCGGTCCCACGGGGTGGCCCCGCTGGGGTCGGTGTGGTCGAAGAAGTCCTGGTCGGCCATCTGCTGGCTGAAGTTCTCGGCCAGCGTGGTCAGCGAGCTGTTGGCGGCCACCGGGCTGCAACCGACAAGCGCCCGCTGCTCGTTGACGAGCTTGAGCACCTCGGCCTCGGCGGCGGCCTCCGCGGAGACCGTCACCGGTGTGTCCGCGGACTGCGTAGGCGTCGGAGTGGTGGGCTTCGCCGAGGGGGTCGAGGTCGTCGGCTCCTCGGTCGGGGTGGCCGCAGGCTTCTTCGCCGGGGCCTTCGTGGCGGGCGCGGTGGCGGACTCGGTCGGAGCCGCCGAGGGCGAGGCCGCGCGGTCCGCGTCACGGCTCGTGGACGAGCCGTCGTCGCGGGACTCCGCGTTGCCCGAGGTGCCGCCCTGCTCGGTCGCCGAGTTGCTCGGTGAACCGGCGGCCTGCACCTTGTCCGAGCCGCCGCCACCGCCGAGCTTGTAGTTGTCCAGCCCCGGCATCGCGCCCGCGGCCACCGCCACCGTACCGATGGCGACCGCGGCGGAGACACCGAGCAGACCGGACTTGACCGCCGGCGGCACGGTCTTGCGCTTACGACGGCGCCCGCGGCCCGAGCGTGAGCCGTCGCCCCGCGCGGAGGCGCCGGCCGCCTCCGGGAAGACCACGGCGTAGTCCTCCTGGGTGGCGAAGAGATAGGCCTCGCTCTTCAGGCTGGACTCGGCCTTCAGCCGGGTCTCCGCCCGCAGCCGGGCCTCGCTCTTCGGCGGGACCTCGTGGTTCGTGAGCACCTCGCGGACCCGGTGGTCCGCGGGGGCCTGGTGGTTCTGGTGGAACTCGGCGGGGCCCTCCGGGTGGAGATAGGGCGCCATGCCGATCGTCGAGCCGTCGGCCGGGTTCCAGGCGAAGCGGTCGTTCCGGTCGGAGCGGTCGTTCCAGTCGTACGAGTCATGCGGGTCGTAGCCGCTCGTGTATGAGCCGTGCGTCTCTGTGACCCCCGTGGCGCGGCCCGTGGCGGCGCGGCCGGCGGCGGAGCGTCGGTGGCGTCCCATGTCCTTGCCTTTCGTCCTTGCGGTCAACTCGTCCGTGCGGTGACCCAGCTCACTCGATCGAGTGAGTTTCATATGAGATTCATTGGGGCGGACGGTACCGCATGGCGCGAGGGGAGCAAGTGTCCAGAGAGACATTGGCCGGTTAGGTTGCAGCCATGAGCGAGGATGTGCGGTTGGTCGCCTGGGTGCGAGGGCGTGTGCAAGGTGTGGGTTTTCGGTGGTTTACCCGTGCCAAAGCGCTGGAGATCGGCGGCCTGAGTGGTTTTGCTCTCAATTTGGGCGACGGACGCGTGCAAGTGGTCGCGGAGGGATCGCGCGAGGGCTGCGAAGGACTCCTCGGCTGGCTCCAGGGGCACGACACGCCCGGGCGCGTGGACGGCGTCACCGAGATCTGGGACACACCTCGCGGCGGCTACGACGGCTTCGCGATCCGCTGAGCACAATCTGCGAAACGGTGTAAAGCGGCCCTGGCGGACGCGGCGGGACATGCCGCCGGCACCTGCCCACAGCAGAAATGGCCTGGTGGTTGCCAAGAACGGCTCGCTCTGGCAGGCTCCGCACCTAAGGATGATCGCCATATCCAGCGAGACCCGCAGGAGTCGCAGCGCCGCCCGGTCAGGGCCGCGTGCCCCCGGGATGCCCGCCAATACGAGGCGTGATCGTGTTGACCGTCAAACTTTTTGGTGAGACTCTGAAAGCCCCGCGCACCTTAGCTGTTTGGCATGGAAGAACAGCAGAACAACACTCAAGACTGTCAAGCATCGCGGGTGCGATTCCCTCACGACCCACACCGCTTCGGTCGGTCACTCAGTGTGGAGGACCATCCATCATGGCAAAGGCGCTTCTCGGTTACGTCGGCGGCTCCGACCCGCGACTCCTCGCCGAGATGCGACGGCTCCAGCAGCGCGTCCAGGACCTGGAATCCGAGCTCGTTCGGATCCAGGACGAGAACGACGCACTGACGGCTGCCGCAACTCACGATTCGCTTCTCGAGAGCATCGACGTACGCCAGGCTGAGCCCGCGCTCACCTGATCACTGCGACGCACCATGACAGACAGGGGCTGGGCTGCCCGCATCAACCACTGAGCTGTCAGAGTTTGCAAGGGACGCTTCGGCGTCCCTTCTTTCTTTCCCCCGTATGCCTCCACCCTCTTTAACGTTTGGTGTGCCCTGCACGTTCAAGGGCGAAACCGCGGGGAACCGGACGTTCATGGAGAGAGCGAGCGGCGGAAGGTAGAGTCCAGCGGCGTGCACCTCAAGGCCCTGACCCTCCGGGGGTTCAAATCGTTCGCCTCGGCGACCACGCTCCGGTTCGAGCCGGGAATCACGTGCGTCGTCGGTCCGAACGGCTCGGGCAAGTCCAATGTCGTGGACGCGCTCAGCTGGGTCATGGGCGAACAGGGCGCCAAGTCGCTGCGCGGCGGCAAGATGGAGGACGTCATCTTCGCCGGCACCACCGGCCGCCCTCCGCTGGGCCGCGCCGAGGTGTCCCTCACCATCGACAACTCCGACGGGGCGCTGCCCATCGAGTACGCCGAGGTCACCATCACGCGGATCATGTTCCGCAACGGCGGCAGCGAGTACCAGATCAACGGCGACACGTGTCGCCTCCTCGACATCCAGGAACTCCTCTCCGACTCCGGCATCGGCCGCGAGATGCACGTCATCGTCGGCCAGGGCCAGCTCGACTCCGTCCTGCACGCCGACCCCATGGGCCGGCGCGCCTTCATCGAGGAAGCGGCCGGCGTCCTCAAGCACCGCAAGCGCAAGGAGAAGGCGCTGCGGAAACTGGACGCGATGCAGGCCAACCTCGCGCGCGTGCAGGACCTCACGGACGAACTCCGCCGCCAGCTCAAGCCCTTGGGCCGCCAGGCCGCGGTCGCCCGCCGCGCCGCCGTCATCCAGGCGGATCTCCGAGACGCGCGCCTGAGGCTGTTGGCAGACGATCTCGTACGACTGCGCCAGGCGCTGAACACGGAGATCGCCGACGAGGCCGCGCTGAAGGAACGCAAGGAGGCCGCCGAGCTGGAGCTGCGCAAGGCGCTCCAGCGCGAGGGACTCCTGGAGGACGAGGTACGGCAGCTCACCCCGCGCCTCCAGCGCGCCCAGCAGACCTGGTACGAGCTGTCCCAACTGGCCGAGCGGGTCCGCGGCACGATCTCGCTGGCCGACGCCCGAGTGAAGAGCGCGACCTCCGCACCCCCCGAGGAACGGCGGGGCCGCGACCCCGAGGACATGGAGCGCGAGGCCGCCCGGATCCGCGAGCAGGAGGCCGAGTTGGAAGCGGCCTTGGAGGCGGCCGAGCACGCCCTGGAGGACACGGTCGCCCACCGCTCCGAACTGGAACGCGAACTCACCGCCGAGGAACGGCGGTTGAAGGACCTGGCCCGTTCCATCGCCGACCGCCGTGAAGGCCTCGCCCGGCTCAACGGCCAGGTCAACGCGGCCCGTTCACGCGCCGCCTCCGCCCAGGCCGAGATCGACCGCCTCGCCGCCGCCCGCGACGAGGCCCAGGAACGTGCGGTCACCGCCCAGGAGGAGTACGAGACCCTCCAGGCCGAGGTGGACGGCCTCGACGCCGGCGACGCCGAACTCTCCGACCGGCACGAGCAGGTCAAGCGGCAGCTCGCCGAGGCGGAGGCCGCGCTGACGGCAGCCCGGGAGGCGACCACGGCGGCGGAACGCAGGCGAGCCGCCACCCAGGCCCGCCACGAGGCGCTGGCGCTGGGCCTGCGCCGCAAGGACGGCACCGGCATACTGCTGGGCGCCCGCGACCGCCTCACCGGAATCCTGGGCCCGGCGGCGGAACTGCTCACGGTGACCCCGGGCCACGAGACAGCCCTGGCGGCAGCGTTCGGCGCGGCGGCGGACGCGATCGCGGTGACGACACCGTCCTCGGCGGCCGACGCGATCCGCCTGCTGCGCAAGCAGGACGGAGGCCGGGCGGCACTGCTGCTGGCAGGAGACCTGGACATCTCGTCGCCGGTGGCCGAGGCGCCCCAAGGGAGCGCGGGGCAGGATTCGTTCGCGGCCGCGCCGCGGAGCGCGCCCGGCCACGACGCACCCGCAGCCGCCCAACAGCCTTTCGCGGCAGACCTGGTACGCGCCCCCGCCGACCTCATGCCCGCCATCCGCCGCCTCCTCCACAACATCGTCGTCGTGAGCACCCTCGAAGACGCCGAGCAACTCGTATACACGCGCCCGGAGTTGACGGCGGTGACCGCCGAAGGCGACCTGCTCGGAGCCCACTTCGCCCACGGCGGCTCCGCCGGCGCCCCCAGCCTCCTCGAAGTCCAGGCCTCCGTGGACGAAGCAGCTGCCGAACTCGAAGAACTGGCCGTCCGCTGCGAAGAGTTGGCCGGCACCCAGCAGACCGCGGCCGAGCGCCGCAAGGAATGCGCCGCGCTGGTCGAGGAGTTGGGGGAGCGCCGCCGAGCCGCGGAACGCGAGAAGTCGGCCGTGGCACAGCAGTTGGGCCGACTGGCCGGACAGGCGCGGGGCGCCGCCGGCGAGGCCGAGCGGTCGACCGCGGCGGCGGCACGAGCGCAGGACGCGCTCGACAAGGCCGTAGAAGAGGCTGAAGTGCTGGCTGAACGGCTGGCTGTGGCTGAGGAGTTGCCGGTCGAGGAGGAGCCCGATACGAGTGTGCGGGATCGGCTTGCCGCTGACGGGGCCAATGCTCGGCAGACCGAGATGGAGGCGCGGCTTCAGGTCCGTACGCATGAGGAGCGGGTCAAGGGGCTTGCCGGGCGGGCCGATTCGCTGGATCGGGGGGCTCGGGCCGAGCGGGAGGCGCGGGCTCGGGCGGAGCAGCGGCTCGCGCGGTTGCGGCATGAGGCCGCGGTCGCCGAGGCCGTCGCGTTCGGGGCGCGGCAGTTGCTCGCGCATGTCGAGGTGTCCCTCGGCCGTGCCGACGCGGAGCGCACCGCAGCCGATGCCGCCAAGGCGCGCCGCGAGCAGGAGTTGACCGCCGCCCGGAACCAGGGGCGCGACCTCAAGGGCGAGCTCGACAAGCTGACCGACTCGGTGCACCGGGGTGAGGTGCTCGGTGCCGAGAAGCGCATGCGGATCGAGCAGCTGGAGACCAAGGCGCTGGAGGAGTTGGGGGTCGAGCCGGCGGGGCTGATCGAGGAGTACGGGCCGCACCAGCTCGTGCCGCCCTCGCTCGCCGCCGAGGGCGAGATCCTGCCCGAGGACCCGGAGGACCCGCGCAACCAGCCCCGGACGTTCCACCGGGCGGAGCAGGAGAAGCGGCTCAAGTCGGCCGAGCGGGCGTACCAGCAGCTGGGCAAGGTGAACCCCCTCGCGCTGGAGGAGTTCGCGGCGCTGGAGGAGCGGCACAAGTTCCTCAGCGAGCAGCTGGAGGACCTCAAGAAGACCCGCGCCGACCTGCTTCAAGTGGTGAAGGAGGTCGACGAGCGCGTCGAGCAGGTCTTCACCGAGGCCTACCGGGACACGGCCCTCCAGTTCGAGGGTGTCTTCAGCAGACTGTTTCCGGGCGGCGAGGGCAGGTTGATCCTGACCGATCCCGACAACATGCTCACCACGGGGGTGGATGTGGAGGCCCGCCCGCCCGGCAAGAAGGTCAAGCGGCTCTCGCTGCTCTCCGGCGGCGAGCGGTCCCTCACCGCCGTAGCGCTCCTCGTGTCGATCTTCAAGGCGCGGCCCAGTCCGTTCTATGTGATGGACGAGGTCGAGGCGGCGCTCGACGACACCAACCTCCAGCGGCTGATCCGGATCATGCAGGAGCTGCAGGAGGCCTCGCAGCTGATCGTCATCACCCACCAGAAGCGCACGATGGAGGTCGCCGACGCGTTGTACGGCGTCTCCATGCAGGGCGACGGGGTCTCGAAGGTCATCTCGCAGCGCCTTCGCTAGACCGTCACAGGGTTCCCTGGACCTCCATCGTGTGTTCAATTCTTGAATGCATGGCTGTCGCCTGTGGGGTTGAAGTTCACATGAGGCCCCCTGTTGACTTCGAAACTTGAAGGCATAGTCTCTTCAGCGTTGCTTTTACCTTCAGGTGGTGGGCAGCGGGAAGCTGTGCGCCACTGGAAGGGTCGCCCCCCACCCCGGCAGCGACGCCGGTGGCCTCAGGAGTTACACGTGACCAGCACTGCGCAGGCACCTCAGTCAGGAGCCGGGTCGGCTCATCCCGAACATCTCGGGCATGTCATCTTCATCGCGGCGGCGGCCGCGATGGGCGGCTTCCTCTTCGGCTACGACAGCTCGGTGATCAACGGCGCCGTCGAGGCGATCCGCGACCGTTACGACGTAGGCTCCACGGTCCTCGCGCAGGTCATCGCGATCGCCCTGATCGGCTGTGCCATCGGCGCCGCGACCGCCGGCCGGATAGCCGACCGCATCGGCCGTATCCGCTGTATGCAGATCTCCGCGGTGATGTTCACCGTCAGCGCCGTCGGTTCGGCGCTGCCCTTCGCGCTCTGGGACCTCGCCTTCTGGCGGGTCATCGGCGGTTTCGCCATCGGTATGGCCTCCGTCATCGGCCCCGCCTACATCGCCGAGGTCTCGCCGCCCGCCTACCGCGGCCGGCTCGGCTCCTTCCAGCAGGCCGCGATCGTCATCGGCATCGCGATCTCGCAGCTGGTCAACTGGGGTCTGCTGAACGCCGCCGACGGCGACCAGCGCGGCAAGCTCATGGGCCTGGAGGCCTGGCAGGTCATGCTCGGCGTCATGGTGGTCCCGGCCGTCCTCTACGGCCTGCTCTCCTTCGCCATCCCCGAGTCCCCGCGCTTCCTGATCTCCGCGGGCAAGCTGAGCCGCGCGCACGACGTGCTGCGTGAGGTCGAGGGCGACGACATCGACCTGGACGCCCGCGTCGCCGAGATCGAGCACGCGATGAAGAGCGAGCACAAGTCGACGTTCAAGGACCTGCTCGGCGGTGGCGGCTTCTACTTCAAGCCGATCGTCTGGGTCGGCATCGGCCTCTCGGCCTTCCAGCAGCTCGTCGGCATCAACGTCGCGTTCTACTACTCCGCGACGCTGTGGCAGTCGGTCGGTGTCGACCCGACCCAGTCGTTCTTCTACTCCTTCACGACGTCGATCATCAACATCATCGGCACCGTGATCGCCATGATCTTCGTGGACCGCATCGGCCGTAAGCCGCTGGCCCTCATCGGCTCGGTCGGCATGGTCGTCGGTCTCGCGCTGGAGGCCTGGGCCTTCTCCTACCACCTCGTCGACGGCAAGCTGCCCACCGCGCAGGGCTGGACCGCGCTGATCGCGGCCCACGTCTTCGTCCTGTTCTTCGCCCTGTCCTGGGGTGTCGTGGTCTGGGTCTTCCTCGGCGAGATGTTCCCGAGCCGGATCCGCGCCGCCGCCCTCGGTGTCGCCGCGTCCGCGCAGTGGATCGCCAACTGGGCCATCACCGCGAGCTTCCCGTCGCTGGCCGACTGGAACCTCTCCGCGACCTATGTGATCTACACGGTGTTCGCCGCGCTCTCCATCCCGTTCGTCCTGAAGTTCGTGAAGGAGACGAAGGGCAAGAAGCTGGAGGACATGGGCTGACCGGCCCCCTCCCCTATGCTCGGGGAGGCGGGCTTCATCCCCCGCCGCCCGTCTCCCCGAAACCCTTTCCGTTCCTGCGTCGGTGACCTTTCCACGTCCGTGGGCTCACCAGATGAGGACGCCGCCGCCGATCTCCCGGGCCCGGAGAGCGGCGGCCTCGATGTTGTCCAGGCGGCTCTCCACGAGGTCGGTACGCTCACCGACCGCCGCGACGACAGCTTCCAGATGCTCCCGCAGCAGCGCGAGCTCGCGCAGGAAGTCCGGTACGTCAGAGGCCTCGACGTACAGGTCGCTGGAGGCCAGCACGGGAAGGTACGTGGCGCCCAGCGCGCGTACGGGCGCCGAGCCCCACACGGTCTCGCGCCAGTTCTCGAAACCGGCCGAGTCGTTGCAGCCCTCCGGAACGTCGAGCACGTTCCACTGGCCGTCCGCGTCACGCAGGAACACATCCACAGCCAAGGTCATGACCGCAGTGGACCACCGGTCGACCGGCCGGTCCACCGGTTGCGGGTAAAGGTCACTCTCCGAGTCGGGGTCACTCCCCGAGCCGCGGCAGCACCCGCTCCGCGAACAGCCGCAGGCTGCGCCATCCTTCGTCCACCGGCATCCCGCCCGACAGCGGATGCAGTACGAGATTGTCGAGGCCCAGTGCCACACACTCGTCCGGGGTGAGGATCCGGTAGACGCCCTCCGCGCGCAGCTCCGCCACGGTCGTGGCCCCCGACTTCACCGCCGAGCGGATCTCCCCGGACTGCCAGGAGGCGTAGGTCCGCGCCTCGTGCAGGAAGTGCGCGCCGTACTCGGCCCAGGCCCGGTCCGGGTCCTCGGCGATGTGCAGCAGGGGGGTCTCCGGGCCCGGCATCATGGTCCACCCCTCGGTGCCGTACTCCACCAGCCGGTCCTTGTAGTACGCCTCCAGGTCGGGAAGGTGCGCGCTGGGGAAGAAGGGCAGCCCCAGCCGGGCGGCCCGACGCGCGGCGGCCTTCGAGGAACCGCCGACCAGCAGCAGGGGGTGCGGGTCGGAGAAGGGGCGCGGGGTGACCCGTACGGTACGGCCGCGGTACTCGAACTCCTCGCCGGACCACGCCTTCAGGACCGTCTCCAGCAGCTCGTCCTGGAGCTTGCCCCGGCGCTTCCAGTCCACGTCGAACTGGGCGTACTCCTCGGGCCGGTACCCGATCCCGGCCACGGTCACCAGCCGGCCGCCGCTCAGCAGATCGAGTACGGCGATGTCCTCGGCCAGCCGCAGCGGGTCGTGCAGCGGGCCGATGACCGCGGAGACGGTCACGGCGATGTGCCGGGTCGCGCCGAACACCGCGCCCGCGAAGGCGAAGGGCGACGGCAGCCAGTTGTTGGCGACGCCGTGGTGCTCCTCCGTCTGCACGGTGGTGATCCCGTGCTCGTCGGCGTACGCGGCCATCTCCAGGGCGGCCCGGTAGCGGGCGCTCAGCGAGGCGGGGGTCGCGCCGGGTTCGACGAGATTGAAACGTACGACCGAGACGGGCATGGGAGGTCCCCCTTCGTGTGTGGTGGGGGACGGTAGCTGACGGGACATCAGATGGCCATGGGTGTGGCTGTGGCCGTGGGCATGCTCGTTGCCGTTGCCGTTGCCGTTGCCGTGGGCGTCCGGGCGTCTCGGCGTGTGCGGGGGCGTGGGCGGTGCCTGGTTCGTCACGGCTGCCTCGCCTGCCCGGCCTTCCCCGCCTCGCCCGCCCTCCCCCGAGCCCGGCACCGGTCCCGGACCCTGCTCCGGACAGGTCCCGGACCCCGGTCCGGACACACCCCGAACCCTCTCCGAACCCGCTCCGAACCCCGGCCGCGCCCAAGCTGGGCCCCGGCCAGACCCATGGCTGATACTGGGTGGGTTATGGAAACCGTCATCCTTGCTGTAGTCATCGCCGTGGTCGTGCTCGGTGTGCTCGGTGGGCTCGTCGTCGGTAGTCGGCGTAAGAAGCCGCTGCCCCCGCCGCCCACCTCCGTGCCCGACATCACCGCCCCGCCGGCCGAGCCGCACGTCGGCGACGAGGCCGAGACGCCGCGCGACGAAGCGCGCCGGACGATAGAGGAGGTGGATCTTCCGGACGGTTCGGCCCCGGTCGCCGTCGAGGAACCCCCCGTACCGGACGTCCCCGTACTGGACGTCCCCGAGCCGACCGCCGGACGGCTCGTCCGGCTGCGCTCGCGGCTCTCCCGCTCGCAGAACGCGCTCGGCAAGGGGCTGCTCACGCTGCTGTCCCGCGAGCACCTCGACGAGGACACCTGGGAGGAGATCGAGGACATCCTCCTCACCGCCGACGTCGGCGTGGCCCCCACCCAGGAACTGGTCGACGGACTGCGCGCCCGCGTGAAGGTGCTCGGCACCCGCACCCCGCAGGAGCTGCGCACCCTGCTCCGCGAGGAACTGCTCAAGCTGGTCGGCACCGACATCGACCGCACCGTGAAGACCGAGCCCGAGGACCGCAAGCCCGGCATCGTGATGGTCGTCGGGGTCAACGGCACCGGCAAGACCACCACCACCGGCAAGCTCGCCCGCGTGCTCGTGGCCGACGGCCGTACCGTCGTGCTCGGTGCCGCCGACACCTTCCGGGCCGCCGCCGCCGACCAGTTGCAGACCTGGGGTGAGCGGGTCGGTGCCCACACCGTGCGCGGGCCCGAGGCCGGTGACCCCGCCTCCGTCGCGTTCGACGCGGTCAAGGAGGGCAAGGAGATGGGGGTCGACGTCGTCCTCATCGACACGGCCGGGCGACTGCACACCAAGACCGGGCTCATGGACGAGCTGGGCAAGGTCAAGCGGGTGGTCGAGAAGCACGCGCCGCTCGACGAGGTGCTGCTCGTGCTCGACGCCACCACCGGGCAGAACGGGCTGGTGCAGGCCCGGGTCTTCGCCGAGGTCGTCGACATCACCGGCATCGTGCTGACCAAGCTGGACGGTACGGCCAAGGGCGGCATCGTCATCGCCGTACAGCGCGAACTGGGCGTACCGGTCAAGCTGATCGGCCTCGGCGAAGGGGCGGACGATCTCGCGCCGTTCGAGCCGGAGGCATTTGTTGACGCCCTTATCGGCGACTGACGTTCCGCGGGTCGCGTGGGTTTTTCGCTGCGGGTCGGTGGGGGCCGGTGGGGGCCGGTCGCGCCCACGCGGCGGAGCCGCACATGTCACAGCCCCGCGCCGCCTGCGGGAGCGCCGTAGCCCCCGTCGAAGAAGTGCCCGTCCCTCAACTCACCGTTGGGGACGGGCACTTCGTCGTTCCACGGCTACGCCCGCGACCTGTGGGCCACATACGCCAGCGTGCCCAGCAGCAGCCTCGCCGCCGGCGGCTTCGTCGCCGAGTCGAGCGCGGGGGAGCGGAGCCAGCGGACCGGGCCCAGGCCTCCCCGGTCGGAGGGCGGGGCCGTGATGTGGCTGCCGGGGCCCAGGCCGCGCAGGTCCAGGGACGTGGGGTCGTCCCAGCCCATGCGGTAGAGGAGGGTGGGGAGTTCGGCGGCGGCGCCGGGGGCCACGAAGAAGTGGGCGCGGTGGTCGGGGGTCGCCGCGACCGGGCCGAGCGGGAGGCCCATCCGCTCCAGGCGGGCCAGCGCACGGCGCCCGGCGGGCTCGGCCACCTCGATGACGTCGAACGCGCGTCCCACCGGCAGCATGATCGAGGCGCCGGGCAACTCGGCCCAGGCCGCGGTCACTTCGTCCAGGGTCGCGCCGGCCCGCACCTCGGGCGCGAAGGTCAGCGGATGCGCGCCCGGCGTACGGCATTGCGTGTCGCCGCAGGAGCACGCGCCGCCCGCGGCCCGGGCGCCCGCGACCACGTCCCAGCCCCACAGGCCGGTGAACTCGGCCACCGCCGTGCACTCCGACGCGCGGCCGCGGCGGCGCGTGCCGGACCGGATCTCGCGGATACCCCGGCTGCTGCCGATCGTGAAGCCCATGCCCCCTCCAACGGGTCCGACGCACCGGTGGTTACGAGACGGATGCGGATCGTCACTCTGCGTCCACGCCTACCCGGTGCCGCGGGATCCAGGCGGCGTCCAGGAGCACCTCGGGTGGTGTGCTCCGCGGCACGCGCCCCTGCGTGCACCGCTGCGCCCACCTCCGTCCGTCCTATGTCAAGTGAATCGTGCGCGGGCAACCGTAGGTTCATTCGAAGGGGTGGCGAATGGTGGCGTTTCCGGGATCGCCGTGGCTGGACGGGTGATCGTAGGATTACTTTGAGTGCACAAGCCCTCGGGGCACATGCGCTCGTGGGTATGCCGGAGGCAACTCGTCATCTCGTTCGAAGGGTGACAAGTGCGGGACGGGAAGCCGTATTTACCGGCATTCTGATAGGGCTTGGCGCACAGCGGCGACAAGTGGTTCCAGGGATGGGGGCGTTCCAGTGGGCGGCAACGGCGGAGGCGGGACAACCGCGGCCAGTACGGACAAGCGCCCCAATGAGCTGCTCGGCTCGTGGTTCGTGCGCAGCGGCTGGTCCAAGGGTGAGTTGGCGCGTCAAGTCAACCGCAGGGCCCGGCAGTTGGGGGCCAACCACATCTCGACGGACACCTCGCGCGTGCGCCGCTGGCTGGACGGTGAGAACCCGCGCGAGCCGATCCCGAGGATCCTCTCGGAGCTGTTCTCCGAGCGCTTCGGCTGTGTCGTCTCGGTCGAGGACCTGGGGCTGCGCGCGGCCCGCCAGGCACCCTCCGTGTCCGGTGTCGACCTGCCCTGGACCGCCCCGCAGACGGTGGCCCTGCTCAGCGAGTTCTCCCGCAGCGACCTCATGCTGGCCCGGCGCGGCTTCCTCGGCGCGTCCCTGGCCCTGTCCGCGGGACCCTCCCTCATCGAGCCCATGCAGCGCTGGCTGGTCCCCGGCCCCTCGGCCCACCAGCCGGAGCCCGAGCCCGCGAGCGCCTCCCGGCATCAAGGCCGGCTCTCCCGGCCCGAGTTGGAGCTGCTGGAGTCCACCACGGCGATGTTCCGCAAGTGGGACGCCCAGTGCGGCGGCGGCCTGCGCCGCAAGGCGGTCGTAGGACAGCTGCACGAGGTGACGGACCTCCTCCAGGAGCCCCAACCCGAGGCAACCAACCGCACGTTGTTCAAGGTCGCCGCCGAACTCGCCGAGCTGGCCGGATGGATGTCGTACGACGTGGGGCTCCAGCCCACCGCCCAGAAGTACTTCGTCCTCGCGCTGCACGCCGCCAAGGAGGCCGGCGACAAGCCGCTCGGGTCGTACGTCCTGTCCAGCATGAGCCGCCAGATGATCCATCTCGGTCGGCCGGACGACGCGTTGGAGCTGATCCACCTCGCGCAGTACGGCAGCCGGGACTGCGCGAGTCCGCGCACCCAGTCGATGCTGTATGCGATGGAGGCCCGCGCCTACGCCAACATGGGCCAGCCCGGCAAGTGCAAGCGGGCGGTCCGGATGGCCGAGGACACCTTCGGGGACGTACACGACTGGGACGACCCGGACCCGGACTGGATCCGTTTCTTCTCCGAGGCCGAGCTGTACGGCGAGAACTCGCACTCCTATCGCGACCTCGCCTACGTCGCCGGCCGCAGCCCCGCCTACGCCTCGCTGGCCGAGCCCGTCATGCAGCGGGCGGTGGACCTCTTCGCCAAGGACGAGGTGCACCAGCGGTCGTACGCACTCAATCTCATCGGCATGGCCACCGTGCACCTGCTGCGCCGCGAACCCGAGCAGAGCGCGGTGCTGGCGACGGAGGCGATGACCGTCGCCAAGAAGGTGCGCTCCGAGCGCGTCAACACTCGTATCCGAAAGACGGTCGACACCGCGGTCCGTGACTTCGGCGATCTGGCCGATGTCGTCGACCTCACCGAGCGGCTCGCCATCGAGCTGCCGGAGTCCGCCGAAGCGGTCTGAACACCCCGAACCCCGGCCGCGGCCGGCCTTCCCGAACCGCCCGACTCGGCTCCCCCATGCCAGGTCATCGGAAGGCCGACCGTGGTCGGTTTCATGTCCGGCCGCCGATCGGGCGGCGGCGGAGGGACGGGTGAGGGCCGGGTGGTCGGAGGACCTCTCGGCCCTTTGGGACTCGTATTCGAAAGACCGTCCACAGGGTGGCGCGCGGTGCCGGCCCTCCGGCCGAAAACGTCGACCGCGCCGGGAGGCTCCCGACCGGGCGCCGGACGGCCCCAGCCCCATGCCCCGGCGCCCCCGTGCCGGGCCGCCGGATCGCCGGGCGCGGCCGGTTTCCCCCCGCCGGGAAAGGTTGCGCCACGATAACGATCGCCCGGCCGGAGATCCGGCGGTTCATCGACGCGTAACACGTACGGCGCCTTCGTCACCCCGGTGAAACATCGAGGGGCTTCGACCGAAACCGCGCTGCGCCAATCTCATGGCGCATAACCGGACCCCCCGCCTTGACCGGACCGCATCCAGGCTTCGCCCGCACGGGGCCGTACAACCGACGAGGAGACGCCGATGGCATCAGCCGCCATCACGCTTGCCGCGGAGGCACCCAAACTGTCCTCCGCGAACACAGGCTTCATGCTCATCTGTTCCGCCCTGGTGTTGCTCATGACACCGGGACTCGCCTTCTTCTACGGAGGCATGGTCCGCGTCAAGAGCACCCTGAACATGCTGATGATGAGCTTCATCAGCATCGGGATCGTCACCATCCTGTGGGTGCTCTACGGCTTCTCGCTCGCCTTCGGTTCGAGCAACGGCTTCATCGGCTACAACTCCGACTGGCTCGGCATGAGCAACGTCGGACTGACGGAACTCTGGGACGGCTACACCATCCCGATCTTCGTCTTCATGGTCTTCCAGATGATGTTCGCGGTCATCACGCCGGCCCTGATAAGCGGTGCCATCGCCGACCGCGTGAAGTTCTCCGCCTGGTCGCTCTTCGTCGCCCTGTGGCTGACGGTCGTCTACGTCCCCGTCGCCCACTGGGTGTGGGGCGCCGACGGCTGGGCCTTCAAGCTCGGTGTGATCGACTTCGCCGGTGGTACCGCGGTCCACATCAACGCCGGTGCCGGCGCCCTCGGCGTCATCCTGGTCATCGGCAAGCGCGTCGGCTTCAAGCGTGACCCCATGCGTCCGCACAGCCTTCCGCTGGTCATGCTCGGTGCCGGTCTCCTGTGGTTCGGCTGGTTCGGCTTCAACGCCGGTTCGTGGCTCGGCAACGACGACGGCGTCGGCGCGCTGATGTTCGTCAACACGCAGGTCGCCACCGCCGCCGCCATGCTCGCCTGGCTCGCCTACGAGAAGATCCGTCACGGCGCGTTCACCACGCTCGGCGCGGCCTCGGGTGCCGTCGCCGGTCTGGTCGCCATCACCCCGTCCGGTGGTGCGGTCTCCCCGCTCGGCGCGATCGCCGTCGGCGCCATCGCCGGTGTCGGCTGTGCCGCGGCCGTCGGCCTGAAGTACAAGTTCAACATCGACGACTCCCTCGACGTCGTCGGCGTCCACATGGTCGGCGGTATCCTCGGCTCCCTGCTCATCGGCTTCTTCGCCACCGGCAAGGGCCAGTCCACCGCGACCGGCGTCTTCTACGGCGACCACTCCTTCACCCAGCTGTGGAAGCAGTTCGCCGGTGTCGGCGCGGTCCTCGGCTACTCCCTGGTCGCCTCCGCGGTCCTCGCCTTCCTCATCGACAAGACCATCGGCATGCGGGTCACCGAGGACGAAGAGGTCGCCGGCATCGACCAGGCCGAGCACGCCGAGACCGCATACGACTTCAGCGGCGCCGGCGGCGGCTTCGGCGGCAGCTCTGTCACCACCGCCACGGAGACGAAGAAGGTGGACGCATGAAGCTCATCACCGCCGTCGTGAAGCCCCACCGGCTCGACGAGATCAAGGAAGCCCTCCAGGCCTTCGGGGTCCACGGTCTGACGGTCACCGAGGCGAGCGGCTACGGTCGTCAGCGGGGACACACCGAGGTCTACCGGGGTGCCGAGTACACGGTCGACCTGGTCCCCAAGATCCGCATCGAGGTGCTGGCCGAGGACGACGACGCCGAGCAGCTGATCGACGTCATCGTCAAGGCCGCCCGCACCGGCAAGATCGGTGACGGCAAGGTCTGGTCCCTCCCGGTCGAGACGGCCGTCCGGGTCAGGACCGGCGAGCGCGGACCGGACGCGCTCTAAAAAGAAACAGAACAGGAGTCGCTGGGTGACGAGTACGGACGTGCGCAAGGATGCAGAGGACTCCGGACCCAGCGGCTACGCGGCGGCCCGGCTGCGCCTCCTCACTGAGGGGGCGCGGTCCGGGCCGCCGCGCCGTGCCGCCCTCGCCGAACTGACCGACGACTGGCTGACCGGCCTCTTCGCCGCCGGCAACGAAGCCCTCAAGGGCGTCTCCCTGGTCGCCGTCGGCGGCTACGGCCGCGGCGAACTCTCCCCGCGCAGCGACCTCGACCTGCTCCTCCTGCACGACGGCGGCGACTCCGGCGCGGTCGCCGCGCTCGCCGACCGCATCTGGTACCCGGTCTGGGACCTCGGCCTCGCCCTCGACCACTCCGTCCGTACGCCCGCCGAGGCCCGCAAGACCGCCGGCGAGGACCTCAAGGTCCAGCTCGGCCTCCTCGACGCCCGCCACATCGCCGGCGACCTCGGCCTGACCGCCTCCCTGCGCACGGCCGTCCTCGCCGACTGGCGCAACCAGGCGCCCAAGCGCCTCCCCGAACTCCAGGAACTCTGCGCCGAACGCGCCGAGCGCCAGGGCGAGTTGCAGTACCTCCTCGAACCCGACCTCAAGGAGGCCCGCGGCGGCCTCCGCGACGCCACCGCGCTGCGCGCCGTAGCCGCCTCCTGGCTCGCCGACGCCCCCCGCGAGGGCCTCGCCGACGCCCGCCGCCGCCTCCTCGACGTGCGCGACGCCCTGCACCTCACCACCGGCCGCGCCACCGACCGGCTCGCACTCCAGGAGCAGGACCAGGTCGCCGCCGAGCTGGGCCTCCTCGACGCGGACACCCTGCTGCGGCAGGTCTACGAAGCGGCGCGCGTCGTGTCGTACGCCAGTGATGTCACCTGGCGTGAGGTGGGGCGCGTGCTGCGGTCCCGGGCCGTGCGGCCGAGGCTGCGGGCCATGCTCGGCGGGGGCGCCAAACCCGCCGCCGAGCGCTCCCCGCTCGCCGAGGGCGTGGTCGAGCAGGACGGCGAGGTGGTGCTCGCCCGCGCCGCCCGCCCCGAACGCGACCCGGTCCTCCCGCTGCGCGCCGCCGCTGCCGCCGCGCAGGCCGGTCTCCCGCTCTCGCTGCACGCCGTACGGCGCATGGCGGCCGGGGTACGCCCGTTGCCCACGCCCTGGCCCGCCGAGGCGCGTGAGCAGCTCGTGACGCTGCTCGGTTCGGGCCAGCCCACCATCGACGTATGGGAGGCGCTGGAGGCGGAAGGGCTGATCACCCGGCTGCTCCCCGACTGGGAGCGGGTCCGCTGCCGGCCGCAGCGCAACGCCGTGCACATCTGGACCGTGGACCGGCACCTCATCGAAACCGCCGTCCGCGCCTCGGAGTTCGCCCGCCGCGTCAGCCGCCCCGACCTCCTGCTGGTCGCCGCGCTGCTGCACGACATCGGCAAGGGCTGGCCCGGCGACCACTCCGTGGCCGGCGAGATCATCGCCAAGGACGTGGCCGCCCGCATCGGCTTCGACCGCGCGGACGTCGCCGTGCTCGCGACTCTCGTACGGCATCACCTCCTCCTCATCGACACGGCCACCCGGCGCGACCTGGAGGACCCGGCGACGGTCCGTTCGGTCGCCGAGGCGGTCGGTACGACGAGCACCCTGGAGCTGCTGCACGCGCTGACCGAGGCGGACGCGCTGGCCACCGGCCCGGCCGCCTGGTCCTCCTGGCGGGCCGGCCTCGTCACCGACCTGGTGAAGCGGGTCGCCGCCGTCCTCTCCGGGGACGCCCCCGAGGAGCCAGAGGCGGGCGCGGCCACCGCCGAACAGGAACGGCTCGCGATCGAGGCGGTCGCGACCGGCGGCCCGGTGCTGGCGCTGCGCGCCCAGACCGAACCCCCCTCCGAGGACGAGCCCGTCGGCGACCCCGAACCCCTCGGCGTGGAACTGCTGATCGCCGTACCCGACCAGCCGGGCGTACTCCCCGCGGTGGCCGGCGTCCTGGCGATGCACCGCCTGACGGTCCGCACGGCGGAACTGCGCGCGCTCGACCTCCCGGCCGGCGTGGACGGCTCGGTCCTGTTGCTGAACTGGCGGGTCGCCGCCGAGTACGGCTCCCTGCCCCAGGCGGCCCGGCTGCGCGCCGATCTCGTACGGGCCCTGGACGGGTCGCTGGACATCGCGGGGCGGCTGGCGGAGCGGGAAGCCGCGTATCCGCGCCGCCGGGGTGTCGTGGCCCCGCCGGCCCGCGTGACGGTCGCCGCGGCCGCCTCCCGGCACGCGACGGTCATCGAGGTGCGCGCGCACGACGCACCTGGGCTGCTGCACCGGATCGGGCGGGCGCTGGACGAGGCGAAGGTCCGGGTGCGGAGCATGCACGTCAGCACGCTGGGGTCGAACGCGGTCGACGCGTTCTATGTCACCGGGGCGGAGGGGACACCCCTGCCGGGCGACGAGGCCACGGCGGTCGCACGCAAACTGGAGGAAACCCTGCGGGCCTGACCCGTGACCCGGTCTTGTGGGACCGGGATACCCTGGAGGGCGATTCCCCAATAGCCACCGACCCCGAGGACCGCGAGCGCCGTGTTCGATACTCTCTCTGATCGCCTCTCAGCCACTTTCAAGAACCTGCGCGGCAAGGGACGGCTCTCCGAGGCGGACATCGACGCCACCGCGCGTGAGATCCGGATCGCGCTGCTCGAAGCGGACGTGGCGCTGCCCGTCGTCCGTACGTTCATCAAGAACGTCAAGGAACGTGCTCTCGGCGCCGACCTCAACCGGGCGCTGAACAACCCGGCCCAGCAGGTCGTGAAGATCGTCAACGAGGAACTCGTCACGATCCTCGGCGGCGAGACCCGGCGGCTGCGGTTCGCCAAGAACCCGCCGACCGTGATCATGCTCGCGGGTCTCCAGGGTGCCGGTAAGACGACCCTCGCGGGCAAGCTCGGCAAGTGGCTCAAGGACCAGGGGCACTCGCCGCTGCTCGTCGCCGCCGACCTCCAGCGCCCGAACGCGGTGAACCAGCTCAGCGTCGTCGCCGAGCGCGCCGGTGTCGCGGTCTACGCGCCCGAGCCGGGCAACGGCGTCGGGGACCCGGTCAAGGTCGCCAAGGACTCCATCGAGTTCGCGAAGGCCAAGGTCCACGACATCGTGATCGTGGACACCGCGGGCCGCCTGGGTATCGACCAGGAGTTGATGCAGCAGGCCGCGGACATCCGCGACGCGGTCTCGCCGGACGAGATCCTGTTCGTCGTCGACGCGATGATCGGCCAGGACGCGGTCAACACCGCCGAGGCCTTCCGCGACGGCGTCGGCTTCGACGGCGTGGTGCTCTCCAAGCTCGACGGCGACGCCCGCGGTGGTGCCGCGCTCTCCATCGCCTCGGTCACCGGCAAGCCGATCATGTTCGCGTCGAACGGCGAGAAGCTCGACGACTTCGACGCCTTCCACCCGGACCGGATGGCCTCCCGCATCCTCGACATGGGTGACCTGCTCACCCTGATCGAGCAGGCGGAGAAGACGTTCAGCCAAGAAGAGGCCGAGAAGATGGCCTCGAAGCTGGCGTCCAAGAAGGGCCAGGACTTCACCCTCGACGACTTCCTGTCCCAGATGGAACAGGTCAGGAAGATGGGCAGCATCAGCAAGCTGCTCGGCATGCTCCCCGGCATGGGCCAGATCAAGGACCAGATCAACAACCTGGACGAGCGGGACGTCGACCGCACGGCCGCGATCATCAAGTCGATGACCCCGGCCGAGCGCGCCGAGCCGACCATCATCAACGGCTCGCGCCGCGCCCGTATCGCCAAGGGCTCCGGCGTCGAGGTCAGCGCCGTGAAGGGCCTGGTCGAACGGTTCTTCGAGGCCCGAAAGATGATGTCCCGGATGGCGCAGGGCGGCGGGATGCCCGGCATGCCGGGGATGCCGGGCATGGGCGGCGGT
Organism: Streptomyces sp. MBT65; assembly: GCF_016612545.1. Lineage (GTDB taxonomy): Bacteria > Actinomycetota > Actinomycetes > Streptomycetales > Streptomycetaceae > Streptomyces. Next base: position 15,319 of record NZ_JAENRY010000063.1, on the reverse strand, counting down.
CCGGGCCGCAGCAAGAAGCAGCCCAAGCAGGCCAAGGGCAAGCAGCGCTCCGGCAACCCGATGAAGCGCAAGCAGCAGGAGTTGGAAGAGGCCCAGCGCCGCGAGGCCGGCGCGGCCCAGGGCGGCAACGCGTTCGGGCTGCCCGAGCAGGGCGGCAAGGACTTCGAGCTGCCGGACGAGTTCAAGAAGTTCATGGGCTGAGCCGCAGAGAGTTCATGAGCTGAGTTTCAGAGAGTTCATGGGCTGACAACCCGTCTTCTACGTCACCGAGGGCGCCCCTTTCCGGAAGGGGCGCCCTCGGCGCATGCTGGGCGTGCCGACGCCTGGCCCGTGTCGTAACTTGCCGGTATGACCAACCCCGCGCCGCCGCGCAAGTCTCCCGACCAGCCCTGGCGTACCGAGGGCACCCCCGACGAGCCCCCGAAGCCGTCGCCGGGCGGGAAGAAGATGCGCGGCGGCTGGTGGAGCCTGATCCTCACCGCGCTGGTCGTGTACCTCGTCGCGAACCTCATCCTCTCCTTCTTCAACGAGGGCGACGAGCCGACGATCTCGTACACGGAGTTCAGCAAGCAGGTCGACGCGGGCAACGTCACCAAGATCTACGCCAAGGGCAACGCGATCCAGGGCCAGCTCAAGAAGAGCCAGGACAACCCGGACGGCGACGGCAAGTACACCAAGTTCGACACCGAGCGGCCGACCTTCGCGGACGACCAGCTCTGGGAGGACCTGACCAAGCACAACGTCACGGTCACGGCCGAGCCGGTCGTACAACACCGTAGTTTTCTGGCCAACCTGCTGATCTCGCTGGCCCCGATGCTGCTGCTGGTCGTCCTGTGGCTGTTCATCGCGCGCCGGATGAGCTCGGGGCTCGGCGGCGCGGGCGGCATGCTCGGTCGCAAGGCCCCGCCGAAGCCGGTCGAGCTGGAGCCGGGCAAGCAGCGCACGACCTTCGAGGACGTCGCCGGCATCGACGAGGTCGAGGGCGAGCTGAACGACGTCGTCGACTTCCTCAAGAACCCCGACGAGTACCGCAAGATGGGCGCCAAGATGCCCCGGGGCGTGCTCCTCGCGGGCCCGCCCGGCACCGGCAAGACGCTGCTCGCGCGGGCAGTCGCGGGGGAGGCGGGGGTGCCGTTCTTCTCGGCCTCGGCCTCCGAGTTCATCGAGATGATCGTCGGTGTCGGTGCCTCACGCGTGCGTGAACTGTTCGCGGAGGCCCGCAAGGTGGCCCCCTCGATCATCTTCATCGACGAGATCGACACCATCGGCCGGGCCCGCGGCGGCGGCTCCGGCATGGGCGGTCACGACGAGCGCGAGCAGACCCTGAACCAGATCCTCACCGAGATGGACGGCTTCTCGGGCTCCGAGGGCGTCATCGTCATCGCGGCGACCAACCGCGCCGACGTCCTGGACCCGGCGCTGACCCGCCCCGGCCGCTTCGACCGGGTGGTCGTGGTCTCGCCGCCCGACCGGGGCGGCCGCAAGGCGATCCTGGAGATCCACACCCGCGAGATCCCGCTCGCGCACGACGTGAACCTCGCCCAGGTCGCCCGTACGACTCCGGGAATGACCGGCGCCGAACTCGCCAACCTCGCCAACGAGGCCGCCCTCCTCGCGGTCAAGCGCAAGCAGAGCGAGGTCACCCAGGCCGACCTCTCGGAAGCCCTGGAGAAGGTCCAACTGGGCGCGGAACGCCCGCTGGTGATGCCCGAGGAGGAGCGCAGGCGCACCGCGTACCACGAGAGCGGCCACGCCCTCCTCGGCATGCTCCAACCCGGCGCCGACCCCGTCCGCAAGATCACCATCGTCCCGCGCGGGAGGGCACTCGGCGTGACGCTCTCCACCCCGGACTCCGACAAGTACGCGTACACCGAGGAGTATCTGCGCGGCCGGATCATCGGTGCCCTCGGCGGCATGGCCGCGGAACAGGTCGTCTACGGAGTGATCACCACCGGCGCCGAGAGCGACCTCGAACAGGTCACCAACATCGCGCGCGGGATGGTCGCCCGCTGGGGCATGAGCGAGCGCGTCGGCCGCCTCTCCGCCCTCCCGAACGACGCCCAGCAGGCCTACGGCCTTGCCGCCGCACCGCAGACCCTGGACGTGATCGACGACGAGATGCGCCGCATCGTCGACGAGTGCTACGAGGAGGCGATCCGCAAACTCCGCGACCACCGCGACCAGTTGGACGCGCTCGCGGCGGCCCTCCTGGAGAACGAGACCCTGGAGGAGACGGACGCCTATCGCATCGCGGGTGTCACACGCCTCTTCAAGGAAGAGCCGTAGTCATCCTCCGGTCGTACGCGCAACGGGTCATCCTCAGGTCGTACGCGCGATCAGATACCGGAAGACGTTCGGCATCCACACCGTGCCGTCCTTCCGACGATACGGATGTAACGCCTCCGCCAACTCCTTGTCCACCTGCGCCTGGTCCGTCGCGACGATCGCCGCGTCGAAGAGCCCCGTCGACAGCAGCCCCCGTACGGCGCTCTCGACGTCGGCGTACCCGAAGGGGCAGGCCACCCGTCCCGAGCCGTCCGGCCTGAGGCCCGCGCGGTGGGCGACCTCCTCCAGGTCGTCGCGCAGGACCGGGCGCGGGCTGCCCGTGCCGCGCAGCGGGTCCGCCAGTCTGGTCGCCACCCGGAGCACGGACGAGGTCGCGCAGCGCTCCGGCGGGCCCCAGCCCGTCAGCACCACGGGTGTCCCGCGCGCGGCGAGCGGTGTCGCACCCGCGAGCACGTCGCCTAGTCCCTCCGAGTCGCCCGCGAGACACCCGATGGGCTCGAAGGCGGTCACCAGGGTGTACGCGGGCGTCTCCGCGTCGGCCGCGTCCCTGGGGGAGCCGTAGACGAGCCGGGTGTGCGCACGCGCGCGGGTAGACCAGACGGCCGGCAGCAGTCGCTCGCGGGCGAGGGCCAGCCGTTCGGGGGAGAAGCGCTCCACACCGGTGACCGTCGCGCCTCTGGAGGCCGCCATCAGCAGGGCGAGCCCGGAGCCGCAGCCGAGGCCGAGGAGCCGGGTGCCGGGTCCCACTTCCAGTCGCTCGTAGACCGCTTCGTAGAGCGGCACCAGCATCCGCTCCTGGATCTCGGACCAGTCACGCGCGCGTGCACCCAGGTCCACACGGGGCACGGGCCCCGTATGAGGCAGGTAGTGCCGCACGAGCGTAGGTGTCATCGAAAGCGCCCCAATCCGCCGAGAGATGTGGCCGTGCCCGTTTCCGAGGCCCCCGTGATGTGCGCCCGCACTTCCCCCGTATGCCAGCAAACTCCGCACGCGCTACGGCGTCCAGGGGTTGTGGGGTCCGGCTTGTGGCTTCCCTGTGGGAGTGGCGAGAATTCACATGACGGCAACGTGGGCCCGTACCATCGCGCCATGGCAAAGGCACCCGTGCTCACTCCCCGGGCGGACGATTTCCCCCGCTGGTACCAGGATCTGATCAGCAAGGCCGAGCTGGCCGACAACGGCCCAGTGCGCGGCTCCATGGTCATCCGACCGTACGGGTACGGCCTTTGGGAGCGGATGCAGGCCGAGATGGACGCCCGCATCAAGGAGACGGGCACCGAGAACGCGTACTTCCCGCTGCTGATCCCGCAGTCCTATCTCGCCCGCGAGGCGGACCATGTCGAGGGCTTCGCGCCCGAGTTGGCCGTGGTCACGCACGGCGGCGGCAAGGAGCTGGAGGAGCCCGCGGTCGTCCGGCCCACCTCCGAGATGATCATCAACGAGTACTTCTCGAAGTGGGTGCAGAGCTACCGCGACCTCCCCCTGCTGATCAACCAGTGGGCGAACGTGGTCCGTTGGGAGCTGCGACCCCGACTCTTCCTCCGTACGAGTGAGTTCCTCTGGCAGGAGGGCCACACCGCTCACGCGACCTACGAGGAGGCGCGTGACTTCGCCGCGCACATCCACCGCGAGGTCTACGAGGACTTCATGGTCAACGTCCTCGCGATGGACGTCGTACCGGGTCGCAAGACGGTCAAGGAGCGGTTCGCGGGCGCGATCAACACCCTCACCCTGGAAGGGATGATGGGCGACGGCAAGGCGCTGCAGATGGCGACCAGTCACGAGCTGGGGCAGAACTTCGCGAAGGCGTTCAATACGCAGTACCTGTCCAGGGAAGGCAAGCAGGAACTGGTCTGGCAGACCTCCTGGGGCTCCACCACGCGCATGATCGGCGCCCTGGTGATGATGCACGGCGACGACGACGGACTCCGGGTGCCGCCCCGGCTGGCGCACATCCAGGTCGTCGTCCTCGCGATCAAGGGGGACGAGGCGGTTCTGGCCAAGGTCCGCGAGATCGGGGCCCGGCTGAAGGCGGCGGGCGTCCGCGTCCGCGTCGACGACCGCACGGACGTCCCCTTCGGGCGCCGGGCCGTCGACTGGGAGCTGAAGGGAGTGCCCGTACGGATCGAGGTCGGACCCCGTGACCTGGAGAACGGCACCGCGATGCTGGCCCGCCGGATCCGCGGCGGCAAGGAGCCGGTGGCGATCGACTCCCTCGTAGAGCTGCTTCCCGTCATCCTCGAGGAGGACCAGGCGCTGCTGCTGACGCAGTCCCGCGAGCGGCGCGAGTCGCGCACCTCGGAGGTGTCGACCGTCGCGGAGGCGATCGAGGCCGCCACCGCCGGCGGCTGGGCGCGCATCCCGTGGGCGACCCTCGGTGAAGAGGGCGAGGCCGAACTGGCCGAGCACGCCGTGACCGTACGGTGTCTGGTCGCCGAGGACGGGTCGGTCCCGGACGCCGATCGGTCACCCGGTAACGTCGCGGTCGTCGCGCGCGCTTACTGAACCAGCGGGCTCCGCCGTCAGAGCGACCGAAAGGTCTCTTGCGCAACGGCGGACATCAGCTCCCCCGGCGCGCGGACATCGTCTACGCGCCGGGTCGTACGTAGGACTACGCACCAGCTTGGTATGAGCTGTGAGGCTTCTCCGCAGATCAGCGCACCCGCCCTCCTCCGGACGCATCAGCGGCAACTGACGGGTACGTGCAAATTATTTGGGATGCCCCGGAATCGGAACACAGGGGCACTCCGGCTCGTTGTCATTACGTGAGCACGACACAGACACCACCTGTTCTCGCCGCAGAGCTGGCAGAGGCGTGGGCCGATATTCAGCGGTACCACCCCGAACTGCCCGATCTGGCCGCGCCCGAGTCCCTGATCGGAGAGTCGTCGTCCGCCTGCGGACACGAGCTCTCCTTCGAGCGACTGCTTCATGAGGCAGTCCATGGCATCGCCGCTTCGCGCGGCGTGCGCGACACGTCCCGTGCCGGTCGCTACCACAACCGCAGATTCCTCGCGATCGCCGAGGAGCTGGGTCTGGACCACCCCGACGAACCGCATCCCAGCAGCGGTTTCTCGCTGGTCCAGCTCAACCCCGAGGCCAAGCGGCGCTACCGGCCGACGATCGAGCGCCTCCAGCGCGCGCTCAAGGCCCACACCGTCGCCACCTCGGCGGACACCTCCCGCACCTTCCGCGGCCCGGCCGCCCGGCACGGTTCGTCCGGTGGCGGGGTCCGCGTCAAGGCGGTCTGCGACTGCGGTCGTAACGTACGGGTCGTCCCGTCGGTGCTGGCCCAGGCGCCGATCGTGTGCGGAGGCTGCGGGAAGCCCTTCCGCATCCCGGAGGTCGTGGGCGCGGCCTGAGGACACGGCTGCTCGTGGCAGCCGCATCCCGCGGGTCGGGGTTGCGCACACCCGCGCCGGTCACCTTCCGGCGCCGGGTGTCGCTTCCGCATGGGCGGGGGTATGCGGGGGCATGCTCCCGGGTCGGGCGGACCGCCAGGGTGTGGCACAATGGCTAGCTGTACTCGACAGCCGCACAGGAACCCTCTCGCCTCCGGCTGACGCGTCCATCGGGCACTCGGGTACCGCAACCCCACGCGGCCATCTCGCCGTGCCCAACCACGTCAAAACCAGGAGAACCCACTCCCGTGGCAGTCAAGATCAAGCTGAAGCGTCTGGGCAAGATCCGTTCGCCTCACTACCGCATCGTCGTCGCCGACTCCCGTACCCGCCGTGATGGCCGGGCCATCGAGGAGATCGGTCTGTACCACCCGGTGCAGAACCCCTCGCGCATCGAGGTCGACACGGACCGCGCGCAGTACTGGCTGGGTGTCGGCGCGCAGCCGACCGAGCCCGTGCTCGCCATCCTGAAGCTCACCGGCGACTGGCAGAAGTTCAAGGGCCTGCCGGCCCCGGCGCCGCTGCTCGTGGCCGCGCCGAAGGCCGCTCGCCCGGTGTTCGACGCCCTCGGTGGCGACGACTCGAGCAAGGGTGAGGCGATCACCCAGAAGAAGAAGGCCGACAAGAAGGACGAGGCTGCGGCCGAGTCCGAGTCGACCGAGGCCTGAGCATGCTCGAGGAGGCTCTCGAGCACCTCGTGAAGGGCATCGTCGACAACCCTGACGATGTGCAGGTCGCCTCGCGCGACCTGCGCCGCGGGCGCGTGCTGGAGGTCCGGGTGCACCCCGACGACCTCGGCAAGGTGATCGGCCGCAACGGCCGCACCGCTCGCGCTCTGCGCACCGTCGTGGGCGCCATCGGCGGCCGAGGCGTCCGCGTCGACCTCGTCGACGTGGACCACGTCCGCTGACGTTCATCGCACACCGGCTCGGGCCGGGGAGGGCCACTGGCCGTCCCCGGCCCGAGCTGTATGAAACAGGAGATGTGGACACGTGCAACTGGTAGTCGCACGGATCGGCCGTGCCCATGGCATCAAGGGCGAGGTCACCGTCGAGGTACGCACCGACGAGCCCGAACTCAGGCTCGCGCCCGGCGCCGTCCTGTTCACGGACCCCGCCCCGACGGGACCGCTCACCATCGAGACGGGCCGCGTCCACAGCGGCCGCCTCATCCTGCGCTTCGAGGGCGTCAGCGACCGCACCGGCGCCGAGGCCCTGCGCAACACCCTCCTGATCGCCGAGATCGATCCCGAGGAGCTGCCCGAGGACGAGGACGAGTACTACGACCACCAGCTGATGGACCTCGACGTCGTCACCAAGGACGGCGAGGAGGTCGGCCGGATCACCGAGATCTCGCACCTGCCCTCCCAGGACCTCTTCATCGTGGAGCGGCCCGACGGCAGCGAGGTGATGATCCCGTTCGTCGAGTCGATCGTCATCGAGATCGACCTGGAGGAGCAGCGCGCGGTCATCGACCCGCCGCCCGGGTTGATCGACGACCGGGCCGAGATCGTGTCCTCCAAGGAAGACGCTTCAGAGGACGACTCCGTAGAGGGCGACTCCGTAGAGGACACCGACGCATGAGGCTCGACGTCGTCACGATCTTCCCCGAGTACCTCGAACCGCTGAACGTCTCCCTCGTCGGCAAGGCACGCGCGCGTGGACAGCTGAACGTGCACGTGCATGATCTGCGCTCCTGGACGTACGACCGCCACAACACGGTCGACGACACCCCCTACGGCGGCGGCCCCGGCATGGTCATGAAGACCGAGCCCTGGGGCGACGCCCTGGACTCCGTCCTGGCCGACGGCTACGAGACGGGCTCCGGCGCGCCCGCGCTGATCGTGCCCACGCCCAGCGGCCGGCCCTTCACCCAGGAACTCGCCGTGGAGCTCTCCGAGCGGCCCTGGCTGGTCTTCACGCCCGCCCGCTACGAAGGCATCGACCGGCGGGTGATCGACGAGTACGCGACCCGGATGCCCGTCTGCGAGGTGTCCATCGGCGACTACGTGCTCGCCGGCGGCGAGGCGGCCGTCCTGGTCGTCACGGAGGCCGTGGCGCGGCTGCTGCCGGGTGTCCTGGGCAACGCCGAGTCCCACCGCGACGACTCCTTCGCGCCCGGGGCCATGGCCAACCTCCTGGAGGGGCCGATCTACACCAAGCCGCCCCAGTGGCGCGGCCAGGAGATCCCGGACGTGCTGCTCAGCGGCCACCACGGCAGGATCGCCCGCTGGCGCCGCGACGAGGCGCTGAAGCGCACGGCCGCCCACCGGCCCGACCTGATCGAGCGCTGCGAGCCCAAGACCTTCGACAAGAAGGACCGCGAGATGCTCTCGATCCTGGGCTGGTCACCAGACCCGGCGGGGGAGCCGTACGGCCGATTTTGGCGTGGGCCGGACGGCGTGGAAGAATAGGTCGCTGTTGTGCGTCGTCCGGCGTGCGCCCCTGCCACAGGGGGACATGACGCCCGCCCCGACACCCACGGCATCCTTCAGAACACCTATCTCCCGTCGGTGACCTGTGGCATCGATGAAGAAAGCAGACGACATGTCCCACCTGCTCGACACTGTCGACAGCGCCTCGCTGCGCACCGACATCCCGGCCTTCCGCCCGGGTGACACCGTCAACGTCCACGTCCGCGTCATCGAGGGCAACCGCTCCCGTGTGCAGCAGTTCAAGGGCGTAGTCATCCGTCGCCAGGGCGCCGGTGTCCGCGAGACCTTCACGGTCCGCAAGGTCTCGTTCTCCGTCGGCGTCGAGCGCACCTTCCCGGTGCACACCCCGATCGTCGAGAAGATCGAGCTCGTGACCCGTGGTGACGTCCGTCGCGCGAAGCTGTACTACCTCCGTGACCTGCGCGGCAAGGCCGCGAAGATCAAGGAGAAGCGCGACAACTGAGGTCGCGACGGGGTTCATACCGGAGCCGGATAGCATCTGGCTCCGATGGACACCGAAGCACAGCCCACGGAGCGCGATCGCTCCTCCAGCCCTTCCGATCCCGAGGACACCTCGGGCACCGGAGGACCGGAGGACCGGTCGCGTTTCGCGTTGCTGTCGCGGGTCACGGAGTGGGTGCCCGGTGGCAGGATCACCCTGACTGCCCTGGTCTGTCTGGTGTTTCTGCTCCTGCTCAACACGTTCTTACTGCAGCCATTCCAGATTCCCAGCGGATCCATGGAATCCGGATTGAGGATCGGCGACCGCGTTCTCGTAAATAAGTTGGCGTACCGTTTTGGTGCCCATCCGAGGCGCGGAGACATCGTTGTGTTCGACGGCACCGGCTATTTCGGGGACGCCGACTACATCAAGCGCGTTGTGGGTGTGGGGGGAGACCACGTGGTCTGCTGCGACGAGAAGGGGAGGCTCGAGGTGAACGGGCGGTCGGTCGACGAGACGGCGTTCCTGTACCCCGGTGACGCTCCGTCCACCGTGGCTTTCGACGTCGTCGTACCCGACGGCACGCTGTTCGTCCTCGGTGACCACCGCGGCGACTCGAGCGACTCCCGGGACCACCTGGGCGATCCGGGCGGAGGCATGATTCCCGTTGGTGACGTCATCGGGCGGGCCGATTGGATCGTCTGGCCCGCCGGGCACTGGACCCACCTCGTCCGACCCGGTGCCTACGCGCGCGTACCCGCCGCGGACGGCGCCCATGGGTAACCGCGGCAGGCCGCGCGGCGCTGCGCCAGGCGGCAACTTCGGGAACGAGAACCTGCTGCCGACCGGCTTCCGGCGTGCGGGCGCGCTGGCCCCGGCCGGGGGCGCCGGCCGCAGCCGGGCCGAGCGGCGCAAGCTCCAGCGCAAGGTCAAGCGGCGACGACGGCGCGGCGCGGTCCGGGAGATACCCCTCCTGGTCGGTGTCGCGGTCCTCATAGCCCTCGTCCTGAAGACCTTCCTCCTCCAGGCGTTCGTGATCCCGTCGGGCTCCATGGAGCAGACGATCCGCATCGGCGACCGCGTCCTGGTCGACAAGTTCACCCCGTGGTTCGGCTCCGAGCCCAAGCGCGGCGACGTCGTCGTCTTCCACGACCCGGGCGGCTGGCTCGCGGACGAGCAGACCACCAAGAAGAACGACCCCATCGTCGTCAAGCAGTTCAAGGAAGGCCTCCAGTTCATCGGCCTGCTGCCGTCCGACAACGAGAAGGACCTCATCAAGCGGGTCATCGGCGTCGGCGGTGACCACGTCAAGTGCTGTGACGCGCAAGGGCGGGTGACCGTCAACGGGGTGCCCCTGACCGAGGGCGACTACCTGTATCCCGGGAACTCCCCGTCCGAAACGGCGTTCGACATCACCGTCCCCAAGGGGCGGTTGTGGGTGATGGGCGACCACCGCGGCAACTCGGCGGACTCCCGCGCGCACCAGAACACCAGCTACGGAGGCACGGTCGCGCTCAGTTCGGTGGTGGGACGGGCCAAGGTGATCGCCTGGCCCATGGGCCACTGGACCAGCCTGAACGAACCTAAAACCTTCGCATCGGTTTCCAACTCCGTGTCGGGGACGACCGCCGGTCCCGAACTGTCGCATAGGGTTGCCCCGGTCGATCCGAACGGATCGATCCAACTCCCGAGCCCTGCGGAACTCCCGCTCGTTATGGGAGTGGTGGGCCTGCGCCGAGGATGGGGCAGGCGGCGGCACAGAGTAAGGAGTTGGCGTGGGGGATGTGGCGGTTGGCGCACGGTCCGGACACGACGGCGAGGAGCACCACGGTCACCCCGTGGAGGCACCCGTCCCGGCCGCGGACAGCGCCGTGACCTCCGGGAGTGACTCCGGAGCCGACGAGGACGGTACGGCGCCGGGCGACCCGACCCGCACCGACGAACAGGGGCCGGGCGACTCGACCCCCCAGCCGAAGAAGCCGCGCTCCTTCTGGAAGGAGCTGCCGATCCTGGTCGTCATCGCGCTGGTCCTCGCGCTGCTGATCAAGACGTTCCTGGTGCAGGCGTTCTCCATCCCGTCCGACTCGATGCAGAACACCCTCCAGCAGGGCGACCGCGTCCTGGTCGACAAGCTCACCCCGTGGTTCGGCTCCGAGCCCGAGCGCGGCGAGGTCGTGGTCTTCCACGACCCGGACGACTGGCTGGCGGGCGAGCCCGCGGCCGACCCCAACGCCCTGCAGACGGTGCTCAGTTGGATCGGCCTGATGCCGTCCGCCCAGGAGAAGGACCTCATCAAGCGGGTCATCGGCGTCGGCGGCGACACCATCTCCTGCAGCGGCACCGGCCCGCTGACGGTCAACGGCAAGGCGCTGAACGAGCCGTACGTCTACCCCGGCAACACCCCGTGCACCAACGACGACCAGGGCGGCCAGTTCACCGTCAAGGTCCCCAAGGGCGACATCTGGGTGATGGGCGACCACCGGCAGAACTCGCGGGACTCGCGCTACAACCAGTCCGACAAGCACCACGGCATGGTCCCGGTGAAGGACGTCGTCGGCCGTGCGATCGTCAAGGCCTGGCCCATCAACCGCTGGGGCACGCTGCCGATCCCGGACACCTTCGACCAGGCGGGCATCAACACCCGGGCCTCGGCCTCCCGCATCCTGACGGCAGCTCCGGAGGGCCTGGCCCTCATCGGCGTACTGCCGCTGGCCCTGTGGCGCCGCAGGCGGTACGCCAAGGTCGGGTAAAGGCCTTGTAGAGCTTGTGACCTTGGTCCCGGAGGAAGGGCTGACCACCCTCGGTACCGCCGGGTAGGGTGCGGACCCATGGGTGGCGAGAGCGCAACACGTACGGCCCCGCGTACCGGCGGTGGCACTGGCAAGGGCCCGGTGGGCAGCCGGACCGGACAGCGGTTGTCCGGACTGGCCGTCGCGCTGGGCCTTGTGCTGTTCCTCGGGGGATTCGGCTGGGGAGCGGTGGTCTACCGGCCGTACACGGTGCCGACCGGTTCGATGACACCGACGATCGACGCGGGCGACCGGGTGCTGGCCCAGCGGGTCGACGGCGACGAGGTGCGTCGCGGCGACGTCGTGGTCTTCACCGACTCGACCTGGGTGACGAACGCCCCCGTGGTCAAGCGGGTGGTCGCCGTCGGCGGGGACACCGTCTCCTGCTGCACGAACGGCAAGCTGGTCGTCAACGGCAAGGAGATCGCCGAGAGCTACCTCAAGGGCGGCCCGGCCGAGATCAAGACGATCCCGGCGGTGAAGGTCCCCAAGGGCCGCCTGTTCCTGCTCGGCGACGAACGCCAGGGCTCCCTGGACTCCAGCGCCCACCTCACGGACGTCGCCAGCGGCACCGTGGCGATCAGCGCCGTGAGCGCCCGCGTGGATGCCGTCGTCTGGCCCATGAAGGGCATGCTGGCCCGCCCCACCGGCTTCGAGGAACTCGGCGGCCTCTCGCACCCCGGCCCGCTGCGCACGATCGTCGCCCTGATCGTCGCGGGCGCGGTCCTCGTCCTCGGCGGCGGCGCCTACGGCCCGATCGCCAAGCTGGCGGCCGGCCGCCGCACCCGCACCCGCACGGAGCCCGCCGGTGCCCGCTGAGGCCACCGAGGAGGGCGCGTACGGCGACTCGCACGAGGGCGGGCTGCGCAAGGTCGCCCGGGTCGTCCTCCTCGACCCGCAGGACCGCATCCTGCTGCTCCACGGCCATGAGCCCGACGATCCCACCGACGACTGGTGGTTCACGCCCGGCGGCGGCCTGGAGGGCGACGAGACCCACGAGGAGGCCGCGCTACGGGAACTCGCGGAGGAGACCGGCATCACCCAGGTCGAACTCGGCCCGGTGCTGTGGACCCGGACGTGCTCCTTCCCGTTCGCGGGCCGCCGCTGGGACCAGGACGAGTGGTACTACCTGGCCAGGACGTCCGCCACGGCCGAGGGCGTGCCCGGCGCCACGGCCCTCACGGAACTGGAGCGACGCAGCGTCTCCGGAGCACGTTGGTGGACGTGCCGGGAACTGGACCGGGCGCATGAGACGGTGTATCCGACCAGACTCGCCGAGCTGCTCCGCAGGCTGCTCGACGAAGGTCCCCCGGCCGGGCCCGTGATCCTTGACACCGAAATCGTCTAGGGGCGTACGGGACTGGCGCACAATGGTGGGATCGCACGGCTGAAGGGGAACATGCCATGAGCGCCGAGGACCTCGAAAAGTACGAGACCGAGATGGAGCTGAAGCTCTACCGGGAGTACCGCGATGTCGTCGGTCTGTTCAAATATGTGATCGAGACCGAACGGCGCTTCTACCTCACCAACGACTACGAGATGCAGGTGCACTCGGTCCAGGGCGAGGTGTTCTTCGAGGTGTCCATGGCGGATGCCTGGGTGTGGGACATGTATCGACCGGCCCGCTTCGTGAAACAGGTCCGCGTTCTCACGTTCAAGGACGTGAATATCGAGGAGCTGAACAAGAGCGATCTGGAGCTGCCGGGCGGGTGACGGCGGCGCGGGTGACGGCGGCCGGCCGCAGGGCGCCTTTCACTCGTGTGGGTGGCGGAGTTCTCCACAATCACTGAACGGTCCACCAAGATCCACTTGGTGGACCGTTCCGCGTGACGGTTGGTGCCGGAGGTGGTGCCGACATGAACGCACGCAGTGCACTCGGCAAGTACGGCGAGACGCTGGCCGCACGACGGCTGGCGGAGGCCGGAATGACGGTCGTGGAGCGCAACTGGCGCTGTGGCAGGACCGGTGAGATCGACATCGTGGCGCGGGACGGGGACGTCCTGGTCGTCTGCGAGGTCAAGACCCGGCGGGCCGGTGCCTTCGAGCACCCGATGGCCGCCGTGACACCAGAGAAGGCGGAGCGCCTACGAGGCCTCGCCGAGCGGTGGATCCACGCGCACGGCGGAGCCCCACCGGGAGGGGTCCGTATCGACCTGGTGGGTGTCGTCCTGCCCCGACGCGGCGGGCCCGTGGTCGAGCATGCGCGGGGGGTGGCCTGAGATGGGGTTCGCTCGTACGTGTTCGGTGGCGCTGGTGGGCGTCGAGGGCGTGGTGGTCGAGGTCCAGGCCGACCTCGAACCGGGCGTCGCCGCGTTCACGCTGGTGGGACTGCCCGACAAGAGCCTGACGGAGAGCAAGGACCGGGTGCGGGCCGCGGTCGTCAACTCGGGCGCGCCCTGGCCGCAGAAGAAGCTGACCGTCGGGCTCAGCCCGGCGTCGGTGCCCAAGAGCGGCAGCGGGTTCGACCTCGCCGTGGCGGCGGCCGTGCTCGGCGCGGCCGAGCGGATCGATCCGCGCGTGCTCGCCGACATCGTGATGATCGGCGAACTGGGCCTGGACGGGCGGGTCCGGCCGGTCCGGGGCATCCTGCCCGCGGTGCTGGCCGCCGCGGACTCCGGATACGAGCAGGTCGTCGTGCCGGAGTGCGCCGCAGCAGAGGCGTCGCTCGTGCCCGGGGTGTCCGTGCTGGGCGTGCGCACGCTGCGGCAGCTGATCGCCGTACTCGCCGACGAGCCCGTACCGGATGAGGAACCCGACGAGTTGGGACGTCCGGATCCGCTGCTCGCCGGGCTGCGCATGCCCGGTACGGGCGCTGCCACGGGGATGCACAGCATGGGCGCCGCCCAGCACGACGCGGGGCACGATCTCGCGGATGTGGTCGGCCAGTACTCGGCGCGGACGGCGGTCGAGGTCTCGGCGGCCGGCGGCCATCATCTGTTCCTCGAAGGCCCGCCGGGGGCCGGCAAGACGATGCTCGCGGAACGTCTGCCCGCCGTGCTGCCCAGGCTCGGCCGGCAGGAATCCCTGGAGGTCACGGCGGTGCACTCGGTGGCGGGCCTGCTGCCGCCTGGCAAACCCCTGATCGACACCGCCCCCTACTGCGCCCCGCACCACTCGGCCACGATGCAGGCCCTCGTCGGGGGCGGACAGGGGATCGCGCGCCCCGGGGCGGTGTCGCTTTCACATCGAGGGGTGCTTTTTCTTGACGAAACCCCAGAATTCAGCGGCCAGGCCCTCGATGCGCTGCGGCAGCCCCTGGAGGCCGGCCATGTGGTGATCGCGCGCAGTGCGGGTGTCGTCCGGTTCCCGGCGAGGTTCCTGATGGTGCTCGCGGCCAACCCCTGTCCGTGCGGCCGTTTCTCGCAGGCCGACGACCTGTGCGAGTGCGCGCCGATGTCGATCCGGAGGTATCAGGCCCGGCTCTCCGGACCACTGCTCGACCGGGTGGACCTCCGGGTGGAGGTGGACCGCGTCACGCGCGACCAGCTCACCGGACGCGGCTCGCGGGGCGAGTCCACCGCGACGGTCGCGGACCGCGTCCGGGTGGCCAGGGAGCGGGCAGCGGCCCGGCTCGCGGACACACCGTGGCGCACCAACAGCGAGGTCCCCGGCCGCGAACTGCGCAGCCGCTGGCACGCCGAACGCGGTGCGATGGACGAGGCCGAGCGCAGCCTGGAGCGCGGCGCGCTCACCGCGCGGGGGCTCGACCGGGTCCTGCGCGTCGCCTGGACGGTCGCGGATCTGGTCGGCCACGACCGCCCCGGCACGACGGATGTCGCCCTCGCGCTGCAACTGCGTACGGGGGTGCCGCGGGGGGTGCCTATGGCTATCGGGGCGATGACGTGAGCGGGGGTGATGACCGGACCCGGGTTGGTGACGTGAGTGGGACTGATGACCGGAGGGGGGCTGGTGCCTGGGCGGGGGTCGGTGGCTGGGCCGGGAGCCGTGGTCGGGCCGGGGCTGATGG
>NZ_JAENRY010000639.1 GCF_016612545.1 Streptomyces sp. MBT65 | reverse complement strand
GGGCTGGTCGGGGCGGGTGGGGCGGCGGACGAGGCGGTGCGGGCTACGGAGCGTAGTTGACCGAAATGCGCGCTGTGTCCGGTCGTGTGAATCTGGTTGAGGCCTCGGATCGGGGCCCACGAATCCGCCCTCAGTACGGGAGTGAACCCACATGGGTATGAAGGACCAGTTCCAGGACAAGGCGAAGGACCTCGCGGACAAGGCCAAGGACAAGATGGGCCAGGACGAGGTGTCCGAGCGGGGTGCTCAGCGGGACGAGGTGTCTGAGCGGGTCCAGCGTGAAGAGGACCGGATGGACCAGGACTACGACGCGTAGTCGAGGTCTGTTTGCGTGGGGCGCCCTGTGTTTGGGGCGCCCCACGGTTCGTTGTTGGGTGCGGGTTGGTGGGGGCTGGGTGCGCCCACGCGGCGGAGCCGCACATGGACACAGCCCCGCGCCCCTGAAAGCACCCTCTCAAGAACGTGGGGGCAATTTCGGTCTGCTTCTGTCCGGGGTGGATGAGTAGTCGGGTGGGGTTGCGGCGGGGTGAAGGGCGAGCAGGTCCAAGGCCAGTTTGATCGCGTCGTCCAGCTGGGCGTGTCTGCCCTCTGCCCAGTCCAGGGGGGTGCGCAGGATCTCCAAGTCCGGGGTCACGCCCCGGTTTTCGATCGACCAGCCGTACGCGTCGAACCAGGCCGCGTTCATCGGGACCGTGATCACCGTGCCGTCGCCGAGTTGGTGGCGGCCGGTCATGCCGACCACTCCGCCCCAGGTGCGTTGGCCTACGACCGGGCCGAGCTTCAGCAGCTTGAAGGCCGCTGTGATCATGTCGCCGTCCGACGAAGTCGCCTCGTCGGCGAGGGCAACCACCGGACCTCTCGGGGCATTTGAGGCGTACGACACCGGTTGGGCGTTGCGGGTCAGGTCCCAGCCGAGGATGGTGCGGGTGAGTTTCTCCACGACCAGTTCGCTGATGTGGCCGCCCGCGTTGCCGCGTACGTCGACGATGAGGGCGGGGCGGGAGACCTCGAGGCGCAGGTCGCGGTTGAACTGGGCCCAGCCGGAGCCGCCCATGTCGGGGATGTGGAGATAGCCGCAGTGGCCGCCGCTCAACTCCCGTACCACCGCCCGGCGTTTGGCCACCCAGTCCTGGTAGCGGAGGGGGCGTTCGTCGATGAGGGGGACCACTGCTACTCGGCGTGCTCTGCCCTCGCCCTCCGCCGGCGTGAACGTCAGCTCCACCGTCGTGCCGCCCGCGCCCGCCAACAGGGGGGAGGGGCCGGTGAGTCGGTCCACCGGGCGGCCGTCCACATGGGTCAGGACCGCGCCCTCCCGGATACCCGTGCCGGCCAGCGGCGAACGGGCCTTGGAGTCCGAGGACTCGCCGGGGAGGATGCGGGCGACCGTCCAACCGGCCTCCCTGCGAACGAAGTTGGCGCCCAGCAGGCCCTGGCGGCGCTGGTAGTGGGGCGGGCCCTCGTTGCGGCGGGACGGGGTGACGTAGGCGTGCGAGGTGCCCAACTCGCCCAGCACCTCACGGAGCAGGTCCGCGAAGTCGTCGGGGGACGCGACCCGTTCGACCAGGGGGCGGTACTGGTCCAGGACCCCGGTCCAGTCGATGCCGCACATCTGCGGGTCCCAGTAGTACGCGCGGATCAGGCGGCCCGCCTCCTCGTACGACTGGCGCCACTCGGCGGGCGGGTCGGCCTCGTGCAGGATGCGGCGGAGGTCGATCCAGACGGTCGAGTCGCCGTCGCCGGACTCCGTCGAGGGGACCGCGCGGAGTTCGTCCTCGTCGACCACCACCAGCCGTGAGCCGTCGCCGCTCACCGCGAACCAGTCGAGGTGGTCGACGAGTTCGGACTTCTTCGCCTTGCTGATGTTGAAGTACTCGAGGGTCGGCTGGCCGCTGGTGTCGTCCGGGT
>NZ_JAENRY010000638.1 GCF_016612545.1 Streptomyces sp. MBT65 | reverse complement strand
CCCACCCACCCCCGCATCCGCTCCGCCACCACCCCGATCGCGGTCTCCGCCTCCCGGTCGATGCCCGTCCGGTCGAGGATGCGCCAGGCGATCTCCCCGTCCGGTCGTTGTGCCCAACTCCCCACCACGCGTCCGTTCCACCACACCGTCGGGCCCACGTTGCCGCTGCCGTCGAAGAGTGCGGGGCGTAGCTCCGGCGGTAGGTACCAGTCCCGTGACTGCCAGGCCATCGCCGTCGGATCGAGGCCGGGCAGCAGGGCTGCCCACGGTTCGGCGGGGTCCGTCGGTGGTGCGAGGTCTCCGGCGGCGACGTACCCCACCCCCTCGTCCAGGGACACCCGCTCCGCGCCGATCGACGCCAGTGCCCGGCGGACCTCCGTCACCCGCCACCCCGTCCACCACTTCAGGTCGGCCTCGGTGGCCGGGCCGCAGGCCGTGAGCCAGCGGTGGAGCAGGGTCGACTGGGCCTCGGCGGCGTCCAGTTCGGGATGTTCCGGTGCCACCGCCCAGCGCAGCTGGTTCGAGGTCCAGCCGCCGAGCGGACGGCCCCGTACGACCTTCCCCTCGACCCCCAGCACCCTCAGCAGCCGGGTCGAGAGGGTGTGGACGCCCTCGTAGTTCTTCCCGGGCGCGTACACCCACTGTTCCCTCAACCTCGGCTCGTCCTCGGCGAGTTCGGCCGCCGTCGCCTGCCCGCGCCGGGCCAGCGCGGCGAGCGTCGCGTCCTCGACCTCCTTCAGCCAGACCGCGTCCGGCGCCCCCGCCTTCGCCATGTCCTTGACCAGGGAGGCCCGTTCACGGGCGGCGACGGCGAGGCCGGTCGACGCGTGCACGACGGCGGTCAGGTCGGCCGGGAACACGAACACCGTGTGGCGCATGCCGTGCATACGGACCAGGGTGCGGTCCTCGTACAGGGCGCGGGCGGTCTCCGGCACGGTGCCGGCCGGGTCGGCGAGGCGTGCGCCGACGGCCAGGTACACCGTCGCGGGGTCCGTGCCGTGCAGGGCGACCAGGGAGTCGGCGACCTCCTCGGGGGTACCGGCGCGGGTGCTCGCGGCGAGGCGGTGACGGAGGGCGAGACGGGCACGGCGCTCGGGGGGTGCGATGTGACGCGGGGTGCCACTCATCAGGCCTCCACTTCAGGTGCTCCACTTCTCGACCCACAGTAAACGGGTGGGTGGG
>NZ_JAENRY010000637.1 GCF_016612545.1 Streptomyces sp. MBT65 | reverse complement strand
GGCTCGGCCCGCTGGCAGGAGCTGGCGGCGGCCGGAGCGCGTCCGCAGCGGCCCCTGTGGGCGTCGACCGGAGTCAAGAACCCCGACTACCCCGACACCATGTACGTGAGCGAACTGGTCGTCCCGGGGACCGTGAACACCATGCCGGCGAGCACGCTCGACGCGTTCGCCGACCACGGCCATGTCCCGGACGCAGGGCCCGTGGCCGACACCTACGCCGCGGCCGCCGCCCACTTCGAGGAACTGGCCCGCACCGGCATCGACTTCACAGACGTGACCGACACCCTGGAACGCGAGGGCCTGGCCAAGTTCGAGGACAGCTGGGCCGAACTGGGCGCCACCGTGGACCGCGAGATGCGTACCGAAGCCGATTCCCCCGAGGACGACACCGAGCCGTCGGGGGAATCGTCGAACACCCGAGCCCTGCTGGCGATCTACCTCAACGACCACCTGGCGGGCGCGACCGGCGGCCTGGAACTCTCCCGCCGCGCCGCACAGGGACAACGGGACGGGAAGCGGGCCGACGCCTTCTCCGCACTGGCCAAACAGATCGAGGAGGACCGCGACTCCCTCGTGCAGATCATGTCCGACCTGGACGTGTCCACCGATCTCTCCAAGGTCGCGCTCGGCTGGCTGGCCGAGAAGGCCGGCCGGCTCAAGCCGAACGGCCACCTCTTCTCCCGCTCACCGCTCAGCGACGTCCTGGAACTGGAGTCCACGCTCCTCGGCGTCCAGGGCAAGGCGTCCTGCTGGCGCACCCTGCGCGTCCTGGCCGAGGACGACGACCGTCTCTACGCCGAGCACCTCGACACCCTCCTGGAACGCGCCGAGCACCAGATCACGACCCTTGAGGAACTGCTCCTCGCGGCGGTGGCCCACACGCTGGGCCGGGCAAAGGTCTGAGCACCGGGGTCATCGCCCACTGAGCTCGGCGAGTTCACCGGCCCTCAGAGGCCCGGCGGCGGAGGGTACGCACGAGCAGGCGGCGCTCCGATCCCCGCCGGGCCGCCCGCCGTCCCAGCAGGATCTCCGCGCAGCCGGCGAGCACGAGCAGACGTACGACCTGGGCCGACGGCCGTCGCAGTGTGAGGTGGCGGCCCGAGGCCGCGGCGTGCTGGGCACCGTCCAGGAAGGCGTTGAGTCCGCTGACGTCGCAGAACGTGAGCGCGGACACGTCGATGGCCATCCG
>NZ_JAENRY010000636.1 GCF_016612545.1 Streptomyces sp. MBT65 | reverse complement strand
CCTGCGCATCAACCCCGACGGCGGGCTGCGCGGCCAGGTCGCCCCCGAGACCGCCGTCGGGGTTGATGCGCAGGGCGATCAGCAGCAGCGAGCCGTTGAGCACGAAGACGAGGAGGCCGAGGACGAGCGCGGGCACCAGCAGCAACAGGCGTACCAGCAGCGGCCAGACCAGGGCCGACAGCACACCGAAGGCACCGGCGCCGAGCGCCGCCGTGACGGCGATGCGGGTGGCGCTGTCGCCGTCCGCGGACTGGAGCTGGAAGTCCGGCAGGATCCCGGCGAGCACCAGCATGGTGACCGTGGAGACGGCCCACACCGCGATGCTCCGCCCGACCTGACTGGCGAGCCGCCGCCAACGCCCTCCGCCCACGCCCCGTACACCTCACGTCCCGGGCCCGTCGACCTGGCGGGCCTGTCCCCAGCCTGTCATACGGGACGCGGGGACCCCCGGGCTAGCGGCCGTCGTAGCCGGCCGTCGGCATCGACAGCCGCCGGTGCACGCAGGCCTTCGCCTGGGCGTCGTACGAGGGTTCCGCGCGGCCCACCGTCTCGATCCGCACCCCGCGGCGCGCGCACTCGTCGGTGAACTCCTCGACGGAGGACAGCGCGCTCTCCAGGACGCGACGGCTGGGGGCGACGAACAGGTCGAGGCCGGGGCGGACGCCGTCCCACAGGGCGCTGTGGTCGGGGCGCAGGGCGCGCACGAGGAGTTCGCGGGCGATCACATAGCCGTGGTCGGCGGCCCAGCGGGCGCACATCGCGTGCTGGCTGCGGGAGTCGACCAGGAAGGGGTCCTCGTCCAGCTCCTCCAGCGGCGTCAGGCTGGCGATCGCCGTGACCCTGACCCGCGAGAGCATGCCCGAGGCACCGCGTACCTGTCCCATGGCGTCCCCCTCACCTCCGGGTTTCGCCGCCGACCCTACTCCTGCCCGTAGGCTTCGGGGGAGTCGCGCGAAGGAGGCAAAGAAGGTGCCGGTGGAGATCACCTGGTGGGGTCACGCCACCTGCACGATCGAGGACTCGGACGTACGCGTCCTCACCGACCCCCTGTTCGCCCGCCGGCTCGCGCATCTACGACGCCGCCGGGGCGCGGTGCCGCCGCCCGAGGCCCGGCGCGCGGACCTGGCGCTCGTCTCCCATCTGCACGCCGACCACCTGCACCTTCCCTCGCTCGGCGCCCTCGCCCCGGGCACGCGCCTGCTCGTGCCCCGGGGCGCACTCCGGGCGGTGCCCGGGCTGCGCAGGCTCCGACAGCTGCGGATCGACGAGGTGTCCCCCGGCGACCGGACGACGGTCGGTGACCTGGTGGTACGGGCCGTGCCCGCACGGCACGACGGGCGGCGGCTGCCGGTCGGACCGCACCGCTCCCCCGCGCTGGGCTACGTCGTGGAGGGCGAGGCGCGCACCTACTTCGCCGGGGACACCGGGCTGTTCGACGACATGGCCAAGGAGGTCGGGCCCGTCGACGTGGCGCTGCTGCCGGTGGGCGGCTGGGGTCCGTATCTCGGCGAGGGGCATCTGGACGCGGGGCGCGCGGCCCAGGCGCTGGCACGTCTCTCGCCGCGCAGTGCGGTGCCGGTGCACTACGGCACGTACTGGCCGATCGGGATGGACGCGGTGCGCCCGCACGAATTCCACACGCCGGGCGAGGAGTTCGCGCGGATCGCGGCGCAGCTCGCGCCCTCGGTGGCGGTGCACCGGCTGGGGCACGGGGAGAGCGTGCGTCCGGAGGTCGCCCGGTGAGCTGGATCGCCCAGGCGGTGTCCGCGACGGCGACGACGTCGCCCGAGTCGACCCAACAGGCCATCGGTTACCCGACGTTGTTCCTGCTGGTGCTGTTCGGGGCGCTGGTGCCGGTGATTCCGACGGGGGCGCTGGTGAGTTCGGCGGCCGTGGTCGCGTTCCACCAGACGGCGCCGTTCGCGCTGGCGCTGGTGTTCGTGACGGCGTCGCTGGCCGCGTTCCTGGGAGACATGGCGCTGTACTGGCTGGGTCGGCGCGGGATGGGGTCGAAGAACGGCTCGCGCTGGCTGGAGGCGATCCGCTCGCGGGCGCCGGAGGAGCGGCTCGCGCAGGCGCAGGAGAAGCTGGCCGACCACGGGGTGACGGTGCTGGTGCTGTCCCGGATGGTGCCGGCGGGCCGTATCCCGGTGATGCTGGCGTGTCTGCTGGCCGAGTGGCCCATCCGCCGGTTCGCCCGGGGCAACGCGCCTGCCTGTCTGGCCTGGGCGGTCACGTATCAACTGATCGGCATTCTCGGCGGTTCGCTGTTCCCCGAGCCGTGGGAGGGCGTGGGCCGCGGTCGCGCTGACCGTGGTGATCAGCGCGGCCCCGACCGTGTGGCGCAGGGTGCGGAGGACAACTCCCGCCTAGGTGAGCACTCTTGAGCCTCCCACCGGCAGATCCCACAGGTTCTCGCGCGCCAACTCGGCCTTCTCCCAGGCCGCCTTGACCCGGGTGAGCGGTTCGAGGACCGGCTCGGCGGAGAGGACGAACGTGCCCCAGTGCATGGGGGCCATGCGCCGTGCGCCCAGGTCCTGGGCCGCCTGTACCGCTTCCTCCGGGTCGCAGTGGACGTCCCTGAGCCACCAGCGTGGGTCGTACGCGCCGATGGGCAGCAGGGCGAGGTCGATGCCGGGGTAGCGGCGGCCGATGCGGGAGAACCAGTGGCCGTAGCCGGTGTCGCCCGCGAAGTAGACGCGCTGTCCGTCCGGTGCGGTCATCACCCAACCGCCCCACAGGGAGCGGCAGGTGTCGGTGAGGCTGCGCTTGGACCAGTGGTGGGCGGGGACGAAGTCGAGCCGTACGCCGTCGAGTTGGGCCGCTTCCCACCAGTCCAGTTCGGTGACGCGGGTGAATCTGCGGCGTCGGAACCAGCTGCCGAGGCCGGCCGGGGCGAACACCGGGGTGTGGCGCGGGAGTCGGCGCAGGGTGGGGGCGTCGAGGTGGTCGTAGTGGTTGTGGCTGATGACGACGGCGTCGATCGGCGGGAGTGCTTCCCAGGCCACTCCCACGGGGGTGATGCGGGCCGGGGTGCCGAGGATGCGGCGGGACCAGACCGGGTCGGTGAGGATGGTCAGCCCGCCGATCCGCACCACCCAACTGGCGTGCCCCGCCCAGGTGACGGCGACGGTCAGCGAGTCGACCTGGGGCAACGGCTCGGGGGCGAAGGGGAGTCGGG
>NZ_JAENRY010000635.1 GCF_016612545.1 Streptomyces sp. MBT65 | reverse complement strand
GGAGCGCGAGGGCTTCCGCAAGGTGCACGTCCTGCGCGGCGTCGAGGACATCGAGAACGCCACGATCCGCACCGAGAAGCGCTTCAACGACCTGACCCACCTCAGCGGCCCCTTCGACATCATCGGCGACATCCACGGCTGCGCGGCCGAACTGGAGACCCTGCTCGGCAAGTTGGGCTACGACGACGGCGTCCACCCGGCGGGCCGTACGGCCGTCTTCGTCGGCGACCTCGTCGACCGCGGCCCCGACTCGCCCGGCGTGCTGCGCCGCGTGATGTCCATGGTCGGGTCGGGCAACGCGCTGTGCGTACCCGGCAACCACGAGAACAAGTTCGGCCGTCACCTCAAGGGCCGCCAGGTCCAGCACACCCACGGCCTCGCCGAGACGATCGAGCAGATGGCGGGGGAGTCCGACGAATTCCGTTCCCAGGTAAGGGAGTTCATCGACGGACTCGTCAGCCACTACGTCCTCGACGGCGGCCGACTGGTCGTCTGCCACGCCGGTCTGCCCGAGAGGTACCACGGCCGCACGTCGGGCCGGGTGCGCTCGCACGCGCTCTACGGCGACACGACCGGCGAGACCGACGAGTTCGGCCTGCCGGTGCGCTACCCGTGGGCCGAGGACTACCGGGGCCGCGCGGCCGTCGTCTACGGACACACCCCGGTGCCCGAGGCGACCTGGCTCAACAACACCATCTGCCTCGACACCGGCGCGGTCTTCGGCGGCAAGCTGACCGCTCTGCGCTGGCCGGAACGGGAGTTGGTCGACGTACCGGCCGAGCAGGTCTGGTACGAGCCGACCCGCCCGCTGCGCACGGAGGCGCCCGGCGGTCACGACGGCCGTCCGCTCGACCTGGCGGACGTGCACGGCCGCCGGGTGGTGGAGACCCGGCACGCCGGCCGGGTGTCCGTCCGCGAGGAGAACGCGGCGGCGGCCCTGGAGGTCATGAGCCGCTTCGCGGTCGACCCGCGGCTGCTGCCGTACCTGCCGCCGACGATGGCCCCGACGGCGACCTCGCACGTCGACGGCTACCTGGAGCACCCGGCGGAGGCGTTCGCCCAGTACGCCGACGACGGGGTCGCGCGGGTCGTGTGCGAGGAGAAGCACATGGGTTCGCGGGCGGTGGCGCTGGTGTGCCGGGACGCGGAGGCGGCGGCGAAGCGGTTCGGTGTGGAGGGCGGGCCGACGGGGTCGTTGTACACGCGCACCGGGCGTCCCTTCTTCGACGACGTCGCGGTGACCGAGGAGATCCTCGGCCGTCTGCGCAGGGCGGTGGACGAGTCGGGACTGTGGACGGAACTCGACACCGACTGGCTGTTGCTGGACGCGGAGTTGATGCCGTGGTCGCTGAAGGCGTCCGGGCTGCTGCGGGGTCAGTACGCGGCGGTCGGCGCGGCGGCGGGGGTGGTGTTCCCGGGGGTCCTGACCGCGCTGGAGGGTGCCGTGGGGCGGGGTGTCGACGTGGTCGACCTGCTCTCCCGGCAGCGTGAACGGGCCGCGGACGCCTCGGCGTTCACCGACGCGTACCGTCGCTACTGCTGGACCACGTCCGGTCTCGACGGGGTCCGGCTCGCCCCGTTCCAGATCCTCGCGGTCCAGGGGCGCAGCTTCGCCGGACTCCCGCACGACGAACAACTCGCCCTGCTGGACCGGCTGGTGGAGCACGACAGCACCGGCCTGCTCCAGACCACGCGCCGGCTGTACGTCGACACCGGCGACCCCGAGTCGATCCAGGCCGGGGTCGACTGGTGGCTGGAGATGACCGGGCGGGGCGGCGAGGGCATGGTCGTCAAGCCGGTGGGCGCGGTGGTGCGCAGCGAGGCCGGTCGACTCGTCCAGCCCGGTATCAAGTGCCGTGGCCGTGAGTACCTGCGGATCATCTACGGTCCGGAGTACACGCGTCCCGACAACCTCGCCCGGCTCCGTGGCCGCTTCCTCAACCACAAGCGGTCGTTGGCGATCCGGGAGTACGCGCTGGGTCTTGAGGCCCTCGACAGGCTGGCCGAGGGGGAGCCGCTGTGGCGGGTCCAC
>NZ_JAENRY010000634.1 GCF_016612545.1 Streptomyces sp. MBT65 | reverse complement strand
GTTCGTTCCGGAGACGGCGGGCCGGGAGCGGCTGTGGGACCTCGCGTCCCGCGTCTATCCGGACGAGCCCGCCGTCCCCGTCGTCGAAGCCCGCCGTCTCCGGAACGAACGGCGGCTGAGCGCACTCGGCATCGCCCGCGCCACCGGCACCGCACTCCCCGTCGAACCCGCTGTCGTCGGCGACGCCGGTGAACCGGCCGTCGTAGCAGGGGTGAAGGGGGAGTGGCGGGTCGATCCGGCGTATCTGAACCGGCCGTTCAGCGGGCGGGCAGCACTGCTCTCGCCCTTCGACCGGCTGATCCACGACCGGAAGCGCACCACCGAACTCTTCGGCTACGACTACCAGTTGGAGATGTACAAGCCGGCCGACAAGCGCCGCTGGGGCTACTTCGCGCTGCCGATCCTCTACGGCGACCAGCTCGTCGGGAAGCTCGACGCCACCGCCGACCGCAAGGCCGGCGTGCTCCTGGTGAACGCCGTCCATCAGGACGTGGAGTTCAGCAGGAGCATCGCCGATGCCGTGGAGGCCGAGATCGATGATCTGGCCGTATGGCTCGACCTCAGGCGCTCTTGATCGCCGAGATGTCGAAGTTCAGCTTGATCTTCTCGGAGACGAGGACGCCACCGGTCTCCAGCGCCGCGTTCCAGGTGAGGCCGAACTCGGAGCGCAGGATCTCGGCCTTGCCCTCGAAGCCGACGCGCTCGTTGCCGAACGGGTCCTTGGCCGCGCCGTTGAACTCCAGGTCGATGGTGATCGGCTTGGTGGTGCCGAGGATCTCCAGGTCACCGGTGATGCGGTAGTCGTCGCCACCGAGGGCCTCGGCGGAGGTGGAACGGAAGGTCATCGTGGGGAACTCGTCCGTCTTGAAGAAGTCCGCGCTCTTGAGGTGACCGTCACGGTCCGGGGAGCCGGTGTCGATGCTCTCCATCTTCACGTCCAGGGACGCGGTGGACTTGGCCGGGTCACTGCCGTCCAGGTGCAGCGTGCCGGTGAAGTCGAGGAACTTGCCCTTGACGTTGGTCACCATCGCGTGGCGGGCGGTGAAGCCGAGCGTGGTGTGCGACGGGTCGATGGTGTACTCGCCGGTCAGCGCGGCCAGGTCGGGGTTGACGGCGGCGGGTGCCGAGCTGGTCGAGGTGGCGTCGGTGTCGTCGTTCTTGCGGCCGAAGATGCCCATGACGTGCTCCTAAAGGGGGGACGGGGGTGGTGCGGGGGTGATGCGAAGG
>NZ_JAENRY010000633.1 GCF_016612545.1 Streptomyces sp. MBT65 | reverse complement strand
GGTCAGGACGCCGCCGGGCCGGGGGTCGGTGGCCGGTGTTCGTCCTGGGCCGCGTAGACCGCGAGGAAGGCGGCGAGTGCGCGGGTGCCGCCGCCGGGTCTGAGGCCGGTGACCGGGATGCACTGCCCCAGGCCCTGTGCCAGCGCGCTGTGCGCCCGCAGGGCGCGGGCCGCCAGTTCACCGGCCCGCGGGCACCCGGCACTCGCCCTGTCACCGGAACCGGAACCGGAACCAGGGCCGGAGTCGGAGTCGGGGCCGGAGTCGGGGCCGGAGTCGGGGCGGGGGGCCGCGGAGGTCATGGGGAGGGCCTCGGTCCAGGCCCGGGAGACCAGTTCGGCGCTGTGCGCGTGCCGTCGGGGGGTGGGCGGGGCGGCGCTCATCGGCTGTCCTTCGCTGGTGGTCTCCCGCCTCGGCGGCGGACGGGGTCAGGCCCGGTCAGGCCCGGTCAGTCCTGGGTGTCGCCGCTGATGTGGCGCTGGACGAAGTCGTGGGCCAGGTCGCCGAACCGTGCGCCGAAGGGGATGGAGCGCTGTGCCGTCTGCGGGAAGGCCACGCCCGCCCACACCCGGCTGGCGGCGCAGTCGTTCTCGAAGTCGGTCCAGGTCTCCCAGCGCAGTTCGAGGTCGCCGGCGGGCACCAGGCCCGGCTCTGTCTGTGCCGTGCCGGCCGGGAAGGCGTGCGTCCAGTCCAGGATGTCGTCGCCCAGGAAGCGCCGGGCCGCCTGCGCCTGGGCGGAGCACAGGGCGGTGAAGGCGGAGGGGTACTCGGGGTGGCTGCCCGGGGGCAGGTAGCTCTCCCACTGGTCGGCGGGCAGGTCGGTGACGGTCCCGTGGCCCGGGCCGCCCCAGGCGGTCACCGCGCTCGTGCCGTGCACGTGGCGGACCGCGCTGAAGGGCCGTACCGCGTCGTGGGCGTGTTTGTGGTGCCAGACGGCGATCAGGTTGTCGAAGCGGGCCAGGGCGGTGGTCAGGAAGAGGTGGGCCCAGCCGTCCAGGTCCAGGTCGTGGGCCAGGGCGGCGGCGCGCGGGGCCCAGGTGAGGGAGACCGGTGAGTGCTCGAAGAACTCCGCCTTGACCTTCTGCTCGTCGCTCAGGCCGGCCGACGCCTCCAGGACCTCCTCCACCGCGCGCCGGTAGGCGCCGGGGTCGGCCGGGTCGAGGTGGGCGGGCGGGTCGAGGGGGAAGGCGGCGGGGTCCTTGTAGGTGAAGGGGGTGACCAGCCGCAGCTGCGG
>NZ_JAENRY010000632.1 GCF_016612545.1 Streptomyces sp. MBT65 | reverse complement strand
GTGTTGGGGGTCTGCGGGCCGCCGGGGGTATGGGGGGCGCCCGGGGCTTCCGGTGTCCCCGGGGTGGGCGCGCCTGCGGGCGTGGAGCCCCCGAGGACGGCCGCGGGCCGGTCGCCGTACGGCGCCGGGCCCTGGTCGGTGCCCCCGGGACCGACCGGGGTCTGTGGGGCGTAGGGGCCGCCCACGTAGGGCCCGCCCACGCCGTATCCGGGCCGCCCACCCGGGAGTTGACCCCGAGGTCCGCTCTCGGCATGGCCCAGCTCACCCGGCGGACCACTCCCGACGTAGCCCCCGTAGCCCTGCGGACCACCCCCGACAGGGCCGGGCACACCATCGGCGACAGACCCCGGCGGCCGATCAGCGTCGAACGGACCGCCCTGTGCCGAGCCGAAGCCGCCCGGCGGCGGGCCGAACCCGTCCGGCACCCGGCCGAAGCCCTCCGGTGTCGACGGACCCCCCGGCACTCCACCGCCCGCTCGCGCCACCCCCGCTAACCTCGCCCCGGAGCGCGCCCGCGGCGAGGTAACCGGGCGTGCCGAGGATGCCGGCGGTGGAGGTGAGCCGGGGTTCGCGCGACTCGGGCTGGAGGGCGATGCCGTAGTCGGTGAGCAGCACGCGCGCGTACGGATCGCCCGAAGCGTTGGGCGCCAGAAGGATGTTGGCCGGTTTCACATCCCGGTGCAGGATGCCGATGCGGTGTCCGGCGGTGAGCGCGTCGAGGACGGCGAGGCCGATACGGGCGACCCGGGCGGGCGGCAGCGGGCCCGAACGCCGCAGCGCCGCCTGGAGGTCGACGCCGTCCGGGACGTACTCCATGACGATCCAGGGCAGGCCCTCATGGATCACCACGTCGTGCACGGTCGCCACATGCGGATGCCCGCGCAGCCGGGCCGCGTGCCGCGCCTCGCTGCGAGCCCGCGCGATGCGCTGCGCGGGCTCGCCGACGTCGGCCGGCACGTCCGGCAGCGAGATCTCCTTGACGGCGACCTCGCAGGCCAACTCCTCGTCGTACGCGAGCCATACGCGGCCCATGCCGCCCGCGCCGAGCATGCGCAGCAGCCGGTAGCGCCCGTTGACCACCCGGCCCTCGCCCTGTTCCGGCGTATCCCCAGCCATCACGCCTCCCCCGAGACGGCGCGCCTCCCCCGAGAACGCGCGGAACCTGTCTCCGAAGGTAGCCTCGCACCCGCCACTGACAAGAGGCCTT
The DNA here is from genome assembly GCF_016612545.1 of Streptomyces sp. MBT65. Lineage (GTDB taxonomy): Bacteria > Actinomycetota > Actinomycetes > Streptomycetales > Streptomycetaceae > Streptomyces. The sequence continues at coordinate 929 of NZ_JAENRY010000632.1, read as the reverse complement.
TTCCGCACCAATCCCACCAATCCAGCAGGACGCCGACCCCTGCGCCCCAGCGGTACGACGGGGCCTCAGACGTGACAGGGCGGGCGGGCTTACGGCGGCCGTCGACGGGGGCCGTTGACGGCGGGATCGACCGATCCCCCGAGAGGCGGCTCCGTCGTGCGAGCGGCCGGGAGCGGGGGCGGCCGCAAGAACGGTCGCCTCAGATGCCGTCCGGCGCAAAAACCGTCTGCCTCAGGAGAGGCCGGCTAGGAGCGCGCCGTCGCAGGAGGAGTCCATCGCGGGAGCAGTCGGCCTCAGAAGTCGCGCGGCGCAGAAGCCGTCCGCCGCAGGAGAGGCTGGCTGAGAGCGGCCCGCCGCGGGGGGGCGTCACAGGAACGATCCATCGCGGGAGCAGTCGCTCGCAGGAACGGTCGGCCTCGGAGAAGCCGTCCGGCACCGAAGCCGTCCGCCGCAGGAGCGGTCGGCTGGAAGCGGCCCGCCGCGGGAGGGCTCCATCCCCGGAACGGTCCGTCGCAAGAACGGTCGGCCTCAGAAGCAGTCCGGCGCCGAAGCCGCCTCCCGCAGGAACGGTCGGCCCCAAATGCCGTCCCGCACACGAGTGTTCGACCACAGAAGTCGTCCGGCCCACAGAAACCCGGCAGTTGAGTCGGCGTCAGCCACCCGGAGGTGCGACCACCGCCCACCGCGCCACCACCCGGAGACTCGATCGCTGCCCACCGCGCCACCACCCCGAAACGCGATCACTGCCCAGCGCACTACCTCCGGGAAACGCGATCACCGCCCACCACAGCGCCCCAGTAGAGGCTCTCGCTGCCCACCACAGCACCACCGGCAGAGACGATCACCGCATCACCTCCGCCGACACGATCACCACCCACCACGTCACCCCCACCGGCGCCGATCACCCCGGAGTCACTCACCCCCTGCAC
>NZ_JAENRY010000631.1 GCF_016612545.1 Streptomyces sp. MBT65 | reverse complement strand
GGGGTGATGGCAGGGGCGGGGGTGGTGTCGTGTCCCGCGCGGACGGCCGCCGGCGGACGCGGCCGGCTGCCGCCGGAGGGGCCGGCCGTCTGCGCGCGGTGCCGCAGCCGTCCCCGGCCGGGCCGCACGCACACCGGGCGGGCGTCACGATACCGGCGCCCGGCGGTGTGCTGTCGTGGGCCGGGGGCCGGCTCGAGGCGTTCTCTAGCGGACGGCGCGCAGCGGGGGCACCAGCATTTGGGCGGCGCTGTCCGCGTGCCGGCCGGCCAGGGTGAGCAGGACCCGGCAGTCGCGGCCGAGGGCCGCCCGCACCTGCCGGCGGGCGTCGGCCAGGCTCGCGCCCTCGCCCAGGACCGCGGTGATGTCCTCCTCGCACAGCACGACGGTCTGCCGCGAGGTGAGGGTGGTCCCCCGTTCGTCCTCGGTGAGGGACCACTCGCCGGTGTGGGCGGCCAGCAGCGGGGAGGGCGTGGTCTGCTTGTGGACGATGCGGCCCGCGTGCGGGAAGCAGATCCGTACCGATTCGCTGGTGTGCACGCCGTCGCCGGCCGGGGTGCGCAGGGTCAGGTGCTGGATGCCGGGCGCCTCCTCCAGCAGGCGGGCCGCGCTGATGTGGGCGACGTGCTCGGGCCAGTCCCCGGCCCGGTAGAGGAAGTCGTAGGCCGGCTCCGCCGGGCCCTGGACGCGGATCGAGTCCTCGCAGGTCAGCACCAGGTCGTCCAGCCGGCTCCAGCGTTCGGCGAACCGTTTCAGCTGGGTGAGCTGGGTGCGGATGTTCAGGTCGGCGACCCGTCCCGGCCACCGGGCGCCGGCGGGCGGGCCGCCGCGGATGCCGAAGCCGTAGCGCAGTTCCAGTTCGCTGGCGTGCGGGCCCCGGTCGCGGATGCTGACCACGCCGCGCATCGACTCCAGCGGGGAGCCGGGCCCGCCCTCCGGGCGGATCTCGATACGGCGCTCCACCGGGTCCAGATCGCGCCACGAGGTCCACGACTCCAGCCGGCCGCCGACCAGGAACCACATCCGCAGGCGTTCCCGCCCGCCGTCGCCCTCCAGGCGCTCCACATGGACGCTCGGGGCGAAGTAGAGCGGCAGTCGCGCCGCATCGGCCAACACGGCGTAGACCACACCGGCCGGTGCGGCCACCTGTATGCGGTGGACCGTCCCGCCGTCCCGCTCACCAGCCATCCCGGACACCTCTCTTCTCTTCTTCGCTTGTTCATCTCTTCCGGCCCCGGGGGGGCGGGCTCGGGGGTGAGGCGGCGTACGACGCGGCAG
>NZ_JAENRY010000630.1 GCF_016612545.1 Streptomyces sp. MBT65 | reverse complement strand
GGGCTGGCGCATGCGGGGGAGCGGGCGCCCTCAACCGGCTTTCCATGGAGGGGATTTCGGCCATGCCGGTGTATTTGCTCCGGCAGGTTTCCCTGGGTTCCGCTCCGGCGGAGCGGTCCTTCGGGGCTGCCCGCCGCAGGGGCGTTGAGGACCGCTCGAAGGCCGCTGAAGGAACCCGCGCCTCCGGTGCGGGGGCGGCTAGCGTGCAGATTCACCGACGCATTTCCGCCATCGGGAGTGCCCCACGACGAACGGAGGAAACCATGGAGATTCAGGTTCTGGGTCCGCTGTGTGCCGCCGTGAACGGGGACTCGATCGTCCCGACCGCCGGAAAACCCCGGCAGGTGCTCGCCCTGCTCGCGCTGTACCCGGGCCGCGTCGTGCCGGTGTCGACGCTGATGGAGGAGATCTGGGGGACGGAACTGCCGCAGAGCGCGGTCACGACCCTGCAGACCTACATCATGCAGCTGCGCCGCAGCCTGGGCACGGCCATGGGACCCGGCGCCCCCGGCGGCGCGAAGAACGTGCTCGCCACCCGGCACGGCGGCTACCTCCTCCAGGTCCCGCCCCAGTCCGTGGACGTGCACACCTACGAACGCCTCATCACCGAGGGCCAGGAGGCCTTCGAGCAGGGCGAGGACGACCGCGCCGCCCGCTGCTTCCGCCAGGCCCTGGCCCTGTGGCAGGGAGCGGCCCTGGTGGACGTACGGCTGGGCCCGGTGCTGGAGATCGAGGTGCTGCGGCTGGAGGAGTCACGGCTGGTGACCGTCGAGCGGCGCATCGACGCGGACCTGCGGCTGGGCCGGCACGCCGAACTCATCGCCGAACTCACCGACCTCGTCGCCCGCCACCCCCAGCACGAGGGCCTGCACGCGCAGGCGATGCTGGCCCTGTACCGCTCCGGCCGGCAGGCCTCCGCCCTCGACGTCTACCGACGGTTACGCAGACGGCTGATAGAAGAACTCGGCGTGGAACCCACCCCGCAGCTCCAGCGCCTGCACCAGGCCATGCTCGCCGTCGACCCGGAACTCGACGTGATGGCCGGCCCGCGCCGCGGCTCCACCTTCGACCGCTACGCCGCCTAGGGCTCCCGCCGGGCCACCGGGTCCAGTGCTGGTGCCGGTGCAGCCCCCCCCGGGGGGGCGTGGGTGTGGGAGTGGAGTTCGGGTGCCGGTTCCCCGCCCTCGGCGCACGCGGGCCGGCCCGCCCGCGGACAGGCGGCTACGGCGGACGGACCGCGGCGACTACGGCGGACGGACTGCGGGACTGCGGGACTGCG
>NZ_JAENRY010000062.1 GCF_016612545.1 Streptomyces sp. MBT65 | reverse complement strand
GTGGGAGAGGAGCAGATTGTCGAACTCGGGGAGGAAGCGCGGCGGGGCCGGGGTGTCGGCGGCGGGGCGGGGAGCGTCCGGGAGGTCGAAGAGCTCGACGCCGTTCGGGTCGTGGAAGGTGACGAGCCGCGGACGCAGTCGCTCGAAGGTCTCGCGCAGGCGGGTCAGGCCCGCCCAGGTCTGCATGTCCTTGACGGAGGCGGGCCCGAAGGCGGCGAGGTAGCGCAGGACGGTCTCGTCCGGGGCGGGCGCGGGCTCGGCGGGCCGGCCCAGCCAGTGCTCGGCGGTGGTGAGCGCGACCTGGCCGCTCCGCTCCCACAGCCCGCGCGGGGTGACCTGGACGAGCGGGAGCTTGCAGCGGGCGGCGATCGCGAGGGCCTGCGGGTCGGCGTCGGGCCACTCGACGAGCAGGGCCTCGCGCAGCTCCTTCATGGTGCGCGGCTCGGCCTCGACGAGTGCGCGGGCGATGACGGCGAGCCGGTCCAGGTCCACTCCGAGGAGCCCGGTGCGGAAGTTGCCGAGCTCACGATCGCGGGCGGCCTGCACCAACGGGCGCAGCGTGAGGCAGTCGGCCGCGGTGTGGGTGTGGATGGTGGACCGCATGGTGACGATCCGGACGACCTCGCGCTCGGCCATCAGCCCGGACAGTTCCCCGGGCGTGAAGCCGGCAAGGCGGGCGGCGAGCGCGTAGTACGGCGGCTTGACGTTCTGGGCCTGGAGGCCGAGGAGATGCTCGACGGCGGCGTGGGCGGAGAGCGGGGAGCGGCGCAGGAGGAGTTGCCGGTCGAGGGTGGCGCGGTTGAGGGCGCGGGTGTCGAGTACGGGAGGGTGAGAGGCAGCCGCCTTGGTCGTCATGCTCCGCAAGCTAGTCGCTGTCGCGGACAGCTTCCGTCCGCAACTCTCACCGAATCCGGGACCTGGTTCACACGCCCAGCCTCTTTGCCCCGTATATCCTGCTCATGCCCTGTGATCACGTACCCGTAGGCTCGATCGAGAGGCACCGCGATGCCCCAGCGACGCGCCCGCCCCACCTCGAAGAACGGCCGAACCGGCAGAAGCACCGGGAACGGCAGGTTGTCCGGCTGGCGCCGCACACCCGCACCGCCTCCCGCACCCGAGCCGAAGCTCCCGGTGTCCACCGCCGACGTGTCCCCCGCGGAACCCTCCGACCCGGGCAGTGTCGTCCAGGCCGCCCTGTACCGGGACGGCGTGCGCGTCTCGGCACCGGACACCCTCGCCGACACCTTCCGCGAACTGCGCGAACAGCCGTCCGGCATGGCGTGGATCGGCCTCGCCCGCCCCACCGAGAGCGAACTCCTCTCCCTGGCCGCCGAGTTCGACCTCCACCCACTGGCGGTCGAGGACGCGATGGAGGCCCACCAGCGCCCGAAACTGGAGCGCTACGGTGAGACGCTGTTCGTGGTCCTCAGCGCCGCGCGGTACTTGGACACGACGGAGGAGGTCGACTTCGGCGAGCTGCATGTCTTCGTCGGCCCGGACTTCGTGATCACGGTCCGGCACGGCGCGGCCCCCGACCTCTCCGCGGTCCGCCAACGCATGGAGGAATCACCGGAGTTGCTGAAGCTCGGCCCCGAGGCGGTGCTGTACGCGATCCTCGACGCGGTCGTCGACGGCTACGCGCCGGTGGTCACCGGCGTCCAGATCGACATCGACGAGATCGAGACGGAGGTCTTCCGCAGCGAACCGCAGGTCTCCCGCCGTATCTACGAACTCTCCCGCGAAATGGTCGAGTTCCAGCGCGCCACCCGCCCCCTGGTCGGCATGCTGCACAGCCTGATGGCGGGCTTCGCGAAGTACGGCACGGACGAGGAACTCCAGCGCTACCTCCGCGACGTCGCCGACCACGTCACCCACACCAGCGAACAGGTCGACGGCTTCCGCCAGGCCCTCACGGACATCCTCACGGTGAACGCGACGCTGGTCACGCAGCAACAGAACGCGGAGATGCGGGCGTTGGCGGAGGCGGGGTTCGAGCAGAACGAGGAGATCAAGAAGATCTCCAGCTGGGCCGCGATTCTCTTTGCTCCGACGCTCGTGGGGACCATTTATGGCATGAACTTCGAGAACATGCCTGAGCTTGGGTGGCGCTTCGGATACCCCTTCGCGATCGGCTTGATGGGGCTGGTATGCGCGAGTTTGTACGTGATTTTCAAGCGGCGGGACTGGCTCTAGCATCCGTCAATCGCCCTTCATGTGAGTCCCTGGGCGCGGACTTGGAGTCGTTGTCCTGGGTACGTGGCTCAATCGGTGCCGGGTTGGACGAGCTTGAAGACGAGGCGGGCGGCGGCCCGTTGGGCGGCTTGGCGCAGGCGCATCGGGGCTGGGCGGGCCGGAGACTGCGTGGGAGTGCCTGCCAGGCGGGGGAAGAGGACTCCGGCGTTGGTGCGGTTGACGGCCTGGAGGACACCGGGGGCGACACCGCTGTCGAGGCCGTTGGCGAAGTACTGGCTCGCGACGGCGGGGGCGAACGGCCAGTCGCTGCCGAAGAGGATGTGTCCGGGGCGGGCAAAGGCGAGCAGCGTGGGCAGGGCGGCGGAGCTGGAGGACAGCGCGGTGTCGTAGTAGAGGCCGCGGAAGTCGTCCAGCACGTCCAGGGGGCTGCGTCCGGTGTCGCCGACGATGGCGACGGCCATGCGGTGGGAGGCGTAGGGCACGAAGCCGCCGGCGTGGCTGAGGATGAACCGGATGTTCGGGTATGTGCGTACGACGCCGTTGCGGACCAGGAGGTATGCGGCCCGGGTGGTGTCGAGGAGGAAGTCTGCGGCGAACGGCGGGATCCCGTCGACAGCGGGTGCCGGGAGGTCGGCGGGGTGGACGAACACGACAGCGCCCCGGTCGTTCAGGGTCTGCCACAGTTCGTCCTGGCCACCCGCGCCGACGTAGGCGCCCTGGTTGTTGGCGAGCAGGGTGACCCCGTCGGCCCCCAGCTCGTCCAGGGCCCGCTCGGCCTCGACGGCGGAGGCGGCGGCATCGGGCATGGGCAGCGTGGCGAAGTACCCGAAACGGCCCGCGTGTTCGGCGGCGAGGGACGCGGAGAAATCGTTGAGCCGCCGGGCCAGGTCGGCGGCCTCGCCCGGATCGGTGAGGAAGCCGGTGCCCGGGGTGGAGACGGACACGATCGCCGTGTCGGTGCCCAGCAGGTCCATCACCTCCAGGGCCGACTCGGCGCTCCACTCGGGCAGCTCACGGCCGCCGGCCTCGGCGATGCCCGCCTGGGTGAGGAGGTCCCGGTAGAAGGAGGGAACGATGTGCTGGTGGACGTCGACCCGGCCCGATGCGCCGGTCACGAGGCGTCCCCCTGGGCCTTCTGGACCGTGAGCGGGTCGAGCGTCACGTCGGTGAGCATGTCTTCCTGGCCGCCGGCCATGCCCCGCCGTCCGGCCTCGACGAGCGAGGCACGCGCGTCGGTGCGGTAGCGGGCAGAGGCGGACTGGGCGTGGCGCAGGAAGCTGGAGTACACGCCGGCGAGGCTGAGGGTTTCGCGGTCGACCTGAACGGGGCGGCCCCTCAGCGGTCGTACGAGCTCGTCGGCCGCGTCCTGCACGGCGAACAGGTCGCAGCCGTGGGCGTGTCCGAGCTTGTCTGCGGCGGCGACGAACACTTCCAGCGGGGCGTTGCCGGTACCGGCACCCACGCCCGCGAGGCCGGCGTCGACGGGTTCGGCGACCCCGTGCATGGTCAGGACGCCGTCGGGGTCGACGACGTGGACGCAGGTGGCGGCATGACTCTCCATCAGCTTCGCCCGACGGGCGAGGTGCGCCGGGTCGGTCAGTTGGCTCATCCTCAGGAAGCCGACGGTGTCCATGCCCAACTCCCGTGCGGCCGCGATGTGCTGGGCGGAGATGTCGGCCTCGGTGCGGTGCGTGGCCACGCGGACGACGGAGGCTCCTGCGCGGTGGGCGTCACACAGGTCGTGGACGCTGGCGATGCCGCGCAGGAGGAGCGTGGCGACCTGCGCGCGGGTGACGGCGTCGGCCACGGCCCCGATCCGCTCCAGGGCGGTGTGGGCGCCGAAGCCGTCCACGCGGGAGGAGCCGGCCAGACCGTCGCCGTGCGCGACCTCGATGGAGTCCACGCCGGCCGCGTCCAGGGCGGCGGCTGTGGTGACCGCCTGGTCGACTGTGTACTGGTGGCGGATGGCGTGCATGCCCCCCGCAGGGGGATGTCGCTGATGTGGAGGCGGCTCGTCGGGCGGTTCCTGCGGGCGTCTGCGCGTGCCGGGTGATGCGGTCGGCGGTGGCGACGGCCGCAGAGGTCGTGATGTCGAGGTTTCCGGCGTAGGCGGGCCCGTGGTCGGCGACGCCGGTGACTTCGAGCATCACCGTCGCCCTGGTGCCGGTGGACTTGCCCGTCCGCGGCACAGGCGTCGGCCGGCTCCAGGCCGGGCAACAGGTCCGACAGCGGGTCGATCGGCGCCATGTGGTGCCCGGCCTCACGCGGTGGCCGACGGGCTTTCTCACGCTGTGGTGCGGTCGCGGTCATCCCTTGCTCCTCGATGCCATGCGGGCGGCCGCGTCCCAGACCAGCTGTGCGTGCAGCTCGAACATCGCCACCAGGTCGACCGCGTCGCCGTGGATCTCCCGGTGCACGAACAGGCCGTCGGCGCCGGCGACGGCGTAGGTGGCGAGCGTGCGCAGGGCGTCCTCGTCCAGATCCGGGAACACGGTCCCGGCCACCTCGGTGATCTTCTGGGTGGCGATGTCACGGACCTGGAGGAACACCGTCCGGCCCCGGGGCTCGGTGGGCCGCCGCTCCAGAGCGAGCATCAGGCCGAGGCGCAGGAAGTCCGGCGCGTCGACCAGTGACTTGGCCACGTTCGCCGCCATGACGGTGATCCGCTCCAACGGCGTACCCGTCTCTTCGCCGGGCAGCTCGACGGCTGCCAGCCAGGTCTCGAAACTGCGCTCGATGACGGCGGCGATCAGGTCGTCCTTGTCCTTGAAGTGCCAGTAGATCGAGCTGGCCGGCAGCCCGCACTTCGCGCTGACCGCCGCGATGGACGTGCCCTCGTAACCGCGCTCGCCCGCGATCTCCACGGTGGCGTCGAGGATGCGCTGCCGTGACTCCACCCCGTTCGCCCGCTTCTTGCGCGTCGTCTGCGGCCTGCTCATCGGATGTGCCCTTCCTGTCGTGCCGGCACTTGACCCCGTTCCACACCCACCTTACCGTAGCGATCGCTCCAACTGGAGTAAACGCTACAGCAACGCGATCGCAACACACCGCGACAGGGACGACAGCGAGGTGCCTGGTGAGCGAGTCCAGAGCCGGAGACATGACCTACGACGTGGCGGTGATCGGCTACGGCCCCACCGGCGTCACCGCCGCGAACCTGCTGGGAGCGCTGGGCCTGCGGGTCGTCGTCCTCGAACGCGATGCCGAGATCTACACCCGTGCCCGCGCGATCTCCACGGACGAGGAGGTCCTGCGGATCTGGCAGCGCACCGGTCTGGCCGACCGGCTGAAGCAGGACATGCTGGCCGAGCGGCCCCTCGATTTCGTCGACGCGCGCGGCCGACCGTTCCTCAGCGCGCACCCCACCCCGCGCGGACACGGGCATCCGCCGCAGATGTTCATCTACCAGCCGGCGCTGGAGCGGGTCCTGCGCGACGGGGTCGCCCGCTACCCGAACGTGGAGATCCTGCTGCGGCACGAGTGCCTACGGATCCAACAGGGGCCGGACGGCGTGGAGTTGACGGCCCTCTCCACCGCCGACGACTGCGTACGACGGCTGCGCGCGTCCTACGTCATCGCCGCCGACGGCGGTTCCAGCCTCACCCGTGCCCAGCTCAACATCGGCTACGAGGGCAGGACGTACGAGGACCGCTGGGTCGTCATCGACACCGAGATGCTGAAGCCGTGGCCGGACCACGACCGGCTGCGCTTCCGCTGCGACCCGGCCCGGCCCGCCGTCGACTGCCCGACCCCGCTCGGGCACCACCGCTGGGAGTTCCCGATCCTGCCCGGCGACGACGAGCAGTACCTGACCACGGACGACGCGATCCACGCGATGGTGTCGCGGTACGGGATCAGCCGGGACCAGATCAAGATCCTTCGGGCCACCGTCTACAGCCACCACGTGCGCTTCGCCGCCCGCTTCCGCATGGGCAGGGTCTTCCTTGCCGGCGACGCCGCCCACGCGATGCCGCCGTGGATCGGCCAGGGCATGGCCGCCGGTGTGCGGGACGCGGCCAACCTGTGCTGGAAGCTGGCCGCCGTGCTGCGCGGCGAACTGCCCGAGGCGGTGCTGGACAGCTACGAGGCCGAACGCAAGCCGCACGTCAAGGAGATCACCAGGCGGGCGGTGTTCGTCGGGCGGATCATCACCGAACGGCGCCTCCCGGTGACCCGCGTCCGGAACACCGCGCCGCGCGGCCTCAACCGCATACCGGGCTTCGGCAACTGGCTCCAGGACTCCCACTGGATACCCGTCGCCCACTACTCCGCCGGCTTCCAGGTCCGACCCCGCACCAAGGCGTCCGGCCAACAGGTCCCACAGCCCTGGGTGACCGGCCCCGACAGCGAACGCGTACGGCTGGACGACGTACTCGGCGGCCGCTGGCTGCTCCTGCACGGCGGGCACCCCGTGTCCCAGCCCGCGTGGGACCACCTCGGTGTTCCCTCGCTCACCGTCACGCCCGCCGGCTCCGAGCCGGCCGAGGGCACGGTCGTCGACAGCGAAGGCGTCCTGCTGCCCTGGATGGCCGGGCACCGCGCGGCCACCCTCGCACTGCGCCCGGACGCCTACGTCTACGCGGCCGCACCCACCGACGCCCAACTACCGCCGCCTCCAACCGGTTTCGCCCCGGCGTCGCACGCGTCCGTCCCGATCGCCCTGTGAGGACTGCCATGACCACGCACACCGAACTGCCGTCGATGCGGGAGTCCCTGCTGGACGTCGCCGGCAAGAAGATCTTCGTCGCGGAGACCGGGGACGGCCCGCCCGTCCTGCTGCTGCACGGCGGCGGACCCGGCGCCTCCGGAGTCTCCAACTACCACCGAAACATCACTGAGTTGGCCAAGGAGTACCGGGTCATCGTCCCCGACCTGCCCGGCTACGGCCGCAGCACCAAGGGCATCGACGGTGCCGACCCCTTCGGGTACCTCGCCGACGCGATCCGCGCGCTGCTCGACCAACTCGGCCTGGAAAAGGCGCACTTGGTCGGCAATTCCTACGGCGGTGCCTGCGCCCTGCGTCTCGCCCTGGACACCCCCGACCGCGTCGACCGCATGCTCCTGATGGGCCCCGGCGGCGTCGGCACCACCCGCGCCCTGCCCACCCCGGGCCTCAACAGCCTGCTCGACTACTACTCCGGAGACGGCCCTTCGCGGCTGAAGCTGGAGAAGTTCATCCGCACCTACCTGGTCTTCAACGCCGCCGACGTGCCGGACAGCGTCGTCGACGCGCGCTATCGCGACAGCATCGACCCGGAGGTCGTCGCGGCTCCGCCACTGAGGCGCCCGAAGTCGCTGCGCGCCTTGTGGAAGATGGACTTCACCCGCGACGCCCGGCTGTCCCGGCTGCCCGTGCCGACCCTGGTGCTGTGGGGCGCGGCGGACAAGGTCAACCGGCCCGCGGGCGGACGCATGCTGGCCGAGCGGATGCCCAACTGCGATCTGTACGAGGTCGCCAACACCGGGCACTGGGTCCAGTTCGAACGAGCCGAGCTGTTCAACCGGCTGTGCGCCGACTTCCTGGCAGGCCGCCGGTGAACGCCACCGCCTCGGTCTTCGGCGCAGTCCACCTGGGCTACGTCGTCATCGAGACCAACCGCTTCGCCGACTGGCGTCGTTTCGGCACCGAGGCCATCGGCATGCACCGTGACGACCTCGACTCCGGCCTGATGCGGTTCCGGCTCGACGACCGGGAGTGCCGTTTCCTGCTCGGGCGTGGGCCCGCCGAGGACGTCGTCGCCACCGGCTGGCACCTCGACGACCACACGACCTTCGAGCAGATCGAGGCCCGTGTACGCGCCCAGGGCGTCCCCGCCGTCGAAGGCACCACGGAGGAGGCGGAGTTGCGCGGCGTCGAGCGCCTGCTGCGTTTCCCCGGTCCGAAGGGCATCACACAGGAGATCTACACCACCCCGGTGAAGTCCGCCGAGCCGCTGCGGATGCTCGCGTCCGGGTTCGTCACCGGCGACTCGGGCCTGGGCCACATCGCGATCACGTCCACCAAGCCGGCGCAGCTGCGGGGCTACTTCAACACCGTCTTCGACGCCCGGCTGACCGACTGCATCGACGAGACCATCAGCGGCGTCAAACTCAGGATCCGCTTCCTGCGGGTCAACGAACGCCACCACTCCATCGCCGTCGCCGCCGTCCGCGGCCTGCCGATCGACCCGGTCCGCACCCGCGTCCAGCACCTCAACATCCAGGCCGCCACCCTCGACGACGTGGCCCGCAGCTACCAGCGGGTGCACGAACTCGGCTTCGACATGGCCCTGTCCGTCGGCCGGCACACCAACGACAAGGAACTCTCCTACTACGCCCGCACCCCCTCGGGCTTCGAGTGGGAGGTCGGCTGGAACCCGATCGTCATCGACGAGACGACGTGGGAACCCACCACGCACCAAGGCATCAGCATCTGGGGCCACACCCCTGTCGGCCAGACCATCGTCGACAAGCTCGACCAGTTCCGGCTCGGCGCCCGTTCCCTGGCACGCCCGGAGGTCACGGTCCCCGCCCTCAGCGGCGCCGGTATTCCCGACGACTGACCGCCGGACCGGAGCAGACTGTCTACGGCGCGGCGAGGTTCGCGGTGCGTGGCTTCACGGAGTCGCGGCCCCAGGAGGTGCGGGCAGCAGGCCGACGGCGACCGAGCCGCGTTCGTCGTCCTCGATGCCAGGCCTGCTCGCGTCTCCCCCGACGAAGCGGCACGGCCGATCCCGCGCGGTGTCCTCAGGGACAAGGCTCGCGTACTCGTCGGGTCGACGCGAAGATCCTCGACGTCTTCGTCCGGATCGCAGGGCCTTCCCACCAGCGCATCACCGCGCCCGAACGTCACAGCATCCATGAGGTGGAGGAGAGCCACCGATGCCCACCCCTCCGACCAGCCGGCTCCTGCGTCCCCTGCGGATCGGCACGCTCATCGTGACCGGCAACCTCTAGGTCTCCCTGCAGTCCAAGTCCGCGGGGCGTCGGGCCGGCATCGACGACGACGGCAAGAAGCCCGGCCTGCGGGACTGGGGGCCAAGGACGTGGGGTTCGACGGTGTGCAGATCCACGCCGCGCACGGCCACCTGGTCAGCCAGTTCCTCACCCCGCACACCAACCGCCGCACCGACGAGTACGGCGGCAGCCTGGACAACCGGATGCGCCTGCCGCGCGAGGTGTTCCGCGCGATCTGCACCCGCGTCGGCGACGACTTCCCCGTCCTGCTCAAGCTGAACGGAACGGACATGCTTCCGCGACCGCGGGGCGGTCCCGCCTTCACGCCCTGCCGGAGCGGGACCGGATCATCCTCTAACAGCGGTTCTTCGGCGGCATGACGCAGGCCGCGATCACCGAGCAGCTCGGCGTCTCGCAGAGATGCACGTCTCCCGTCCGATCGGCCTGTGCTGCGAGCGCCTGCGTGATCAGGTGATGCACGACACGGCCCGACCCCACCTCCTCCCCACCGGTTTCCTCGCGCCTTCTCGGGGCACTTCGATGGCCAGGTCATCGCGAGGCGGCCCTGCGCATGGACGACGTAGCGGAATACCAGATCGGACAGGGCGAGTCGGTCTCGCCGGTGGAGGTGCCGTGTGAACCGGCGTGCAGCGCTTCTCGGCACGGGCGAGGTCCTGGTGTGGTGGGCCGCGCTCGCCCTGCCGTGGCTGGTGTTCATCAGGGCCGTGACCACCCGGGAACTCGTCATGGGCGCGTCCGCCGCGCTGGTCGGCGCGTTCGCCGCGTGGGGTGCGCGGTGGGCGGTGCGGGGGTGGTGAACGGCCGGGCCGTCACCGCGACAGCCACGCTCGCGGCAGCGGTCGGAGCCACGGCCACGACACGCCGTCGTACGTCGAACTCGCCCTGTTTCCGGGCCTGTTGGGGCCGGTCGGCACATGGGCGCGCGAGTCACGCGGAGCGCGAGCCTCAGCGTCGGCGCCTCTGGTCCTCGCTGCACCGGCTGCCCGACGCCCCGCCCCCGAAGAGCTGGTGCGGGGTGAGCCGCTCGCTCCCGTCCTTCGCGTACGGCACCTCGGCGGGCTCGCGCATCTCCTGAACCTCGTGGGTCGGCCCGGACTCCGGCAGCCGGGGCTGCTCCTCGGGGCACGGTGGCGCCGACTCCCGGCGACGGGTCCTGATGCCGAGACGTACGGCCCGGATCAGCGCGACGACGACGATCAGGTCGGCGGCCGACGACAAGAGTGCGACGGCCGCTCCGCTCGACGCGGTCACGTCCATGCTCGGTGCGGTCGTCGTCGCCGGGTGCCCCGCTGCCGCCGAGGCGACCTCGCGCACCCCTGCGTGCCCAACCGCCTTTCCGGGTACCCGATGTCGACAAACGCCCGAGATGTGACCATGCCGTTCAGGGTCCTTGCCTGACGCTTCCGACGGTGCCCTCGGCCGGAGAGCATGTGGCGATGGACTGGCAGGGCTTTACGCAACGGACGGCGTCGATGGCCGTCGACCTGCTGGGGCAGGAGTCGGGCGGCGCGGCACTGCGCCGGATCGTGTCGTCGAGCGTGGAGATCGTCTAGGGCTGTGACGCGACAGGCATCCTGATCCAGGACGACGGCAAGGTGCGGACGCCGGCCTCGACCGACAGGCTCGCGGCGGAGTCCGACCGTCTTCAGGAACAGCTCGGCGAGGGCCCCTGCTTCGACATCACGCGGGATGACCTTCCTGTCGTTCGCCGACGACGAGGAGTTCGGCGCGCTGGACATGTACGCGCGCCAGCCGCGAGCCTTCACCGAGGTGAGCGAGACCGCCGGGGTGCTGCTGACCCCGCACGCCGCTGTCGCGCTCTCCGGTGCGCGCACGGACACGGAGTTACACAGCGCGCTCACCACCCGCCACGTCATCGGGGAGGCGATGGGCATCGTCATGGAGCGCTGTCACCGCGACGGGGGCGGGGCGTTCGCGTTGCTCCGCGATCTTTCGCAGGAGCGCAACATCGCGCTCCGGTCGGTCGCTCAGCGGGTGTGCGACAGCGGCGGCCTCGAAGACTGACGCCGTGCGCGTCGGGGGCGGCTCTTCCGGCACACGGTCCGAGCCGGAAGAGCCTGACCATCGCCTTCCCCCGGGGACACGGCGACGGCTCCCGGCCGAGTGCCCCCACATCCGCGACCTGCCTGTCGCCGCGGCCCTCCACGATCAGTCGCCGCCGAGGTGTCTGATCGGATGATTTCGGGGCACTCGCCGGCCAAGGGGTTCCAAAGCCTCATACGGCTGGGTCCCAAAGCCCCACACGACACACAAAGGGCGACGATGAACCAGCACGAGCATCCGCCGCCCACCCCTCCGTCGCAGGCTCCCGGCGAGAGCGGCGACCCGGAGGCCCGGGAGGAGGCGGAGGAGACGGTGCGTCCCCGCACACCGGACGACGAGGCCCGGAAGCCTTCCGCGTCGGGCAGCACCGAGCGGCGTTCCTCCGGGCAGAGCACGCACGCCACCCCGCCGGATCAATCGAACGAATAGCGCACCCGAACATGCATCCGGCCGGAGGGGGCAGGAGAGGCCTATCCTGCTTTCCATCTGAGGCGGCACCGTGACCCTTTCCGTGAATGCCCGCCGAGCGACCGACGCCGCGAGCGCGGAGACCCCCGAAGCGACGGACGACCTGCCGTGGATCGAGGACGCCGGCAAGGTCGCCCCCAAGGACGCGCGCCTGCTGTCCAAGCTGTTCCTGGACCGGCTCCGGGTTCTGGAGGAGGGCACGCGCGAGTACCAGTACGCGCGCAACACGCTCATCGAGATGAACCTGACGCTGGTGCGGTTCGCCGCCCGCCGCTTCCGCAACCGCGGCAACGGCGACATGGAGGACGTCGTCCAGGTCGGCACCATCGGCCTCATCAAGGCCATCGACCGCTTCGACCTGACCCGCGAGGTCGAGTTCACCTCCTTCGCGATCCCGTACATCGTCGGCGAGATCAAGCGGTTCTTCCGCGACACCACCTGGGCCGTGCATGTTCCGCGCCGCCTTCAGGAGCTGCGCGTCGACCTCTCCAAGAGCAAGGAGACGCTCACCGTCGAGCTGGGCCGTACGCCCACGGTGAAGGAACTCGCCGCCCATCTGAACCTGACCGACGCCGAGGTCATCGACGGACTCGTCGCCGCCAACGGCTATACCGCCGGCTCGATCGACACCCCGGGCGGCGAGGCCGAGACCGACGGCGGCGCACCGAAGTACGCGGACACCATGGGCGACACGGACCCCGCCCTGGAACTGTTCGAGGACCTCCACACGCTCGGCCCGCTGCTGCAACAGCTCGACGACCGGGAACGGGCCATCATCGAGATGCGCTTCGGCCAGGAGCTGACCCAGGCCGAGATCGGCCGTGAGCTGCACGTGTCCCAGATGCATGTCTCCCGCCTGCTCTCCCGCACCCTCACCAAGCTCCGCAGCGGACTGCTGACCGGATGAGCCGGCGCATCTCACGGAGCGCCGGGCGGCGCGTCCGTGCGGCGTACCCCGTCGCCCAGGGCGATGCGGGCGGTGACGCTCTTGCCGGTCGGTTCAAGGCGGACCTGGAACGCCTGGACGACGGCCATGACGATCTCCAGGCCGTGCCGACCGACCCGGCGCGGATCCCCCGGGCGGGCGACGAGCTCGACACGGGCGGTGTCCCGTACGGTCACCTCCACCGCGTCGCCCGTGATGCGCAGTTCCATCCCCAGCGGACCGGGGGCGTGTCGGCGGGCGTTGGTGACCAGTTCGCTGACCACCAGTCGCGCGAGGTCCGCGGCCCGGGCGGAGACGGCCACACCGTGGTCCGTCCCGGCACGGCGGAGAAAGTCCGTCACGAGGTCGCGCGCTTCGCCGATGGAGCTGCCGTCGTCGCTCAGCGCGACCGCGGTGGTCATGGGGCGGGTGCCCGGCTCGTCTTCGTCGTCACCGTCGACAGGCTCCACGCAGTGTCACCTTCGTTCCCGTTGTCCGCCGACGCCTACCCGGCACGGCGTACCTCATGTGCTCCCCACTCGAATTGATCATGGCGGTGACAGACATGCACGAGGCCCGTCCCCACCATCTGACGGTCAGTCACCTCACCGTCGACGGCGTACGGATCGTCGGTGTCGACGCCCTCGTTCCCCGCCACCCCACCGTGCGCCGGCGCTGGAGAAATGGCCTCGGCGCATGTGCCGTAGGCTGCGCCGGTCAGTCCTGACACATACATGTGAATATCGAAGGAGTGCCTGAATGGTGAAGCGGGACAACGCTGTGGACCTGGTGGGACTCCTGTCGGTCGACGGACAGGATCTGGCCGCGTCCTGGGTCGGAGAGGTCACCGGATCACTGGGCGGCCGGATCGGCGCGGCGGAACTCAACCGTGAGCTGCGCGAGTTGTACGAAGCCCTGGTGGAGGCGCTGCGCAAGGGCGCCACGGACGTCCACTCGGAGCACATGTCCGAAGTCCGGGCCCATTTGACGGAGTTGTCGAGGAACCGGGCCCGGCAGGGATTCTCGCCGAGTGAGACCGCCGTCAGTGTTTTCGCGCTGAAGCGTGTTCTCGAACCCGTGCTGGAGAAAGGCACCGCCGACGACATCCGCGCCTTTCTGCGCCTCTCCCGGATCCTGGACAGTCTGGGGCTGTTCACGATCGAGACCTATACGCAGACGCGCGACCAGCTCATCACCGCGCAGGCGGAGCAGTTGCTGGAGCTGTCCACTCCGGTGGTGCGGCTGTGGGACGGGGTCATCGCCGTACCGCTGGTCGGCACGCTGGACTCGGCGCGGACCCAGGTGGTGATGGAGAAGCTGCTGCAGGCGCTCGTGGACACCGGTTCGGAGCAGGCGATCATCGACATCACGGGCGTTCCCGCGGTGGACACCCAGGTCGCCCAGCATCTGCTCAAGACCATCGTCGCCGCCCGGCTGATGGGCGCCGAGTGCACGGTGTCCGGCATCAGTCCGCAGATCGCGCAGACCATCGTCGCGCTGGGGATCGAGTTCGACGGCATCGTGACGAAGGCGAGTCTGGCGGACGCCCTCAAGCTGGCCCTGCGCAGGTCGGGCGTGGACCTGGTCGCGCACACCGGCGCGCTGCGGTGAGCGACCGTATCCCGATCCTGCGGATCGGCGACACCCTGGTGGTGTCCGTCCAGTTCGATCTGGAGGATCAGACCGTCCTCAACCTCCAGGAGGATCTGGCCGACCAGATCGTGGCCAAGTCGGCCCAGGGCGTCATCATCGACATCAGCGCTCTGGAGATCGTCGACTCGTTCGTGGGACGCATGCTGGCGACGGTGGCGTCCATCTCGCGCGTGCTCGACGCCGAGACCGTGGTCGTGGGCATGCGTCCGGCGGTGGCGATCACCCTGGTGGAGCTGGGGCTCTCGCTCGGCGGCGTCAGCACCGCTCTCGATCTGGAGAAGGGGCTGGCGAAACTGGGCCGGTCCACCAGTTCGGGCCCCCGATGACCGCGCCCTGGACAGCCGACGAAGAGCCACAGGTCCATGTCATCGAGCGCAGCGGCGATCTCGTCCACATCCGCCAGGCCATCCGGGCGCTGGCCCAGCGCTGCGGTCTCTCCCTGGTCGACCAGACGAAGATGATCACCGCGGCAAGTGAACTGGCCCGCAACACCCTGACCTACGGCGGCGGAGGCACGGCCCGGGCGGGGCTGGTGGGCGCCGACGGCAGACGGGGCGTGGCCGCCGTATTCGAGGACACCGGCCCGGGAATCGCCGACGTGGAACAGGCGATGACGGACGGCTGGACCTCCGGCGGCGGACTGGGGCTCGGGCTGAGCGGAGCCCGACGGCTCGTCGACGACTTCCGGCTGCGCACGGCGCCCGGAGAGGGCACGACCGTGACGATCATCAAGTGGGCACGGTGAATACCACGACGCTTTTGGAGTCCGAGGACCTGGAGTGGTTCCGGGACGGGCCGTCCCTGCCGGTGGCCGCCCGGGGCGCCGCCACCGCGCTGGCCCGGCGCATCGGGCTCAGCGGCCATCGGGCGGCCGAGGTCGCCCTCGCCGTCACCGAGGCCGCGACGAACGTACAGAAGCACGCGGTGGACGGTGCGCTGCTGCTGCGTGTGGTGCGCTCCGGGGGCGAGGCCGGGGTGGAGTTCCTCACCGTCGACTCGGGGCCCGGGATGTCGGACGTCTCCGCCGCCCTCGCCGACGGGGCGTCCAGCGTGGGCACCCTGGGCATCGGTCTGGGCGCGGTCTCCCGCCTCGCCGACCACTTCGACCTGCACTCCGTACCCGGGCGCGGCACGGTCATGGCGGCCCGCTTCTGGCCGCGCACCGGGGACGGCAGAGCCGTCGTGGCCTCCTCGCCCGGTGGCTCCCCCGCCGCCGGTGTGACGAGGCCCATCAGCGGCGAGCTCGTGTGTGGGGACGCGTGGGCCGTCCGCGCGGTGGCCGGTGACGGCGGTCACCCCGCGCTCCTGGTCATGCTGTGCGACGGTCTGGGCCACGGGCCGCTCGCGGAGCGCGCGAGCCAGGCCGCGGTCAGGGCGTTCCGCGGCACGCACGATCTCAGTCCGGAGGGCGTCCTCGGTGCCGTGCACCGCGCGTTGCGGGGAACCCGGGGCGGGGCGGTCGCCGTGGCACGGATCGAGCCCGCCGCGCGGCGGGTGCTGTACTGCGGTATCGGCAACGTCAGCGGTTTCCTCGTCGACGACCGCGGGCGCCGCGCCCTGTTGTCCGCTCCCGGGATCGTCGGGGCGCACATGCGAAGGCTGCGGACGTTCGAGGAGCCGCTGCCCGAGCACGGGGCCCTGGTCATGCACTCCGACGGGCTGACCGAACGCTGGGATCCGGCGACGTTGCCGGGTCTACTGGGTCACTCATCGCTCGTCATGGCGGGACAGTTGCTGCGCGAGGCGGCCGTGCGCCGGGACGACGCCTCTGTCGTCGTGGTCAAAGGCGCCTGGTGAGCGGTGGGGAGAGGAGTGGGCATGCCGACCGACGCGTTCGAGCCGGGTCCGGGTGACGAGGCGCATCGCGACGACCGCTCGCAGGCCGCCGACGGACGGGTGACGTCGATCGGTCTCACCACACCGCAGGACGTGTTCGGTCTCCGGCGCAGCGCCCAACAGGCCGCGACAGCCGTGGCGTTGGAGCGCCAGGACCAGGTCAGGCTGGCCACCGCGCTGAGCGAGATCGGACGCGACCGGCTGGGGTCCCACGGGCTGGAGGTCACCTTCGGCCTGGACGCCACGGCCCAGCCGATGGCCCTGGTCGTCACGTTCGTCTGGACCGGCGGGCCGGCGCCGGCCAAGGAGACCCTCGACCTGGCGGCGAAGCTCGTCCGCGTCGACCACGAGACCGGTGCGACGGTCAGTCGTATCGTCGTCACCCAGCCGATCACGGCACACGGGGTGACGGCGGCCGAGCTGCGCGCGCGGCTGGCGAAGGCGCTCGCGGGCGTCGCCCGGTCCACCGAGGCGGACGATCTGCGGGCGCAGACCCGCGACCTGGTGGCCACGCTGGAGGAGACGCGCGCCCAGCGGGAGGAACTCCGGCATCTGAACGAGGAGTTGGAGGAGACCAACCGCGGAGTGCTCGCGCTCTACTCGGAGTTGACCCAGGAACTGGAGACCACCAACAGCGGAGTGCTGGCCCTGCACTCCGAACTGGAGGACAAACGCCACCAGTTGCTGGAGGCCAGCGAGGCCAAGACCCGGTTCTGGACCAACATCAGTCACGAGCTGCGCACTCCGGTCAACTCCGTGGTCGCGCTCTCCACCCTGCTGCTGGCGCCCAGTTCGCCGCCGCTCACCGAGGAGCAGCGGGAACAGGTCGACCTGATCGCGTCCTCCGGCCACATCCTGCTCTCCCTCGTGAACGACCTGCTCGACGTGGCCAAGGCCGAGGCCGGTCACCTCGACATCCACCCCCAACCCGTGGACCTGCGGCTGCTGTTCGCCCACCTCGGCAGCCTCCTGCTGAACAGCCCCAACCCCGACCGGGTCACCCTCGTCACCCCCGGTCTCGAACAACAGCCGGCCCTGGTGACCGACGAGACGCTGCTGGTCCGCATTCTGCGCAACCTGCTGTCCAACGCCCTGAAGTTCACCGAGCGGGGCGAGGTACGGCTGGACGTCGCCGTCGACCCCCGACCGGCGCCCCACGCCGTCCTGTTCACCGTCACGGACACCGGAGTCGGGATCCCGCCCGACGAACTCGGCCGGGTCTTCGAGGCGTTCTACCAGGTCCGCGGACCGCACCAGAGCGGACGCCCGGGCACCGGCCTGGGCCTGCCCTACGCCCGCACCCTCACCGAGCTGCTGGGCGGCTCCCTCACCCTCACCAGCACCGTGGGCGTCGGCACCCGGGTGCAGGTACGCCTGCCGGACCTCGGCCAGGACCCCCCGAAGGAACCGGACACCGAAGGGTCGGCCCATGACCGATAGAGTCCAGGATCTTTCACCCGCGACCGTCCTCGTCATCGACGACAACGAGACGAACCGCTACGTCCTCACCAGCTGGCTCCGGCGTGCCGGCCACACGGTCATCGGTGCCGGCACCGGTGCGGAGGGGCTCACACGGCTGAACTCCGCCGAGGACGCGCTCCCGGACCTCGCGATCATCGATGTCCGGCTGCCCGACATGAGCGGCTTCGAGGTCAGCGAGCGGCTCAAGAGCGATCCGCGCACGGCCCATGTGCCCGTCATCCAGATCTCCGCCGCCGCCATCAGCCCCGACGACCACGCCGAGGGACTGAGCCGGGGCGCGGACGCCTATCTCGACCAGCCCATCGACCCCGGCGAACTCCTCGCCACGGTCACCGCCACCCTGCGCTACGCCCGTGCCCGCCAGCGCGCCGAACGGCTCGCCCAACGCCTCATCGCCCTCAACACGGCGACGCTGGACGTCTACAGCGCCGTGGGTTTCCACTCCTTCGCCTCGGCGGCCACCGGTGGTGCGGCCGGCGTCCTGGACAGCCCGGCCAGCGCGGTGTTCCTCTCGCCCCAGGCGCAGGCCGTGCACAGCATGATCGACGACCCGCGGGCCGCCGTCCGCACGCATCCCGCCCACCCCGGACTCCTGGACCAGCTGGCGGCCCACGGGCTGCACCACCACGACACCGGAGTCAGGATCGTCCGCGTCCCGCACAGCCAGTGGCAGGCCCTGCTGCCGGCCGACCACCTGTCCGGCGAGATCGCTCTCGCGGTCGCCCGCACCAAACGCGGCCGTCCCCCGGTCTGTCTGGCCGTCCCCGCGACCGCCCTGGACAGCGCCGACGACGAGCAGCTCTTCCAGCAGGTGGCCAACGCGAGTGCCCTGGCCCTCGAAGCCCTGCGGACCTACAACGAGGAACGCGCCCTGGGCCTGGCCCTGCAACGCTCCTTCCTGCCCAAGGAGTTGCCGACGGTCCCCGGCATCGAGCTGGCCTTCCGCTACCTCCCCGCCTCCGAACACGCCGAGATCGGCGGGGACTTCTACGAAGCGGTACGGACCGTCAACGGTCTGCTGCTCGCCATCGGTGACGTCGTAGGGCACTCGGTGGAGGCCGCGACCGTCATGGGCGAGGTACGCCACGCACTGCGCGCCTACGCCATCGAGGGCCACCCTCCCCACCTCATCCTGGAACGCCTGGAGACCCTGCTCGGGCAGTCGCAGCCCGGGGTCACCGTCACCCTCTGCCTGGTCCTCGTCACCCCGCACGACCGTCGTCTGCACATCGCCAACGCCGGTCATATTCCCCCGCTGTTGATCGACCCGGACCACGGGCCGCGCTTCCACCATCCGCACGGCCCGCTCCTCGGCATGGGGCTCCCGCACCCGCCGCCCACCGTCCTGCCGGCCCCGCCCGGCACCCGACTGCTGCTGGTCACGGACGGCCTCGTGGAGGTGCGTACCGCCCATCTCGACACCACGCTCACGGAGTTCAGCGAGGCGGTCGCCGAAGGCCCGCACGACATCGAGGAGTTGTGCGATCTGCTGCTGGCCCGTTTCGGGCAGAACAAGGACGACGACATCGCGCTGATCGCCGCGCTGTTCACGTAACCGGCCGGCCTCGTGCGCCGGGGCACGCGAGAGCCCCGGGACTCCGCGAGGAGTCCCGGGGCGGTGTTGCGCGAAGTGGACCTCGGGTCAGGCCTGCGGGCCGCCGAACGGGGCGCCGCCGGTGCCGTAGTAGGTACCCAGCTCGTCGCGGTAGCCCGGGTCGCCGAGGTGCTTCTCGCGGTCGAACTCCGGGGAGTCCTTGATCTGTTGCTTGGTGAGGCCGAGGAAGACCTTCTTCTCGCTCGGGTCGATGCTCACGACCGTGCTCGCCGGGAGCAGGACCTCCTTGCCGAAGATCCACACACCGGTGTCGACCACCAGGTAGGCGTCACCGACCTCGTCGGAGTGCTTGTCGACCTTGCCGATACTGCCGTCCGTGGCCTCGACCTTGTATCCAGTGAGGTCGGCGTCCGCGAGACGGCCCGCGGTCGACTTGTAGCTCCACACATTCTCAGTCACGCGAAAACAACTCCTCCGGTAAACGGAGGACGGCAGGAAATCACGCCGGTCCTCCTTTTCCCGTACGTCTTACACAGCGGTTTCTTCGGTGATTTCTTCAGCGGTTTCTTCGACCGCCATGGATTCGAGTGCCCGTCATCCAGGGATGCATGTCCTGTGTTCACGAGCCGGTACGGCGGACACGACGGGACCGGCTCCGTGCGGCCGTCGGGTGACACCCGACTGCTGTCGCCCTACGGCCGGAAGCCGTCGATCGCGAGCTCCATCAGGCGGTCGGCCTGGGCGGCGCCCTCGGAGTTGTCGGGCGTACGCCACAGGCAGCTCAGCAGCATGATCACGTCGGTGGGGTCCAGGCCGGGGCGTACCGCACCGGCTTGTTCGCACGCTTCGAGGAGTCGGCCGACGGCCTCGGTGACGATGACCGACGTCGTGCTGACGACCTCCTGCACGGCGGCCGTGTTCAGCGCGTCGCCCAGGCCGTGCTTGAGGCGGACGTAGGCCGCGAGGGTGGTGAACCACTGGCGTAGCGCGTCCAGCGGGGCGTGGGCGGCGAGGACCTCCGGCACGGAGCCGACGAGACGGTCCACGTCGAGGCGGTAGACCTCCAGGATCAGTGCCTCGCGGGTGGGGAAATGGCGGTAGAGCGTGCCGGCGCCCACCCCCGCGCGCTTGGCGATCGAGTTGAGCGAGACGCCCGGGGACTCGGCGAACGCGTCGTGGGCGACCTGGAGGATCGCCTCCCGGTTCTTCAGCGCGTCGGAGCGCTGCGGCGCGGTGTCGGTCATGGGGCCTCCTGGCGGACGGGGGGAGGGGGGACGAGCGGACGGGTGGACGGGTGGACGGGTGGTCCATCGGTCGGTCGTCCGACGGTCGCCCGATTGCTAAACGGAGAGTTCTCCGTTAGCGTCGCAGGAGTCAAGCGGAGAACTCTCCGGTTGCTCTCGTTCCCCATTGTAGGAGCCCCCTCGTGCGTTACATCAAACTCGGCCGCACCGGCCTCGACGTCTCCCCGGTCGCCATCGGCGCCATGACCTACGGCGAACCCGACCGCGGCCACCCCGTCTGGTCTCTCGACGAGGAGACCAGCCGGCCCCTGATCAAGCACGCCCTCGAAGCCGGCATCAACTTCTTCGACACCGCCAACCTGTACTCCAACGGCTCCAGCGAGGAGATCCTCGGCCGCGCCCTCAAGGACTTCGCCGACCGCGACGACGTGGTGATCGCCACGAAACTGCGCCATCCGATGCGCCCCGGCCCCAACGGCCGCGGGCTGTCGCGCAAGGCGGTCATGACCGAGGTCGACCACTCGCTGCGTCGCCTGGGGACCGACTACATCGACCTCTACCAGGTGCACCGCAACGACCACGCGACACCGCTGGAGGAGACCCTCGAAGCCCTCGACGACCTCGTCAGGGCGGGCAAGGTGCGCTATCTCGGGGCCTCGTCCATGCACGCCTGGGAGTTCGCGAAGGCGCTACACCTCCAGGAACGGCACGGCTGGGCACGGTTCGTGTCGATGCAGGACCACTACAACCTGCTCGCCCGTGAGGAGGAGCGGGAGATGATCCCGCTGTGCCTGGACGAGGGCGTCGGGACGATCGTCTGGAGCCCGATGGCCCGCGGCCGGCTGGCCCGCGCCTGGGACGACGCACGGTCCACGAACCGTTCCGCCACCGACGGCGCCTACGCCGACCTGCTCTACTCGCCGGCCGAGGAGGCATCCAACCACGCGATCGTCGACGCCGTCGGGAAGGTCGCCGAGGCCCACGGCGTGAGCCGCGCGCAGATCGCCCTCGCCTGGCTGCGCCGGCAGCCCGTCGTGACCGCGCCCCTGGTCGGGGCCGGTTCGACCGGGCAGATCGACGACGCGGTGGCCTCCCTGGACGTCGAGCTGACCGACGACGAGGTGCGTGAGCTGGAGGCGCCGTACACGCCTCGCCACGACTGGCAGGGCGTGTCCGACGAGGCCGAGCTCGAGGCGATCCGGGCCCGCATCCCCGGTATGGCGCTGTCGTGACACCGAAGGACGAGTCCCGGCCCGAACGGATACCAAGGAGACATCGATGACACAGACACAGACACGGGTACTGGTGACCGGAGGATCCGGCTTCATCGGGAGCTGGTGCGTGCTCGCACTGCTGCGCGCCGGGCACGACGTCCGCACCACCGTGCGCGACCTGGGGAAGGAGCCGGTGCTCCGCGCGCAGTTGCACGCCGCCGCCGAGTTCGACGACGCCAGGCTGACCGTCGTACGGGCCGATCTGCGCGGTGACGACGGATGGGCGGACGCGGTCGCCGGCTGCGCGTACGTGCTGCACGTCGCCTCGCCGACGCTGCGGAACGCGCCGGAGAGCGAGGAGGCGATGGTCGACGCCGCCCGGGAGGGTGTGCTGCGGGTGCTGCGGGCGGCACGTGCCGCCGGCGTCCGCCGCGTGGTGCTGACCAGCGCGTTCGGCGCCGTCGGCTACGGGCACCCGCCGCACTCGACGCCGTTCACGGAGGACGACTGGACGGACGTCGACGCCGACATCGCGCCGTACCAGAGGTCGAAGACGCTCGCCGAGCGCGCGGCCTGGCGGTTCATCCGGGACGAGGGCGACGGACTCGAACTCGCCGCCGTGCACCCGGTCGGCGTGCTGGGCCCCGTCCTCGGGCCCGACGATCCGCCGTCGCTGCGGCTCATCCGCGGCATGCTCGACGGAGAGATGTCCGTCTGCCCGCCCTTCGGATCGAGCTGGGTCGACGTCCGTGACGTGGCGGACCTTCATCTGCGCGCCATGACCGATCCCTCGGCGGCCGGTGAGCGCTGGCTCGCCTCCGCCGGTCGCAGCCTGCGCGGCGTCGAGGTCGCCCGCATCCTGCGCCGGCGGCTCGGCGACCGCGCCGCGCAAGCCCCCACGCGCGAACTCCCCCTGGCCCTCGCCCGCTTCCTGGGCCGGTTCAACCCACAACTGCGCGCGCTGCGCCCGCAACTCGGCCAGGACTTCGACGCCACCGGCGCGAAGGCGCAGCGGCTCCTGGGCTGGACGCCCCGCCCCATCGCCGACACCATCGCCGACACCGCGGAGAGCCTTCTCGCGCACGGTCTGGCGACGGGGAACTGAGGACCGCGGGTCACGTGCGGACCCGGTCGGCGCCGGTACCCGGTCCCCGTCGGAACGCCGACGCCCGGAAAGCCGATCGGCTCGATCGGCCACATCGGGAACAGCCGCTACGGTCACCACGGTTGCCCCGAGTGAGAGAGGGGCGCGGCACGCCCGCCGCGCCACTCGGACCACGACGTATTCCACAGGAGATCTCTTCCATGACTGACCGGCCCTTGACGCTCATGGCAGTGCACGCCCACCCCGACGACGAGGCCACCACGACCGGAGGGGTCCTCGCGCGGTACGCGGCGGAAGGCATCCGCACGGTTCTCGTGACCTGTACCGACGGCGCCTGCGGTGACGGACCAGGAGGCGTCAAGCCGGGCGACCCCGGGCACGATCCGGCGGCCGTCGCCCTGATGCGCCGTCAGGAACTGGAGGCGAGCTGCGAGGTCCTGAAGATCAGCGATCTGGAGATGCTGGACTACGCCGACTCCGGAATGATGGGCTGGCCGAGCAACGACGCCCCCGGTTCCTTCTGGCAGACCCCCGTGCACGAAGGCGCGGCCCGGCTCGCCGACCTCATGCGGCACTACCGGCCCGACGTGGTCGTCACCTACGACGAGAACGGCTTCTACGGCCACCCCGACCACAT
This sequence comes from Streptomyces sp. MBT65, assembly GCF_016612545.1. GTDB lineage: Bacteria > Actinomycetota > Actinomycetes > Streptomycetales > Streptomycetaceae > Streptomyces. Next base: position 42,075 of record NZ_JAENRY010000062.1, on the reverse strand, counting down.
CCAGGCCCACCGCATCACCATGGCGGCGCTGGAGCTGACCGGCCTGGCACCGAAGGCGTACTGGACCACGATGCCCCGCTCGGGGATGCGGCGCTTCGGGGAGATCATGCGCGAGTTCCACCCGGACATGCCGGAGCCGGATCCCGCCGAGGCCGCCGCGATGGCCGAGATGGGTCTGCCCGACGACGAGATCACCACCTGGGTGGACACCACCGCCTTCAGCGACCAGAAGTTCGACTCGCTGGCCGCGCACGCCAGCCAGGGCGACAACATCTTCTTCCTGAAGCTGGGCAAGGAGAGGTTCGGCGAGCTGATGGGCACGGAGACCTTCCTCCGCGTCCAGGACTCCACCGGCGCGGCCGTACCCGAGAACGACCTCTTCGCCGGCCTGCGCTGACCCGCCCGCACCGCCTCCGCCACGAGGAGTCGGTCGTCCTCCGGGGTGCCCGGTGGCATCAGGCTGTGGGGTGCGGCCTCGACCACGTGCAGGTCTGCGCGTAGCGCGTCCTTCACCGTGCTACGGCACCCCCGTCTCGAACAGCACATACCCGCCGTACGACCCCGACGCGACGGCCGCGATCCCCAGCAGCAGGCACAGCGTGGGCAGGCCGAGGGTGCGGAGTCTGACGGCCAGGGGGATGAAGAGGGGGAAGCACGGGAGGAGATAGCGGGAGACGTTGCCGAAGATCTGCTGGCTGCCCAGGACCAGGGCGATGGTGAGCACCGTGTGGACGAGCAGCACGGCGGGTGGGCGCAGCCGGATCAGGAGGGGGATCAGGAGTGCGGCCAGCAGGACGGTGGCCACGGCGATGACGTCTTCCAAGGGGGAGGCGAAGAGGTAGTCGAAGCGGCCGACCGCCATGCTGCCGAAGACGTCCACGGTCTGCGTGCCGTAGTCGAAGCTGTGGGCCCAGGCGCCGCTCTGGAGCTTGAAGTAGCCGCTCAGGTCGCCCATTTCGTTGCCGACCCAGAGGAGGTAGCCGACCAGGCCGAGCGGTGCGATCGCCATCGCGACCCAGGGGCCCGCGAGGTTCTCCCGGCGGCGGTGGAGCGTCTGGAGCGCGGCGACGGTGAGGGCGGCGATGAGTGCCACGGCGGTGGGGCGGCCCAGGCCGGCGGCGAAGGTGAGGACGCCCGATGTGAGCCAGCGGTCGGTCATGACGGCGTGGCAGGCCCAGACGGCGAGGGCGATGTACAGGGACTCCGAGTAGGCCGACCACTCCATGCCGGAGCCGGGCCAGACGGCCCAGAGTCCGGCCGCCGCGAGGCCGGCCCGTCTGCCCCCGAATCGGGCGGTGACGGTGTAGATGCCGAGCGCGGCCACGAAGGAGGCGACGACCGAGACCAGCATCCCGGAGCCGTACAGGCCCAGGCCCGTGGCGTCGGAGACGAGCCGCATCGTGGCCGGGTAGAGCGGGAAGAAGGCCGCCGAGTTGCCCTCGACGGTGATCAGTCCGGTCGCACCGGGGATGTGGACGAGCGCGGGGTGGTAGCCGTGTGCGGCGATCTGCTGGTACCACCAGCCGTCCCAGGTGGCCAGTACGTCCCAGACGTGGGCGCCGCCGCCGAAGCGCGGGTTCCGCGTCCGGAAGCCGCCGTCGGAGTCCAACAGGTACATGAAGACGGCGAAGCCGATGAGCTTCAGCACGCCGTACAGCGCGAGCACGGGGCCGTAGTACCGGGCCGTGCGGCGCAGGTACCCGCCGACATGTCCGCCGACTTCCCTGCCGGAGAAGGGAGTTCCGGAGAAGGGAGTCGTGGTCGTGGAGGAGACGGGCGGGGTCAGGGTCGTCGTGTCGCTCATGTCGCGGGCGCCTCCGCCTCGCGGCGGGCGGTGCGGAACACCCAGGCCCGGAAGAGCAGGAAGCGTACGAGCGTCGCCGCCAGGTTGGCGGCGACCAGGACCCCGACTTCCGTACCGCGCGCGGGAGTTGAGGCCGCACGGTGCAGCAGTGCCAGTGCGCCGCTGGTGAGGGCCAGGCCGATCGTGAAGACCAGGAGGCCCTGGGCCTGGTGGCGCAGCGCGCCGGTACGGCCGCGCAGGCCGAAGGTGAGGCGGCGGTTCGCGGCCGTGTTGGCGAGCGCGCAGACCAGCAGGGCCAGCGCGTTGGCGGCCTGCCCTCCCGTCTCGGGGCGCAACGCGACGTACAGCAGGACGTATCCGACGGAACTCACCGCTCCCACGGCGGCGAAGCGCAGCAGTTGACCGGCGAGGCCGCCCGAGGGCGAGCGGTCTCCGGTTCGGCGCAGCCCCGCCGTGGGGAGTGTTCCACGCGCCAACTCCCTTCCTATACGGGCGATTCCGCGCAGGTCGGCCAGGGCCGTGGACACGAGGTCGACCCGGCTGTCGGGGTCGTCCACCCAGTCGACCGGCACTTCGTGGATGCGCAGTCCGGCCCGTTCGGCGATCACGAGGAGTTCGGTGTCGAAGAACCACCCCGCGTCCTTCACCAGGGGCAGCAGCCGTTCGGCGACATCACGTCGTACCGCCTTGAAACCGCACTGCGCGTCGGAGAAGCCGACCGCGAGGGTGGAGCGCAACAGGGCGTTGTAGCAACGGGAGATGGCCTCCCGCTTGGGGCCGCGCACCACCTGGGAGCCGCGGGCCAGGCGGGTGCCGATCGCGAGGTCGGAGTGGCCGGAGATCAGCGGGGCGACCAGCGGGAGGAGCGCGGCCAGGTCGGTCGACAGGTCCACGTCGACGTAGGCGAGCACGGGTGCCCGCGACCTGGACCAGGCCGTGTGCAGCGCCCGGCCCCGGCCCTTCTCGGCGAGCCGCAGCCACGTCAACTCGGGCAGTTCGGCGACCAGTTGGGCCGCGATGCACGGGGTCGCGTCCGTACTGGCGTTGTCCGCGACGGTGATGCGGAACGGGTACGGGAAGGTCTCCGAGAGGTGCGCGTGCAGGCGCCGTACGCTCGGTTCGAGGTCCTTCTCCTCGTTGAACACGGGGACGACCACGTCGAGGACGGGCTCGTGGTGGTGCGCCGACACCGGTGTGCGGAACGGCAGTTCACTCATCTGCATGGTCACGTTGTGTCCCGGTCTGTGGGCTGTCGCAGGGCATGCGGGATCGCCTGGGGGCGCGGTATCGCGTCCAGGGCTTGCGGATGGGGGGTGGCGGGGCGGGTTACCCGGAGCCCGCCGTGCCCACGGTCGCGGACGATTCCGTCGTCGGCGGTGACGTGGTCGGGCTCGTGGAGGTGTGCCGCTCCGTGGACCCGCCGGCCGTCCCCGTGCTCGCGGGCGGCGACGGTGTGTCGGTGGCGGTCGCGGGCGGGTCCGAGGACGTGGTGACCGAACTCCCGCTCCCGGTGGGTGTGTTGGAGTACCCGGTGGTTTCGGTGGGGGTCGGGCTGGCCGTCGTGCTCGGAGGCGTGTCCGGAGTGCGGCTCGGGGTGCCGGTCGGGAGCGTGGGGCTCATGGCGGGGCGGGGCAGCGGGGCCTGCGGCCTGTTGTCGACCCGGTCGTGCGGCAGCAGGAAGAAGCCGAGGCCGATCCCGGCGACCGCCAGGGCCGAACCGACCGCCTTCTGTGCCGTACGGACCCGGCGCCTGGCCCGCACTCCGGACCGGAGACGGGTCCGGTGCCTCGGCTCGAAGGGGGTCGTTTCCTGGGCGTCGCGCATCATCCGCGCGAGCTCCCGCTCGAAGTGGTCCATCAACTCCCCCTATCCCACCGGCTCGATGACATCGCCGAGGATCCGGCGCAGCCGCGCCACGCCCCGTGACGCGTGGGACCGGGCGGTGCCGACCGGACACCCCAGCACTTCGGCGACCTGCTTGTCGGGCAGGTCCTGGTAGTAGCGCAGCACCACGGCGGCCCGCTGCGCCGGCGGCAGTTGGGCCAGCGCCGCCTCCAGCCGTGAGCGCTCGGCCACGGCGGCGGACACGTCGTCCACCTGCGCGAGGTCGGGCAGGTGCTCGACCGGCCGCTCACCCCACCAGCGCCGCCGCGCCGAACGGGCCGCCGCCCGCGCCAGGATGGTGCGCACGTACGGCTCCGGTGCCTCCTCCGCGATCCTCGGCCAGGCGAACCAGAGCTTGACCAAGGCCTCCTGGAGCAGGTCCTCGGCGCGGTGCCGATCGCCTCCCGCGAGCAGACAGGCCAGATGGAACAACGCCGACCAGCGCGCTGCCACGAACCCGTCGAACCCGTCGGCCCGACTCTGTTCCATCCGTACCGTCCACCGTCCCCGTTCGGGCAAGCCCCTTACACAGAGAGAAAGGCCGTGGACCCCACCGCGCGCTGCACTTCGGTGCTGTGATCCGGGTTACACCCCGCTGCGGGGCATCGGTGGTCAAGAGTGCGTCATGTGCGAAGCCCGGCTGAGAGGGGCGGGGCCGGCAGCCGTATGGGGAGGGCGAACAGGCAGTACGTACGACTCCCGACGAAGGGCACTTCCTTGATCCCGCGACGCATCGTCCTGAGCCTCGTCGCAGGCCTCGCCTCCACGCTGCTGCTGGGGGCGTGCAACTCCTCGGACAGCGCCGGTTCCGGCAGCGCGGGCGCGGTGACCGCGCCGGCTCCGACGAGCCCCGCGCCGGTCGCCTCGACGCCGGGTGCCACGGCCACGGCGTACACCGTGTCGGCCAAGACGGTCGAGGGGGTGGGCACCGTGGTCACCGATACCAACGGGATGACCCTCTACCGCTACGACAAGGACGAGTCGAACCCCTCCAAGTGGACCTGCTCCGGTGCGTGCGTGAAGACATGGATACCGGTGATCGTGCCGGAGTCCGTACAGACGGAGGGAGTCGGGCGGAGCCTCCTCGGCACGGTCCACCGCGACGGCGAACCGCAACTCACCCTCGCCGGCTGGCCGTTGTACCGCTACGTCGGCGACACGGCGGCCGGCCAGGCGAACGGCCAGGGCAAGGACGGCGTCTGGCACGCCGTGACCCCGACCGGGGAGAAGGCCGCCGCGACGGGCTGACCCCCGGTCCTCACGGTCGGGGCCGGGGACGACGAGCGGGTCTCAGCGGTGGCCGTCCGAGCGCTTGCGGTGGAGGGTGAAGTTCTCGAACACCGACAGGTCGCCGTTCGGCTTGTTCACGTTGTAGTAGGTCACGTGCATACGGGTGGTGTCGCCCGCGTGCCGGCCGGGGTCGACGGTGAACGCGGCGAAGCCGTAGGGGTGTTCGGTGTCGCGGACGCCGATCCAGACCGCCTCCTCCTTGGTGTAGGTGGAGGTGCGCTTGCCGTTGGAGCCGGGGGTGGCCGACACGGATGTGATCACCTTGCCGGTGCCGTCCTTGAAGAAGCTCTGGTTCGTGGTGCCCGAGACTCCCCCGCCACCCAGGATCATGTGCACGGTGCCGAGACCGGTGTCGATGTCGTCGGTGACGGTGGAGACCGGGTTGGGGGTCAGCGTCTCGGTGCCGCTGACGACTCCGCGCACGGCAAGCGACCGCTCGTAGTTGTGCTCGTGGCCGCAGAGCACCAGGTCCACGCCGTACCGGTCGAAGAGGGGGCCGTACTTCTGGCGCAGGCCCAGGTCGGCGCCGTTCGCGTCGGTGGAGCTGACCATGACCTGGTGCATGGCGACGACGATCCAGTCGGTGTCGCGCGAGGCCCGGGCGGCCTTCAACTCCTTCTCCAGGAAGGCGAGTTGGCGGCCACCGGAGTAGCCGCTGATGTAGACGTCACCGCCGTCCTGGAGGCAGTTGTCGTCGTTCTGGAGCACGATGACCCGCACCGAGCCGGCCGTGAACGCGTAGTAGAGGCCCGCGAGTTCGGCGTCGGTCTCGGTGGACGGCAGGTCGAAGTAGGTCTGGTAGGCGCCGAGTCCGATCGGGCCGTTGGCCTTCTCGATCTCGTGGTTGCCGGCCGCCGGCATCCAGGGGCGGAAGCGGGCCGAACGGGTGTTGTTGGTGAAGAAGTTGTTCCAGGTGCGCACCCGGTCGACGTCCAGGTTGGCGTAGCAGAGGTCGCCGTTGAGCAGGTGGAAGAGCGGGGCGACCTGCTCGATGCCGGTGACGATGTCCTTCGTCGCGGGCGTGGAGTTCGCGTCGAGCCCGACCGTGCCGTTGGCCGCCCAGGTGACCTGCGGGGCGGACTGGTCGCCGAAGCTGGTGAAGGTGAGCGGCTTCCGGCCACGCGGGGCGGTGCGGAAGGTACCGCTGTCGGGCGTCGCGCCCTCGTGGGTGGCGAGGTAGAGGTAGTCGGTGTCCGGGGAGAGCTTGTTCAGGGCTGCGTGGTGGACGTAGACGGTGCGGTTGGAGGTGCCGTCTACGTAGGTGACGGTGCGGGCCTTGGCGCTGGAGCCGAAGCCGTGCTCCAGCGTGCCGTAGCGCACGACCGGTTTGGACACCGGTCTGTCGGTGATCCACGAGACGGTCATCTGGGTGCGCGGGTCCGCCCCGAAGGTGAGGTGCAGGCCCTGGACCGGGGACGCTCCGGAGGAGTCGGCGGTGAGGTGGAACGCCGGTGCGTCGAGCGGTGCGGCCTGTGCCGTGCCTGCTCCCAGCAAGGGGGTGACGGCGGCGCCGGCGCCGGCCGTACCGAGGAGACCCAGCGCGTGCCGTCGGCTGACCCCCTCGGACGACTGCGCCGACTCGTCCGGTGTCTCTGTCTGTGCGGTCATGGTGCCCTCCCTGGCGAGCAGTTGAGCTGACAACGTCCGCACCCTGGCGCTTCCCGGCGGCCCCTGAGTGAACAGTGCGTTGCCAGACGGTCGTTGCGAACCGAGGTGCGGGCGCGGGGGCCGAATCTTGCCCCGGGCTTTGCCAGGGGCCGCCCCTTCGTTGACACGGGCGGGCCGCCAGGCGGGGGCCAATGCACCATTTCCGGCCACCCGTCGACACCGCGTCACGGACGCGTCAGGAATCGCCCCTCCGGCGTCAGACACGCGCCAACACGGCGATACGTCCGCGCTCTCGGGCCTTTCGATGGGAGGCCGGAGTCCGGGTACGGCGAGGAGTGAGCGGCGATGGAGAGTGACGGCGGGCGGGCACGTGCCGTGGTCGGAGTGAGCGGTTCGCCGGGCAGCGTGGCGGCGCTGCACCGGGCGGTGCGCGAGGCCCGTCGTACCGACGGCGAACTGCTGGCCGTCCTCGCCTGGGAGCCGCCCGGCGGTGAACTCGCCCATGGCCGCGCCATGTTCACGCCTTCGGTGGCCGACTTGCGCCGCGCCGCCGCCGACCGGCTGCTCGCCGTTCTCGACGCGGCCTTCGGCGAGGCGGGCCCCGGGGTCCCGTTCCAGGGTCTGGTCGTACGGGGTACGGCGGGCCGCGCGGTGGAGACGGCCGACCGCGCCGACGACCAGGAGGTCGTCGGCGCGGTCGGCCGTCTCCACCAGGGCGCGGCCCGCCGTACCCCGTACGACCAGACCCTGGAACGGGACCCCGGGGCCCGCCTCGCCGAAGGCCGCGTCGAGAACGGCGAGCAGCCGGTCGNGACCGCGCGGACCGCTCCGCGCCCTGTTCCCGTCCGTCACCCGCTACTGCGTCACCCACGCCACCTGTCCGGTGCTGACGGTGCCGCCCTCACCCCTGGAGGGCGAGCTGGCCGCCCTGCACCGCCGTATCTCGCTACGGCTGGCGGTGGACGCGCGGGAACTGACGGAGGGCGGCGCCTGACCTGCCCGCCCACCCCCGTCAGCAGCGCGTTATGGGTACGGCCCTCCCCGTCAAGCATCCGTCAGCGGGCCGTCCGTACCCCCGCCCCGCAGGCATAGCTTCGAGGAAGCGCCAGGTCGGACCGACCGGGCCCCGTACATCGCCCCTACGAAGGAGCCGCACGATGTCGTCAGTCGACCGTTCCGAGGACCCCGAACCCTCCGAACCCGTCCCGGCCGGACTTCTGTACGTCCCCGTCCGGTCGGGACCCATGGGCTGCACGGCCCGCTTCTTCCGCACCCCGCTGGGCGGCCGTACAGCCGTCGCCTTCACCTCGGCGGCGAAGCTCACCGCCACCCTCGGCAGCGAGCAGGACGGCATCAAGCTCTCCGAATCCGCCCTGCGTGCCCTGGCCGCACCCCTCGGCGTCACGACCCTCACCGTCGACCCCTCGCTCTCCGCCCCGGCGGCCGACCGCACCGCGGCCACCGCCCGCGAGCGGGAGAACTCCTGGCGCCGCTGGCACCCCCAGCACATCGGTGCCCTGCGCGTGACGGGCGCGGCCGCCGCCGTCGCCTGTCTGAACCTGCTGATCGGCTGAGGAGACCCACCCATGTCCATCCTGGACGCCCCCGTTCTCCAGGTCACCGACACCGGCGACCTGTCCGTCTGGCCCCGCTCCGCCCGCCCCGCCCCCGCCGGTGACGTCACCGTCGGCGGTGTCTCCCTCACCGAGGCCGCCGACCGCTTCGGCACTCCCGTCTACGTCCTCGACGAGCGGGAGATCCGCGAGCGCTGCCGCTCGTACCGCAGGGCGTTCCCGGACGCCGACGTCGTCTACGCGGCCAAGGCGTTCCTGTGCCGGGCGATGGCCCACTGGGTGCGGGAGGAGGGGCTCGGTCTCGACGTCTGCTCGGCCGGCGAACTCGCCCTCGCCGTCACCACCGGCTTCCCGCCGGAGCGGATCGTGCTGCATGGCAACGCCAAGAGCCCCGAGGACCTGAGCACCGCGCTGCGGCTCGGGGTCGGCCGGATCGTCGTGGACAGCACCTCGGAGATCGCCCGGCTGGCCGCGATCACACCCGCCGACAGCCGGCAGCGGGTGATGGTGCGGGTGGTGCCCGGTGTGGCGGCCGGCGCCCACGTCAAGGTGCGCACCGGCACCGACGACCAGAAGTTCGGGCTGTCCATCACCGACGGCTCCGCGCAGCACGCCGTGACCCGGATCCTGGACCAGCAGCACCTCGAACTCGTGGGCCTGCACTGCCACATCGGCTCGCAGATCGCCGGCACGAAGCCGTACGTCGCCGCGGTCCGGCGCATGGTCGGGCTGTTGGCCCGCATCCGCGACCAACACGGCGTCACGCTTCCGCAGTTGGACATCGGCGGCGGCCACGCGATCGCCTACCGCCCGGGCGAGGAACACCTCGACGTCTCCGTGCTCGCGGGCCGGGTCCGCGCCGAGCTGGAGGACGGCTGCGCCCGCGCCGGGCTGCCCGTGCCCCGGCTCACCCTCGAACCGGGCCGGGCGATCGTCGGTCCCGCCGGGGTCGCCGTCTACCGCGTCCTGGCCGTCAAGCGCACCGGAGACCGCACCTTCGTCGCGGTCGACGGCGGCATGAGCGACAACCCGAGGCCCGCGCTGTACGGCGTGCGCTACGCACCCCGGCTCATCGGCCGCCCCTCTGGCGCACCGCCGCGCATGGTGACCGTCGTGGGCCGGCACTGCGAGGCGGGCGACGTGCTCGCCGACGAGGTGGCGCTCCCTGGTGACGTACGCCCCGGCGACCTCCTCGCGGTACCGGCGGCCGGCGCGTACCACCTGTCCATGGCGTCCGGTTACAACCTCGTCGGCCGGCCGCCGGTCGTCGCGGTGGCCGACGGCATCGCGCGGGTCCTGGTCCGCCGCGAGTCCCTGGACGACATGAGCCGCAGGGACATCGGGCTGTAGATCCGCGCCGCGGAGTGGTCTAGACCGCGAAGGGAGGTCAAGGTCACAGCCGCGTCCTCTGCTGCTCACCTGCGCTTTTGCCCTAGCATCCGAGCATGACGGTCCTGCCTGACGACGGGCTCTCGCTGGCCGCCGAGTTCCCTGACGCGACCCATGAGCAGTGGCAACGCCTGGTGGAGGGCGTACTGCGCAAGTCGGGCAAGGAAGTCTCGGGTACGGCAGCGGAAGACGCCCTGTCCACCTCGTTGGAGGACGGGCTGCGCGCCCGTCCCCTGTACACCGCCGACGACTCCGCGCCCGCGCCCGGCCTCCCCGGTTTCGCCCCCTTCGTCCGGGGCGGCCGCGCCGAGGGCAACACCCTCGGCGGCTGGGACGTACGCCAGCGGCACACGACGGCCGACAACTCCGCGGTCCTAGGCGACCTGGAGAACGGCGTCACCTCGCTGTGGCTGGCCGTCGGCGAGCACGGCATCCCGGTCGCGTCGCTCGGCAGCACCCTCGACGGCGTCTTCCTCGACCTGGCACCCGTCGTCCTCGACGCGGGGCCCGAAGTCGCCTCCGCAGCAGCCGAGTTGCTACGGCTGTACGAGGAGCGGGGCATCGCGCCCGAGGCCGCCCGGGGCAACCTGGGCGCCGACCCGCTGGGCTTCGCGGCCCGCACCGGGGACGAGGCCTTCGACTTCGCGCCGGTCGCCGCGCTCGCCCGGCGCTGCGCCGAGGAGTACCCGGGGCTGCGCGCGCTGACCGTGGACGCGCTGCCGTACCACGAGGCGGGCGGCTCGGCGGGGCAGGAGCTGGGCGCCTCGCTGGCGACCGGTGTCGCATATCTGCGCGAGCTGACGGAAGCCGGGCTGAGCGTCGAACAGGCCGTAGGACAGCTGGAGTTCAGGTACGCGGCGACCGCCGACCAGTTCCTGACGATCGCCAAGTTGCGCGCGGCGCGCAGGCTCTGGGCGCGAGTGGCCGAGGTGTGCGGGGCGCCGGGCGGGCAGGTGCAGCACGTGGTGACCTCGCCGGTGATGATGTCCCGCCGTGACCCGTGGGTGAACATGCTGCGCACGACGGTCGCGACGCTGGCCGCCGGGGTGGGCGGCGCCGAGTCCGTCACCGTGCTGCCCTTCGATCACGCGCTGGGCCTGCCGGACGCGTTCGCGCGCCGGATCGCCCGCAACACCTCGACGATCCTGGTCGAGGAGTCGCATCTGTCCCGGGTGATCGACCCGGCGGGCGGCTCCTGGTACGTGGAGCGCCTCACGGACGAACTCGCCCACGCGGGCTGGGAGTTCTTCCAGCACATCGAGCAACAGGGCGGCCAGGCGGCCGTATTGGCCTCCGGCAGCCTCCGCGAGGACCTCGCCACCACCTGGGCGGCCCGCAGCGCGAAGCTCGCCAAGCGCCGCGAACCCATCACCGGCGTCAGCGAGTTCCCGAACCTCGCCGAACGCCTCCCGGAGCGCTCGCCCGCCCCCTCGGAACCCTCAGGTGGACTGCCGCGCGTGCGCCGCGACGAGGCCTACGAGGCACTGCGCGCCCGCTCGGACGCCCACCTCGCGGCGACCGGCTCCCGGCCGCGCATCTTCCTGGCGGCGCTCGGCCCCGCCGCCGCGCACACCGCACGCCTCACCTTCGCCTCGAACCTGTTCCAGGCGGGCGGCATCGAGCCCGTCACCGAGGGCACCTTCGCGGACAGCGGGGCCACCGAGGCCTGCCTCTGCTCCAGCGACGCACTCTACGAGGAGCAAGCGGCGTCGGTCGCCGGGGAGTTGAGGTCGGCCGGTGCCGGGCACGTGTTCCTCGCGGGCCGCCCCGGGCAGTACTCCGGTGTCGACGCGTACGTCTTCGCGGGCTGCGACGCCGTAGCCGTACTGTCCGCCACCCTCGACCGCATGGGAGTGTCCTGATGGCAGCGAGCGGGCGCATCCCCGACTTCTCCGGGATCGAACTGGGGACCCCGGCCGCCCGGACCGACCCGGACGAGTGGCACGACACCGTCAAGAAGGCGGCGGGCGGCGACGACCTCCTCTGGGAGACCCCGGAGGGCATCGCGGTCAAACCCCTGTACACGGGGCAGGACTTGGAGGGCCTGGACTTCCTGGCCACCTACCCGGGCATCGCGCCGTATCTGCGCGGCCCGTACCCGACGATGTACGTCAACCAGCCCTGGACGATCCGTCAGTACGCGGGCTTCTCCACAGCCGAGGAGTCCAACGCCTTCTACCGGCGCAATCTGGCGGCCGGTCAGAAGGGTCTGTCGGTCGCCTTCGACCTGCCCACGCACCGGGGTTACGACAGCGACCACCCGCGCGTGACCGGTGACGTCGGCATGGCGGGCGTGGCGATCGACTCGATCTACGACATGCGCCAACTCTTCGACGGCATCCCGCTGGACAGGATGACCGTGTCGATGACGATGAACGGCGCGGTGCTGCCCGTCCTCGCGCTCTACATCGTCGCCGCCGAGGAACAGGGCGTGCCGCCCGAGAAGTTGGCCGGGACCATCCAGAACGACATCCTCAAGGAGTTCATGGTCCGCAACACCTACATCTATCCGCCGAAGCCGTCGATGCGGATCATCTCCGACATCTTCGCCTTCACCTCGCAGCGGATGCCCCGCTACAACTCGATCTCCATCTCCGGCTACCACATCCAAGAGGCGGGCGCGACGGCCGACTTGGAGCTGGCGTACACCCTCGCGGACGGGGTCGAGTACATCCGGGCCGGGCGGGAGGCGGGGATGGACGTGGACGCGTTCGCGCCCCGGCTGTCCTTCTTCTGGGCGATCGGCATGAACTTCTTCATGGAGATCGCGAAGCTGCGGGCGGCCCGCCTGCTCTGGGCCAAGCTGGTGAAACAGTTCGACCCGCAGAACGCCAAGTCCCTCTCCCTGCGCACCCATTCACAGACCTCGGGCTGGTCACTGACCGCGCAGGACGTCTTCAACAATGTGACGCGTACGGCCGTGGAGGCCATGGCGGCCACTCAGGGCCACACGCAGTCCCTGCACACCAACGCCCTCGACGAGGCCCTCGCTCTGCCCACCGACTTCTCGGCCCGCATCGCCCGCAACACCCAGTTGCTGATCCAGCAGGAGTCCGGCACCACCCGGGTCATCGACCCGTGGGGCGGCAGCGCGTACGTCGAGAAGCTCACCTACGACCTGGCGCGCCGGGCCTGGCAGCACATCGAGGAGGTCGAGGCGGCGGGCGGCATGGCCAAGGCCATCGACGCGGGCATCCCCAAACTGCGCATCGAGGAGGCGGCGGCCCGCACCCAGGCCCGCATCGACTCCGGACGCCAGCCGGTCATCGGCGTCAACAAGTACCGGGTGGAGACCGACGAGCAGATCGACGTCCTCAAGGTCGACAACTCCTCCGTCCGCACCCAACAGATCGAGAAACTACGGCGGTTGCGCGCCGAGCGCGACGAACAGGCCACCCAGGACGCGCTGCACGCCCTGACCCGCGCGGCCGACGAAGGCACCGGCAACCTCCTGGAGCTGGCGGTGAACGCGGCCCGCGCGAAGGCCACGGTCGGGGAGATCTCCGACGCGCTGGAGAAGGTGTACGGGCGGCACGCGAGCCAGATCCGTACGATCTCCGGTGTGTACCGCACCGAAGCCGGCGAGTCCCCGTCCGTGGAACGCACCCGCACCCTCGTGGCCGAGTTCGAGGAGTCCGAGGGCCGCCGCCCCCGCATCCTGGTCGCCAAGATGGGCCAGGACGGCCACGACCGCGGCCAGAAGGTGATCGCCACCGCCTTCGCCGACCTCGGCTTCGACGTCGACGTCGGCCCCCTCTTCCAGACCCCCGGCGAGGTGGCCCGCCAGGCCGTCGAGGCGGACGTGCACATCGTCGGGGTGTCCTCGCTGGCAGCGGGGCATCTCACCCTCGTACCGGCGTTGAAGGAGTCCCTGGCCGAGGAGGGCCGCGAGGACATCATGATCGTGGTCGGCGGGGTGATCCCGCCGCAGGACGTGCCCACGCTCCTGGAGATGGGCGCGGCGGCCGTGTTCCCGCCCGGGACGGTGATCCCGGACGCGGCCCACGACCTGGTGCAGCGGCTGGCCGCCGACCTCGGGCACGCCCTGTGATCGAGCTCGACACCTATGTGAAGGGCGTGCTCGACGGGAAACGGGCGCTGGTGGCCCGGGCCATCACGCTCGTCGAGTCGACCAAGCCCCAACACCGGGTCATGGCCCAGGAGTTGCTGACCGCGCTGCTCCCGCACAGCGGCCGGGCCCGGCGCATCGGCATCAGCGGTGTGCCGGGCGTGGGCAAGTCGACGTTCATCGACGCGTTCGGCACGCTGATGACCTCGCTCGGCTTCCGGGTCGCGGTCCTCGCCGTCGACCCGTCGTCCACGCGGACCGGCGGCTCGATCCTCGGCGACAAGACCCGCATGGAACGCCTGGCCGTAGACCCCGCGGCCTTCGTCCGCCCCTCCCCCACCGCCGGCACACTCGGCGGCGTCGCGAAGGCGACCCGCGAGTCGATCGTGGTGATGGAGGCGGCGGGCTACGACGTCGTCCTCGTCGAGACGGTCGGCGTGGGCCAGTCCGAGACGGCCGTCGCCAACATGGTCGACTCCTTCCTGTTGTTGACCCTGGCCCGCACGGGCGACCAGTTGCAGGGCATCAAGAAGGGCGTCCTGGAACTGGCCGACGTCATCGCCGTCAACAAGGCGGACGGTCCACATGAGCGCGACGCGAAGAGCGCGGCTCGTGAACTGGCGGGCGCGCTACGGCTGATGCATCCCGTCGACGCGGCCTGGACGCCGCCGGTGCTGAGTTGCAGCGCCCGCAAGGGCACCGGCCTGGACACGGTCTGGGAACGCCTGGAACAACACCGGTCCCTCCTGGACTCCACGGGCCGCCTGGCCGCGAAGCGCAGCGAGCAGCAGGTGGACTGGACGTGGACGATGGTGCGCGATGAGCTCCTGGGCCGCCTGAACGCCGACCCGACGGTCCGCGCCCTGGCCCCGGACCTCGAACGCCAGGTCCGGGAGGGCGAGTTGACACCGACCCTGGCGGCAGAGCAAATCCTCCGAGCCTTCGAATCCCGGGGCCCCCAACCCACCTAGGGGCGCGGGGCTGTGTCGATATGCGGCTCCGCCGCGGGGCGCGCTCCAGCCCCCACCGACCCGCACATGGAAATCGACGCACAGGACCCCCACCCCGTACGCTGGCTGTCGCAGCTGGTTCGCCCCGTCAGCCAGACGGACGCGTCGCAAGAGGGAACCCGGTGAGACTCCGGGACTGCCCCGCAGCGGTAAGCAGGAACGACCGCCGTCATACGCACTGGGCCCACGACAGGACCTGGGAAGCGACGGCCAGTAGGTGTCCTCCGGTTCACAAGGGGGACGTGCCCGCGAGTCCGAAGACCTGCCGACTGCCCGCACGCGAAGCATTCGCGCGCGGAATCCCGGTGACCTCGTGGGCGGGTCGGCGTGCATACCGGCGGGCACAACACCCCCCGGTCTGACGTTCCTTCGCGCTCTCGTCCCGTACCGGGATCTCAGGGAGACATCTCGCGAAGGAGAGTTCCGTGACAGCGAAGTCCGCAGCCGCGGCAGCACGGTCCACCGTGTACGGCTACCCCCGCCAGGGCCGGGGCCGTGAACTGAAGAAGGCGATCGAGGGCTACTGGAAGGGCCGCGTCGACGCCGACGTCCTCCGGGCCACCGCCACCGAACTGCGCCGCGCGAACTGGCGGCAACTGACCGCCGCCGGCATCCACGAAGTTCCGACCGGCGACTTCTCGTACTACGACCACGTCCTGGACACCAGCGTCATGGTCGGCGCGATCCCCGCTCGCCACCGCGCCGCCGTCGAACTCGACGCGCTGGACGGGTACTTCGCGATGGCGCGCGGCACCCAGGACGTGGCGCCGCTGGAGATGACGAAGTGGTTCGACACCAACTACCACTATCTGGTGCCGGAGTTGGGCCCGGACACCGTCTTCACCACCGACTCCACCAAGCAGGTTGCGGAGTTGCGGGAGGCCCTCGCCCTGGGTCTGACGGCCCGCCCCGTGCTGGTCGGCCCGGTGACCTACCTCCTGCTCGCCAAGCCCGCCCCCGGCGTCCCCGCGGACTTCGATCCGCTGACCCTGCTGGACCGGCTGCTGCCGGTGTACGCCGAGGTCCTCGCCGATCTTCGGGCGGCGGGCGCGGAGTGGGCGCAGCTCGACGAGCCCGCCCTGGTCCAGGACCGCACACCGGCCGAACTGAACGCCGCCGCCCGCGCCTACCGCGATCTCGGGGGTGCCACCGACCGGCCGAAGCTGCTGGTCGCCTCCTACTTCGACCGGCTCGGCGACGCGCTGCCGGTGCTGGCGAAGGCGCCGGTGGAGGGGCTCGCGCTCGACTTCACCGAGTCCGCCGCCGCCAACCTGGACGCTCTGGCCTCGGTGGGCGGGCTGCCCGGCAAGCGGCTGGTCGCGGGGGTCGTCAACGGCCGTAACGTCTGGGTCAACGACCTCACCAAGTCCCTTGCCGCACTGGGGACGTTGCTCGGGCTGGCCGACCGGGTCGACGTGGCCGCCTCCTGCTCGCTGCTGCACGTCCCGCTCGACGCCGCCGCCGAGCGGGACATCGAACCGCAGATCCTGCGCTGGCTGGCGTTCGCGCGGCAGAAGACGAGCGAGATCGTCACACTCGCCAAGGGCCTGGCCCAGGGCACCGACACGATCGCCGCCGAACTCGCCGCGAACCGCGCCGATTTGGCCTCCCGCGCCGGTTCGTCGCTGACCCGCGACCCTGCCGTACGGGCCCGGGCCGCCGCCGTCACGGACGCCGACGCCCGCCGCGCTCAGCCGTACGCCGAGCGGACCGTGGCGCAGCGCGGGCATCTCGGGCTGCCGTCGCTGCCGACGACGACCATCGGCTCGTTCCCGCAGACCGCCGAACTGCGCACCGCGCGGGCCGACTTGAGGGCGCGGCGGATCGACACGGCCGGGTACGAGGAGCGGATCAGGGCCGAGATCCAGGAGGTGATCGCGTTCCAGGAGAAGACCGGCCTGGACGTCCTGGTGCACGGTGAGCCCGAACGCAACGACATGGTCCAGTACTTCGCCGAGCAGCTCACCGGCTACCTGGCCACCCAGCACGGCTGGGTCCAGTCGTACGGCACCCGTTACGTCCGGCCGCCGATCCTGGCCGGTGACATCTCGCGCCCGGAACCGATGACGGTGCGCTGGACGACGTACGCCCAGTCGCTCACCTCGCGTCCGGTCAAGGGCATGCTCACCGGGCCGGTCACCATGCTCGCCTGGTCCTTCGTCCGGGACGACCAGCCGCTCGGGGACACCGCCCGGCAGGTCGCCCTGGCCTTGCGTGACGAGGTCGACGACCTTGAGGCGGCCGGGACTTCGGTCGTCCAGGTCGACGAGCCCGCACTGCGGGAGACGCTGCCGCTGCGGGCGGCGGACCGGGCGGCGTATCTCGCCTGGGCGACGGAGGCGTTCCGGCTGACCACCGCCGGGGTGCGGCCGGACACGCAGATCCACACGCACATGTGCTACGCCGAGTTCGGGGACATCGTCCAGGCCATCGACGATCTCGACGCGGACGTCATCAGCCTGGAGGCGGCCCGCTCGCACATGCAGGTCGCCCGCGAGCTGGCCGGGCACGGCTATCCGCGCGAGGCGGGACCAGGTGTCTACGACATCCACTCGCCGCGCGTACCGAGCGTGGCCGAGGCGGCTGCCTTGCTGCGCAAGGGACTTGAGGCCATTCCGGCGGAGCGGCTGTGGGTCAACCCGGACTGCGGTCTGAAGACCCGGGGCTGGCCGGAGACCCGAGCGTCCCTGGAGAACCTGGTCGCGGCGGCCCGTACGGTCCGTACGGAGCTGGCCGGTTCCTGATCCGGGGGCGGGGCGGTCGGGAGGAGCATCCTCCCGACCGCCCCGCCGTGGATTGCCCACTCCCCGCCGCCGTGCCGTGGATCGCGTGCTCCCGGCCGCCGTGCGGTGTGTCGTGGTGCGCGCGAGACGATGTTCCGAACAGCCCGGAGAACTGGAGCGACCACGTGACCAGCCGTATCACCCTGATCTCGCCGGCGATGAACCGGTCCCTGCGGGAGACCCGGTTCGACGACGACGGCCCGCTCGACCCGAGCGGAGCGGCCCGGGCCGAGTCCGTCGCCGGTTCGCTCCGGCCGGCCGGCCGGGTGCTGGTCTCGCCCACCGCGCGCTGCCGGGAGACGGCGGCCGCCCTGGGTCTGGCGGCCGTGGTGGAGCCGCGGTTGGCGGGGCTGGACATGGGGCGCTGGCGGGGGCTGCCCCTCGACGAGGTGATGGCACGCGAGCCGGACGCGGCGATGTCCTGGCTGACGGACCCGGACGCGGCGCCCCATGGCGGGGAGTCGGTGCGGGCGTTGTGCGAGCGGGCGGGGCGGTGGCTGGAGACGGCGGCGGAGTTCGAGGGCAGAACCCTCGCCGTGGTCGAGCAGGAGATCGTCAGGGCCCTCGCGGTCACGATCCTCGACGCACCCGGGCCCGCCTTCTGGCGGCTCGACGTACCCCCACTGACGGCGACCGACCTCAGCGGACGGGCCGGGCGATGGAACCTCAGGCTCGGGCGGGAACTGGGGACCACCGCCCCCTAAGGCCCTACAAGTGCCGCCCCCGGGCACCTCCGCCCCACTATGCACCGCGTACATACACGCTGTGTATAGTCCGGACATGCCAACTCTGAGCGCTCTGCACAAGAAGAGGAAAAGAACCCCGGCCGGGTTGCGTGCCGTCGGCATGTTCGTGGCGGCGGCTTCACTGGCCCTGTCGTTGGGCGGCTGCACCCGGCTCGACACCACCGCGCCGGCCGCCGCCCGCGCCGAGGCCGGGTCGACGGGTGCGCAGGCCCGTTTCGGGACGGTGGACTGCCGTGAGGCGAAGTGCATCGCGCTGACGTTCGACGCCGGGCCGAGCGAGAACTCGGCGCGGCTGCTCGACATCCTGAAGGAGAAGCAGGTCCCGGCGACCTTCTTCCTGCTCGGCAAGCGGCACATCGAGAAGTACCCGGAGCTGGTCGAGCGCATGGCCGCCGAGGGGCACGAGGTGGCCAGTCACACCTGGGACCACAAGATCCTGACTCGGATCACCCCCGCGCAGATACGCGACGAACTCGAGCGCACGGACGACGCGATAGCGCGGATCACCGGCAAGCGGCCCACGCTGATGCGCCCGCCGCAGGGCCGTACCGACGACACCGTGCACAAGATCTGCCGGGAGCTGGGCCTCTCGGAGGTGCTGTGGAGCGTGACCGCGAAGGACTACGCGACCACCGACTCCGCGCTGATCACCAAGCGCGTCCTGGCGCAGGCCACCCGGGACGGCATCATCCTGCTGCACGACCTGTACCGGGGCACCGTGCCCGCCGTCCCGGGGATCATCGACGCGCTGAAGGAGCGCGGGTACGTGTTCGTGACCGTGCCGCAGCTCCTCGCGCCCGGGAAGGCCGAGCCCGGGAAGGTGTACCGGCCCTGAGCCGCGCGGTCCAGGGCCGGGTCAGTCGTGTCGGCAGGTCAGTCGGGTCAGCTGTGTCGGCCGGGTCAGAACACCACGGTCCAGCCCTCCCGCGCGGCCTGTTCCGCGGTGTACGAGACGCCGTGGACCTTGAGGCCGTTCGCGTCGAGGAGGGTGATCTCGCCGCCCTGGTTGCCGAGTTGGACGCCGTCCGTGAGCGGGACGAGCAGGGTGGCGCCCGCGGCGAGCGGGCCGGGCGGTACCGCGCAGGAGTGGCCCAGCCGGTCCTGGACGCGCCAGCCGGTCGGGTCGAGCGGATCGGCCGAGGCGTTCAGGAGCGTGACGCTCTCCGCCTCGGGCGCCGGGCCGCGCGGGTTGACCAGGGCCGCGACGATCCGGACGGGCTGCCCGCCGGGCTCGTTGCGGGAACCGTCGGTGCCCTCCAGGGCGTGGCCGGTGGTGTCGTCGGTGTGCCAGGACTGGCTCTGGAAGGCGAGGAAGATGGCCACCCACCGCGACTGCGCCGGGAAGTGGATCAGCAGACCGCCGTCCTGCCAGATCCCGTCGTCGCCGCTGAAGCGGCGGCTGTTGCCCTGGTTCATGTGGATGTCGTGGACGCCGTTGCCCGGCAGGAAGCCGAACACCTTGTCCTTGACGGTCGGTTCGGGCCCGAAGCGCTCGCCGAAGACGTACAGCCGGGCCTCCGGGTCGTCGACCGCGCGTCGTACGTAGTGGTCGAGGAGGTCGGCGAGGTCGTTGTCGGGGCCGCTCGCGTCCGGCGGGAGCGTGCGGAGTTGCGCCGGGTCGAAGAGGTTGCCGCGCACGAAGTCGAGGTTCGGGCCGCCGGGTCCGGGCAGCAGGGTGTTCCAGCCGCTCGGGAGGCCCTCCAGGCGGGCGGTGACCGGGTGTTGGAAGTCCTCGCTGACGAGGTAGAGCAGCTCGGAGGGCCGCTCGGCGGACAGGACGTTGACCGCGGCACGGAAGTGCGTGCCCGAGTCGTCCGTGAGATGGATCTGGTAGTGCGGTGTACCGGCGGCGCCCTCGCGCCGGGTGTCCACCGCGCGTGTGATCAATACGCCATAGGCCTTCAGTGGCATGACGACCGACTCCCCCTGTGGTGTACGTCTGCGTACCTGTGAACCGCTGGGCCAAGGGTGTGAGCCCTCGACGAAAGTACCGCCGACCGAGAAGCGTTCTCTACGATCCCTACATGGTCGACTTCCGTCTCGAACGCACGGCCCCGCTTCCCCTTGAGGAGGCGTGGCGCCGACTGACGGAGTGGCCGCGCCACGGCGATGTGGTGCCGCTGACCCGCGTCACCGTGCTGACTCCTCCACCGACCGGCGAGGGCACGGTGTTCGTGGCCCGCTCCGGGCTCGGCCCGCTCGGTTTCGACGACCGGATGGAGGTCACCGTGTGGCGGCCTCCGTCGGGCGACGAACCCGGTCTGGTCCGGCTGGAGAAGCGGGGGCGGGTGGTGACCGGCTGGGCGGAGATCGAGGTGCGGCCGGGGCCGGGGGGCCGTAGCCGCGTGGTCTGGCAGGAGGAGCTGGCGGTCGTTTTCCTGCCGCGCCTCTTCGACCGGCCGCTCGAGTGGGCGGCGCGGTCGATGTTCGGGCGGGCGGTGAACGGGCTGCTGAGACGGCCGTAGCGCAGTCGTGCCCGTGGGGTCAGTCCTTGCGGCCGGTGACCGCGACCGTCACGCCCAGGCCGATCATCGTGAGGCCGCCGACGCCGCCGACCGCGGAGAGGCGGCGGGGTGAGCGGGCGAACCAGTCGCGGGCGGTGGCGGCGACCAGCCCCCACACGCTGTCCGAGGCCAGGGCGATGAGGTTGAAGACCAGGCCGAGCAGCAGCATCTGGCTGGTGACATGACCCTGTTCGCGGTCCACGAACTGGGGCAGTACGGCGGCGAAGAACACGATCGTCTTGGGGTTGGCCACGCCGACCGCGAACCCCTCCCACAGGGTGCGCAGGCCGCTGTGCGGAGCGGCCTCCTCCCCCGCGAACGCGGCCCGCAGCGAGCCGCGTCGACGCCACGCCTTCACCCCGAGGTACACGAGGTAGGCGGCGCCGGCGAGCTTCAGGGTCGTGAAGACGAGCACCGAGCGTTCCACCAGCGAGCCGACGCCGAGTGCCACGGCGACGACGAGGAGGTAGGCGCCGAGCGTGTTGCCGACCACGGTGGTCAGCGCGGCGCGACGGCCGTGGGCCAGCGCCCGCCCGATCACGAACAGCACGCTGGGGCCGGGCACCACGATCAGCAGGAAGGACAGGGCCGCGAAGGCGAGCAGTCGGTCGGTGGACACCATGGGCCCATGGAAGATGGGGGCGCCCCTGGCCCGCAACCCCATTTCCCGGTCCCACGAGGTCGATGTCCGGTGAGAGGAACAAACGCTCTAGTGTGATGGCCCTGAACGGCCCTTGCAGGCACGGGAATCAGGAAAGGTGACCGGCGAATGTCGCTTCGCCCCGGGGATACGGAGTCCATTGGCGGCTACGCGCTGGTCAACCGGTTGGGCAGCGGTGGGATGGGCGTCGTGTATCTCGCGCGGTCCGCCTCGGGACGACAGGTCGCCGTCAAGGTCGTACACGCGCAGTACGCGCTGGACGAGGAGTTCCGGGCCCGGTTCCGCCAGGAGATCGCGGCTGTCCGCCGGGTGAGCGGAGCGTTCACCGCTCCCGTCGTGGACGCCGACCCCGACGCCGAAGTGCCGTGGATGGCCACGCTCTACGTGCCCGGCCGAACCCTGGCCGAAGTCATCGAGAAGGACGGCCCGTTGGACGGGCAGGCCCTGCGCGCCCTGGCGCTGGGGCTGGTCGAGGCACTGCGGGACATCCACCAAGCGGGTGTCGTGCATCGGGACTTGAAGCCCAGCAACGTGCTGCTCGCCGAGGACGGCCCCCGCGTCATCGACTTCGGCATCTCCCGCGCCGCCGACAACCAGGCCCTCACCGTGACAGGGCGGTTGATCGGCACCCCGCCCTTCATGTCACCGGAACAGTTCACCGCGCCCCGGGACGTCACCGCCGCCTCCGACGTCTTCTCGCTGGGCTCACTGCTCGTATACGCCGCCACCGGCAACCGTCCGTTCGACGGCGCCAGCCCGTACCTGACGGGCTATCAAGTCCTGCACGAACAGCCCCGGTTGGACGGAGTGTCCGAACCGCTGCGGAGCATCGCGGAACGCTGCCTGGACAAGGACGCGGCGGCCCGGCCCCAACTGACCGAACTCCACGGCCTGTTGCGTGCCCTGCCCGATTCCGCCGCCGCTACCACCGCGGTGGATCCCCCGCGAGAGGCGGTCCCCCGCCCCCGCCTGGCGGGTCCTACGGCCGTCCCGGGCACCAAACGCCCGCGCCGAGGCCGGCGGCTCCTCGTCGCTCTCGGCACCGTGATCGCCGTCGCGGGGCTCGGCCTCACGGCCCTGCGCTGGTCGTCGGACGACACGACCCTGGGCCCGTACGACGCGCTCTCGCCCTCGCCGTCCGCCTCCACCGTGGCGCTGCCCGCGGGCTGGAAGCCCTGGCGGACGGGTCTGCTCACCTCCCAGACCGGCGACCCCCTCGACTACACCCAGTCCGGCTGCCTGGCGGACGGCGGCACCGTGTACTGCGCCGGTACGGGCGCCACGGTCACCGCGCTGGACGCCGCCTCGGGCCGGGTCCGCTGGCGGTCGGGCACCAGCCCCGAGACCGCGCTCCCCATCGGCGTCCGGGACGGGCACGTCTACACCTACGTCAAGCCCGACTCGAACGACACCTTCATCACCCGGCGCATGGTCGCCCTGGACGCGAAGACCGGCACCCGGCTGTGGATCCACCCGATCAGGGACGACACGGACCCCGTCCTGTTCGACGGCGGGATCCTGGCGATGGACGTGGACGCGACGAAGTTCGTGGCCTACGACGCGTCGGGCCGTCAGCTGTGGAGCGCGCCCATCTGGTCGAACCTCGGGAACTCCTGCACTCCGACGGCGCTGGGCGGCGCCCCGTACGCCCTCTGCACGGTCGAGGACGATCCCTCCCAGGGCGATTTCGTCCTGGTACGCCTTGACCCCGCCACCGGCGCGCAGCAGAAAATCGCCGAACTCCCCACGGGGGCTTGGCCGTTGGGCGTCGACAAGGGCCGGACGCTGTTCCTGGCGCCGAAGCTGGCGCCGGAGGTCTTCGGCAGCTCCCCGGACCAGCTGTACACCGCCCTGGACCGGGTGAACCCGAGCACCGGCGCGATCGAGCGGATCGCCCTGCCGACCGGCACCCGCGGCACGGCCACCCTGGTCAAGGACGTGATCTACCTCGTCCGACCGAACGGCACGGTCACCGCCGTCCGCGCGGCCGACGGCAAGCGGCTCTGGCAACGGGAGACGGACACCGAGAACCTGTCGACGCCGGTGTTCTCGGCGAAGTTCAACAGGCTCTACTTCTCGAACCAGTTCGGCCGCTTCCTGGCGCTGGACCGGAGGACCGGAGCCGTCGAGTGGCGTACGTCCGCGCTGGCGGACCTCGGCGACTCGACGGACGACACCACGCCGTACGTCCTGCTCGTCAAGGACGCGCTCGTGGCCGTGGCGGGCGACACCGCCTTCTCCGTACGACCGCCCGCAACGCGCTGAGCTACGCCGCTCAGGCCACCGACCCGATCCGCCCCGCCGGCAGCGCCGTGGCGTCATGGTGGATCGGCGTGTGCGCGCCGGTGAGTGACATCCCGCTGCCGCCACGCCTGTTGGCGACGATCTCCGCCGCGATCGACAGGGCCGTCTCCTCGGGCGTCCGCGCGCCGAGGTCGAGGCCGATCGGGGACCTCAGACGCGCCAACTCCAGCTCCGTGACGCCGACTTCGCGCAGCCGTTCGTTGCGGTCGAGGTGGGTGCGGCGGGAGCCCATCGCGCCGACGTACGCCACCGGGAGACGCAGGGCGAGCCGGAGCAGCGGTACGTCGAACTTGGCATCGTGGGTGAGGACGCACAGGACGGTACGGGCGTCGGTGTCCGTGCGCTCCAGGTACTTGTGGGGCCACTCGACGACGATCTCGTCGGCGTCGGGGAAGCGGGCCCGGGTGGCGAAGACGGGGCGTGCGTCGCACACCGTCACCCGGTAGCCGAGGAACCTGCCGATGCGGACCAGTGCGGACGCGAAGTCGATCGCGCCGAAGACGATCATCCGGGGCGGCGGCACCGAGGACTCGACCAGGACGGTGAGCGGGGCCCCGCAGCGGGAGCCCTGCTCGCCGATCTCGACGGTGCCGGTGCGGCCCGCGTCCAGGTAGGCACCGGCCTCGGCGGCGACCGTGCGGTCCAGCTCGGGGTGGGCGCCGAAGCCGCCGTCGTAGGAGCCGTCGGGGTGGACGACAAGTGCGCGGCCCCGCAGGTGAGTCGGGCCCGAGACGATCCGGGCCAGTGCCGCCGCCCCACCGCTCGTCGCGGTCGAGAGGGCGGCGGTGATCACTGAGCGGGCGGGGTCTTGGGACCGTACGGGGGTGACGAGGATGTCGATGACCCCGCCGCAGGTCAGCCCCACGGCGAAGGCGTCCTCGTCGCTGTAGCCGAAGCGCTCCAGGACGGTTTCGCCGTCCTGGAGGGCCTGTTGGCACAGGTCGTAGACCGCGCCTTCCACACAGCCCCCGGAGACCGAGCCGATCGCCGTGCCGTCGGTGTCCACCGCGAGGGCGGCGCCGGGCTGGCGGGGTGCGCTGCCGCCGACGGCCACCACGGTGGCGACGGCGAAGTCGCGGCCCTGCTCGACCCACCGGTGCAGCTCTTCGGCGATGTCCAGCATCTCTCGGTCTCCTAATGGGGTTGCGGGGAAGGGCAGTTGAGGGCGTGGGCTAGTGCACGCCCAGCCAGCTCTCGACGGGGTTGAGGGCGAAGTAGACCAGGAAGATGACGGTCAGGCCCCACATGAACGGGCCGATCTCCCGCGCCTTGCCCTGGGCGGTCTTGATGGCGACGTACGAGATGACTCCCGCGGAGACGCCCGCGGTGATGCTGTACGTGAACGGCATCACAACCACCGTCAGGAACACGGGGATCGCGGTGGCGCGGTCGGCCCAGTCCACGTGCCGGGCGTTCATCAGCATCATCGAGCCGATGACGACCAGGGCGGCGGACGCGACCTCCTGCGGGACGAGCGCGGTGAGCGGGGTGAAGAAGAGACAGGCCGCGAAGAACAGGCCTGTCACCACCGAGGCGAGGCCCGTACGCGCGCCCTCCCCCACCCCCGTCGCCGACTCGATGAAGACGGTCTGGCCGGAGCCGCCCGCCACCCCGCCGATCGCGCCGCCGGCGCCGTCGATGAACAGTGCCTTCGACAGACCCGGCATCCGGCCCTTGGCGTCGGCGAGTTGGGCCTCGGTGCCGACGCCGATGATGGTGGCCATCGCGTCGAAGAAGCCGGCCAGCACGAGTGTGAACACGATCATGCCGACCGTCATCGCGCCGACCTTGCCCCAACCGCCGAACTCCACATGGCCGAAGAGCGAGAAGTCCGGCATCGAGACCGCGCTGCCGTGCAGTTCGGGGGCCGCGCCGCTGGCCCACTGCTTGGGGGCGATGACCCCGGCGGCGTTCAGGACCGCGGCGACGACGGTGCCGGTGATGATGCCGATGAGGATGGCGCCGGGCATGTTCCGGGCCTGGAGCATGAAGATCAGGAGCAGGGTGCCGGCGAACAACAGGACGGGCCAGCCCGTGAGTTCACCCGCCGGGCCGAGGGTCAGCGGGGTCGCCCTGCCCTGGTGCACGAAGCCCGACTTGTAGAAGCCGATGAGCGCGATGAACAGCCCGATGCCCATCGTGATGCCGTGTTTCAGCGCGAGCGGGATCGCGTTCATGATCATCTCGCGCAGGCCGGTGACGACGAGCAGCATGATGACCACGCCGTACATGACGCACATGCCCATCGCCTGCGGCCAGGTCATCTGCGGGGCGACCTGCGAGGAGAGCACCCCGGAGACGGAGAGCCCGGCCGCGAGGGCGAGCGGCACCTTGCCGACGAAGCCCATCAGGAGGGTGGTGAAGGCCGCCGCGAACGCGGTCGCGGTGATCAGGCCCTTCTGTCCGAGCGTGTCCCCCGCGACGTCCTTGCCGGACAGGATCAGGGGGTTGAGCAGCAGGATGTACGCCATCGCCATGAAGGTGGTGACTCCGCCGCGCACCTCGCGCGCGACGGTCGATCCCCGGTGCGTGATGTGGAAACAACGGTCGAGCCAGGACCGGCCGGCCGGGACGCGGGTTCCTTCACCCGCGTCTTCGGCGGCGGTCCTGGGTTCCACTGACTGCTGGGTCATGGGGCCATCTCCCAAGGTTCACAGGGGCACTCGCGGACCGCTTTCGGCGGTGCGCGGGATTTGGGATGGACGACCCGGGGGACGGCCCGAGACGAACAACTGGGGGACCCGGAGGGTCACTTGCCGGTGAGGTGCTCCGGGCGGACCGGTGTCCTGTTCAGTTCCAGCCCCGTCGCGTTCCGGATCGCCGCGAGTACGGCGGGAGTCGACGACAGGGTGGGTGCCTCGCCGATGCCGCGCAGCCCGTACGGGGCGTGCTCGTCGGCGAGTTCGAGCACGTCGACCGGAATGGTCGGGGTGTCGAGGATGGTGGGGATCAGGTAGTCCGTGAAGGACGGGTTCCTGACCTTGGCGGTCTTCGGGTCGACGATGATCTCCTCCATGACCGCGATACCGAGACCCTGGGTCGTGCCGCCCTGGATCTGGCCGATCACGGACAGCGGGTTGAGCGCCTTGCCGACGTCCTGCGCGCAGGCCAGCTCGATCACCTTGACCAGGCCGAGTTCGGTGTCGACCTCGACGACGGCGCGGTGCGCGGCGAAGGTGTACTGGACGTGCCCGAAGCCCTGTCCGGTACGGAGGT
This sequence comes from Streptomyces sp. MBT65, assembly GCF_016612545.1. Classification (GTDB taxonomy): domain Bacteria; phylum Actinomycetota; class Actinomycetes; order Streptomycetales; family Streptomycetaceae; genus Streptomyces. Next base: position 15,233 of record NZ_JAENRY010000062.1, on the reverse strand, counting down.
CGAAGGCCTCGGTGGGGCGGTGGCGCCACTCGGCCTCGATCTCGACGGCCTCGCCTTCGAGGACGTCGACGAGATCGGCGAGGACCTCACCCGCGTCGGTGACCACCTTGCCGCCCTCCAGCAGGAGTTCGGCGGTGGCCCAGGCCGGATGGTAGGTGCCGAGCTTGCGGCGGCCCATCTCCAGGACCTTCTCGCGGACCAGCTCGCAGGAGTTCTTGACGGCGCCACCGGTGACGTACGTCTGGCGGGAGGCCGAGGTCGATCCCGCCGAACCCACCTGTGTGTCGGCCGGGTTGATCGTCACCTGGGTGACGCCCAACTCGGTGCGGGCGATCTGCGCGTGGACGGTGACCCCGCCCTGGCCGACCTCCGCCATCGCGGTGTGTACGGTCGCCACCGCCTCGCCGCCGACAACCTCCATACGGACCTTGGCCGTCGAGTAGTCGTCGAAGCCCTCGGAGAAGCCGACGTTCTTGATGCCGACCGCGTAGCCGACGCCTCGTACGACGCCTTCGCCGTGCGTGGTGTTGGACAGACCACCCGGCAACTGCCGTACGTCGGCGGCCTCTCCGGCGGCGAGCCACTGCTGCTCCGGCGGCATGGGCATCGCCTTGACGCGGCGCAGGAGTTCGGCGACCGGCGCCGGTGAGTCGACGACCTGCCCGGTCGGCATGACCGTGCCCTGTTCCATCGCGTTGAGCTGACGGAACGCGACCCGGTCCATGCCCACCTTGTCGGCGAGCTTGTCCATCTGGGCCTCGTAGGCGAAGCAGGCCTGCACCGCGCCGAAGCCGCGCATCGCGCCGCAGGGCGGGTTGTTGGTGTAGAGCGCGATGGCCTCGATGTCGACGTTGTCGACGACGTAGGGGCCCGCGCCGAGCGACGATGCGTTTCCTACGACCGCCGGGGAGGCCGACGCGTAGGCGCCGCCGTCCAGCACGATGCGCGCCTTGAGGTGGGTGAGCTTGCCGTCCTTCGTGGCGCCGTGCTCGTAGTGGAGCTTCGCGGGGTGGCGGTGGACGTGCCCGAAGAAGGACTCGAAACGGTTGTAGACGATCTTCACGGGTTTGCCGGTGCGCAGGGCCAGCAGACAGGCGTGGATCTGCATCGACAGGTCCTCGCGACCGCCGAACGCGCCGCCGACTCCGGACAGCGTCATGCGGACCTTGTCCTCGGGCAGGCCGAGCACGGGCGCGATCTGGCGCAGGTCGGAGTGCAGCCACTGGGTGGCGATGTACAGGTCGACTCCGCCGTCCTCGGCGGGTACGGCGAGCCCGGACTCGGGGCCGAGGAACGCCTGGTCCTGCATGCCGAAGGTGTACTCGCCCTCGACGATGAAGTCGGCGCGCTCCCGGGCGGATTCGACGTCTCCCCGGACGATCGGCTGACGGTGCACGATGTTCGGGTGCGAGACGTGGCCGATGTGGTGGTCGTCGCGGCCCTCGTGGATGAGGATCGCGTCCGGCGCGGTCGCGGACAACTCGTCGGTGATGACCGGGAGTTCGCGGTACTCGACCTTGATCTTCGCGGCCGCGCGGCGGGCTGTCTCCGGGTGGTCGGCGGCGACGATCGCGACCGGCTCGCCGTGGTGGCGGACCTTGCCGTGCGCGAGGACCGGGGTGTCCTGGATCTCCAGGCCGTAGTTCTTCACGTCGGTCGGCAGGTCGTCGTAGGTCATGACGGCGTAGACGCCCGGGGTCTTGAGCGCCTCGACCGTGTCGATGGAGACGATCTCGGCGTGCGCGACCGTGGAGCGCAGGATCTGGCCCCAGAGCATGTCCTCGTGCCACATGTCGGAGGAGTACGCGAACTCGCCGGTGACCTTGAGGGTGCCGTCCGGGCGGAGCGTGGACTCGCCGATGCCGCCCTTGGTCTGCGAACCCTGGGTGACTTTGGTGGGAGTGCCGATGGGGGCGCCTTTTGCGGAACTGCCGGGCATGTCAGACCGCCTCTCCCTGCCGGGCGGCCGCCAGGCGCACCGCGTCCATGATCTTCTCGTAGCCGGTGCAGCGGCACAGGTTGCCCGAGAGCGCCTCGCGGATGTCCGCGTCGGTCGGGGTCGGGTTGTGCTCCAGCATCTCGTCGGCGGCGACGAGGAGACCGGGGGTGCAGAAGCCGCACTGGACGGCGCCGGCGTCGATGAACGCCTGCTGGATCGGGGCGAGTTGGGTGCCCTCGCCGGTCTGCGAGTCGAGCTGTGGTTTCGCCGACCAGGCCTTGGCCTCGTCAACGGACGTACCGTGGGCGCCCGTTCCGCAACTCCCGTGCTCCGCGCGCTGCTTGGCGTAGTCCGCGAGGCCCTCGACCGTGACGACCTCGCGGCCCTCGACCTGGCCGGCGGCGACGAGACAGGAACATACCGGGATGCCGTCGAGGCGGACCGTGCAGGAACCGCACTCGCCCTGCTCGCAGGCGTTCTTGGAGCCGGGCAGCCCCATGCGCTCACGCAGGACGTACAAGAGGCTCTCGCCCTCCCACACGTCGTCCGCTTCCTGCGGGCGGCCGTTGACCGTGAAATTGACGCGCATCAGGCGACACTCCCCTTCTCGATGGAGCGGCCGTCAGTGCCGCGGTAGGACTCCCAGGTCCAGGTCAGGGTGCGGCGGGCCATGATGCCGACCGCGTGGCGGCGGTAGCTCGCGGTGCCCCGGACGTCGTCGATCGGGTTGCAGGCGGCGGAGCAGAGGTCCGCGAACTGCTTGGCGACCGACGGGGTGATGATCCGGCCGTTGTCCCAGAAGCCGCCCTCGTCGAGCGCCGCGTTCAGGAATTCCTCGGCCGCCTTCGCCCGTACGGGTGTCGGCGCGGCCGAGCCGATGCCGGTGCGGACCGTGCGGGTGGCCGGGTGCAGGGCGAGTCCGAAGGCGCAGACGGCGATGACCATGGCGTTGCGGGTGCCGACCTTGGAGTACTGCTGCGGGCCGTCCGCCTTCTTGATGTGGACGGCGCGGATCAGCTCGTCGGGGGCGAGCGCGTTGCGCTTCACGCCGGTGTAGAACTCGTCGATCGGGATGAGCCGGGTGCCGCGCACCGACTCGGCCTCGACCTCGGCGCCGGCCGCGAGGAGCGCGGGGTGGGCGTCGCCGGCCGGGGAGGCGGTGCCGAGGTTGCCGCCGACGCCGCCGCGGTTGCGGATCTGCGGGGAGGCGACGGTGTGCGAGGCGAGGGAGAGGCCCGGCAGTTCGCCGCGCAGGTTCTCCATGATCCGGGTGTACGGGACCGAGGCCCCGAGCCGCACGCTGTCGGCGCCGACCTCCCATTCGTAGAGATCGCCGACGCGGTTCAGGTCGAGCAGGTACTCGGGCCGACGGTGGTCGAAGTTGATCTCGACCATCACATCGGTGCCGCCAGCGATCGGTACCGCGGTGGGGTGCTCGGCCTTCGCGGCGAGCGCCTCCTCCCAGCTGGCGGGGCGAAGGAAGTCCATGACCGGCTCTCTTCTTCGTCTCGTGGATCGTACGGATCAAGCCAGTTCGTGTGCGGCGGGCCCGGCTCGTTCATGCGCTGTTAATGCAGCGTGGGGCCAGTACACAGCGCCGTGCGCGGAGTGGGTCAGTCACGGAAACCATGAAGGAGTTGGCTGGCCAGCGCGGGCATCTTGTAGATTCGTATGAACAGAGGCCATCAGTAACCCCTTCGATTCCCTGTGGAAACGTGGGAAACAGCCCCGCACGGCCCCGCACCCACGGCACCTCTTGGTTCATCGTAGTTTTCTAGACAAAGAACGGCGGCGACGGCGATGCGGCTGCGCGCACTTCTGGACACCGATGCGCTGGGGCTGCGGCTGCTCGGCGGCGCGGACGAGCTGGACCGCGCGGTACGCGGGGTGATGACCACCGACCTGCGCGACCCGAGCCGCTATCTGGCGGGCGGCGAGCTGGTCCTGACCGGTCTGGCCTGGCGCCGGAGCGCGGCCGACTCCGAGCCGTTCGTACGGCTCCTGGTGTCCGCCGGAGTGGCCGCGCTGGCGGCCGGCGAGGCGGAGCTCGGCAACATCCCGGACGACCTCATAGCCGCTTGCGCCAAGCACCGGCTGCCGCTGTTCGCGGTCCACGAGTCGGTGGCGTTCGCGACGATCACCGAACATGTCGTACGGCAGGTCTCCGGCGAGCGGGCCGGTGATCTCGCGGCCGTGGTGGACCGGCACCGCCGGATGATGACCTCGGGCCCGGCGGGCGGCGGCCCGGACGTGGTGCTTGACCTGCTCGGCTCCGATCTGGACCTGCGGGCGTGGGTGCTGTCGCCGACCGGGCGGCTCATCGCGGGCTCGAAGGTGTCGGGGCCCGCGCTGCCCGTCGATGTGTGCGCGAAGCTGGCCGCCGAGCATCTGACCGCCGTCCGCACGGGCCGCCGGGGACCGCACCGGCTGGCGCTGGGCTCCTCGACGTACTCGCTCTTCCCGATCCGCGGCGGCGGGCGCTCCGCGCAGGGGTCGCGGGACGTGCGCGAGACGGTGCTGTCGGACTGGCTGCTGGCGGTCGAGGCGGACGCCGGGGACTGGCCGGACGAGCGGCTCGATCTGCTCCAGGGCGTCACGCAGTTGATCGCGGTCGAGCGGGACCGGCGGGACGCGGCGCGCACGGTCCGCAGACGGCTCGCGCAGGAGGTCCTGGAGCTGGTGCAGGCGGGCGCCGCACCGGCCGAGATCGCCGCGCGCCTACGGGTCGCCGCTCCGGTTCTGCTGCCCGGGCTGGGGGCGGCCCCGCACTGGCAGGTGGTCGTGGCCCGGGTCGAGTGGGAGGGCGGCGACATCGAGGCCGGGCCGGTCGCCCAGTCCCTCCTGGAGGAGATCCTGGTCGACCCGCTGGCGACGGGCCCCGAGCCCGCCGACCGGATCGCCGTGGCCCACTCGGGCGACGAGGCGATCGCGCTCGTACCGCTGCCCGCGGTGTCGACGGAGCACGACGGCTCCGAGGCCGGGATCCACGCGGACGTACTGCTGGAGGCCGTACGGGATCCGTTGTCGGCCGGGCTCGACGGCGACGGGCGAGTGACGCTCGGGGTTAGCGCGGCGGTGCACTCGGCGGAGGGGCTGCGCGGGGCGCTGGAGGAGGCGCGGCACGCACGGCGGGTGGCGGCGGCGCGCGCCGGCCGGGTGTGCGCTGCGGGCCACCAGGAGCTGGCCTCGCACGTGCTGCTGCTGCCGTTCGTGCCCGACGACGTACGGCGGGCCTTCACCGCGCGTCTTCTCGATCCGCTGCGGGACTACGACCGCCGGCACCGCGCGGAGCTGATCCCGACGCTGGAGGCGTTCCTGGAGTGCGACGGTTCCTGGACGCGCTGTGCGTCCCGGCTGCACCTGCACGTCAACACGCTGCGCTACCGGGTCGGCAGGATCGAGCAGTTGACGAGTCGGGACCTCTCGCGCCTTGAGGACAAGCTGGATTTCTTCCTGGCGCTGCGGATGAGCTGACCGGAAGATCCCACGACTTTGTGAATTCTTTCACCCACCCTCTTGGCCGGGCCGCCCGATCCGTGCTGAGATGCGGCCACCACTCAACAGCTCAATGGTGTGCTCGGGGAGGGCAACGTGGCGTATTCCGCCATGTCTGGGAACGGAACGACCGAAGGTGACGATCCCCTCCAGACCGCGGTGTGGCGGTTGCGCTCGCGGGCCTGTTGGGTCGACGCGGCGGCGCTGCTGCGGCCCGACGCCGCGGCACCGGCCCTGCAGCGGACCGCGCTGCTCGTGGAGCGGTGTCTGTACACCGAGCAGGGCTGGGAGGACGCCGACGACGCGCTGCGCACGGCCGAGGCGCTGGCCCACAGCGACGACGAGCGGGGTGCGGCGGCCTGTGAGCGCGGGTATCTCGCCTACGCGGCCACGCTGCACGGGGTCCGGGACCGGGCGGACGAGGCGCGGGCCGCGCTCGGGCGGGCGGCGGCGCTGATCCCGCCGGGCGGCGACGGCCGGGCGTTGCTGGACTTCCGGCGGGGGCTGGTCGCGGAGAACCTGGCGCGTTCGCCGCAGGCCGCTCGGGCCGCGTACCGGCGTGCGCACGCGGGGGCCGCCGACCAGGCCGACCCGCTGCTGTTGTCGTTCACCTGGCGTCATCTGGCCGGACTGGCCCTGCGGGACGGGGAGTTGGCGGAGGCCCGGCACGGGTTCGCCGAATCGCTGCGGATCCGGGAGGAGTTGGGCTACCTCGTCGGTACGGCGCCGGCCCTGGTGTCGCTCGCGGACGCGGAGGTCGAACCGGAGGCGTCCCGGTTGCGCGAGGAGGCGCGGCGGCTGTTCCGGCTGCTGGGCGGTGTACCGACGTGGCTGGCACGGCAGTTGGCGGTGCCCGCGCCGGGTGCGGCGACGGCGTAGGTCAGGAGTCGGCGGTCCGGTTCTGCACGACGTTCACGATGTGGTGGACGAACTGCAGGACCGATGCCCGGAGTTCGGGGTCGCGGGCGACCAACACCCCGACGGCGACGAGCAGAAGGAAGGACAGGAGGCCGCCGCCTCGTCCGGAGTGACTGCGGCGCGCTCCCGCCTGCGCGGCCCGCATGCCGTCCTGCGCCGCCTGTCGCGCCGACTGCTCGGCGCCTCGCCGTGCGGACTGCTGTGCGGCCTGTTGGCCCGGATTCGGAAACATCGGCGCTCTCCCCCACGGAACGGTCAGCTCTTTCCGTGAGGCACGTCACCACCGGCCGGGCGGGTTCCCGGTGCGGCCCGCGGTGGCCGGACCCGGACCCGCTCGTGACCGGAGTCACATATTCGGGTTCACGCGGCTTCCCCGAGGTTCACACGGCTCCCGCGAGGTTCACGCGGCTCCCGCGAAGTGCTCCTGCACCAGGGAGCGGACCACGTCCCACTCCCCCGCGGCCAACGCGTCGAGGAGCGCCAGGTGTTCGGCCGCGTCCGCGACCCGGTCGGCCCGCCCGCGTGCGACCGGACCGCCGACCAGCGGCCATTGGGCGCGGCGGTGCAGGTCTTCGGCGATCTGGACGAGCTGTTCGTTGCCGGCGAGGGCGAGCACCGCGCGGTGGAAGGCCCGGTCGGACTCGGCGTACGTCGCCCGGCATCCGGTGGACGCGGCGCGGACGGTCCCCTCGGCCAGCGGGCGCAGGTCGGTCCAGCGGGCGGCGGGCACGGTACGGGCGAGCCGGAGCATCACCGGCACCTCGATCAGGGCGCGGATCTCGGCGAGTTCGGCGAGTTCGCGGGCGCCCCGCTCGACCACCCGGAAGCCCCGGTTCGGTACGACCTCGACGGCGCCCTCGGTGGCGAGCTGCTGCATGGCCTCGCGCACGGGGGTGGCGGAGACGCCGAAGCGGTCGCCGAGCGCGGGCGCGGAGTAGACCTCGCCCGGGGTCAGTTCACCGCCGAGGAGCGCGGTGCGCAGGGCGTCGAGTATCTGGCCGCGCACGGAGGACCGTTGGACGACGGCACGGGGGCGTGATGGGGGTCCCCCCGCTCGAGCGAAGCCGAGAGTGGGGGACGGCGTCTCGCTGTGGGTGTGCTCACCGCGCACCGCACCGGTGCCGTCCGCGAGACCCCGGTCCCGGGCCACCTCGGCGGCGCGCGACTGCGGCGGCACCCGGGAACCCCGGAGACGCGGATCCGGAATGTCGGTACCGGCGGAGCCCTGCGTGCCTTGCCTCACGGGTCCTCCTCCGGACGTGTCGGTACTTGGGGTCATTACGGCTGCTTGTTACTCGTCCGTCAAGCACCTTAGGCGCAGATCGGACTAGTTCAAATCCTGGGAGGGTTGGGTAAGGTAAGCCTTACCTCTAAACCAACGGCGAATCGGTGGTTCCGGCATGCCCCTGCCCTCTTCGGCCGTAGCGGACTCGTACGCCCGCCTCACCGAGGTCATCCCCGGGCTCGCGATCACCGAACTCCCCCTGGAACAACCGCTCCCCAGCGGCGGCGGCTGGACCTCGGCCGCCGAGCTCGCCGAAGGCGGACCCGGCCTGGAGGCGTTCCTCGCCCGGGACGACGCCCAGGTCCTGCGCGACCACGGCCGGCCCGGCCGCCCGGACGTGATAGCCACCTTCGGTCTGCACCGCTACGCCTGGCCGGTCTGCCTGCTGTTCACCGCCCCCTGGTTCCTGCACCGCCGGGTCCCCCGACTCCCCGTGAGCCACGTCACATACGACCGCACGGCCGAGGGTCTCGACATGGGCCACCTGGTCGTGCGTACCGACTCCTTCGCCTGCCTGCCCGGCGACCCGGCGGCGGCGCTGCCCGGTGCCCGGGTGGTCGCTGACGAGGAGGCGCTGCGCGCGGAGGTCCGGGCCGCGGTCGCCGAGCACATGGAACCCCTGCTGGCCGGCTTCGGCCCGCGGATGCGACGGCGGGGCCGCGCCCTGTGGGGCATGGCGACCGACGAGGTCGTGGAGGGGATCTGGTACGTCGCCGATCTCTTCGGCGAACAGCCGCGCGCGGTCCGGGAGTTGGAGCGACTGCTGCCGGGCGCGACCAGGCCGTACGTCGGTTCCGCCGCGTTCCGCGAGGTCACGGGCCCCAACGGCGAGGCGCTGCCCACCCGGGACCGGGCGAGCTGCTGCATGTACTACACGCTGGACGCGTTGGACGCCTGCCCGACCTGCCCGCGCACCTGCGAGGCGGAGCGGGTCACCAAACTGCTGGCCGCCGCCGCGAGTTGAGGGACCCTCAGTGCGGGGACCGAATCCGGGCCCGCTAGGATCGGCCGCGAACGAGACGCCCGCCCGGTTACAGGTGCTTCACAACTTCCTCACTTGTCGCAGGAACTTTCCGTGGAACCACCCGTACGGGTAGTCTTATTCGAACTCAACTCCCGCCCCTCAAGCGGCAGTTCGAGCAGAAAGCCGCCCTGGGCATCCCCTTGCACCTCCTTGGCGGCCTCTTGCCCCGAAAACGCCTGAGGGCCGTTGGGATTGGGCCACTATGGCGGGCGTTACGCCCTATCCCAATGCAAGGGACCCCAGATGAGACTGACCGACATATCGCTTAACTGGCTGCTTCCCGGCGCCGTACTGCTCCTGGGCATGCTGGCGGCGGTTGCGGTGCTCGCGCGGAGCAAGCGGTCCGGCGGGGAGCACGCGAAAGACGACTCGTGGGAGCGCACGGAGGAGCGCCGCAGGCGCAAGGAGGCCATATACGGCATCGCCTCCTACGTCCTTCTGTTCTGCTGTGCGGCGGTCGCCGCGGCACTCTCCTTCCACGGACTGGTCGGCTTCGGCCAGGAGAACCTCGGCCTGACCGACGGCTGGGAGTACCTCGTCCCGTTCGGCCTCGACGGCGCGGCCATGTTCTGTTCCGTCCTCGCGGTGCGTGAGGCCAGCCACGGTGACGCGGCCCTCGGCTCCCGCATACTCGTGTGGACGTTCGCGGCCGCGGCCGCCTGGTTCAACTGGGTGCACGCGCCCAGGGGTGTCGACCACGCGGGCGCTCCGCAGTTCTTCTCCGGCATGTCGCTGTCGGCCGCGGTCCTGTTCGACCGCGCGCTGAAGCAGACCCGTCGGGCCGCGCTCCGCGAGCAGGGTCTGGTGCCGCGTCCGCTCCCGCAGATCCGTATCGTCCGCTGGCTGCGGGCCCCCCGCGAGACCTACAGCGCCTGGTCGCTGATGCTCCTGGAGAACGTGCGCAGCCTGGACGAGGCGGTCGACGAGGTGCGCGAGGACAAGGCGAAGAAGGAGGAGACCCGACTGCGCCGCCGCGACCAGCAGCGGATCGAGCGGGCCCAGCTCAAGGCGATAAGCCGGGGCCAGCGCGGCCTCATCGGACGGGGCGGCGGCCGGTCCTCGGAACCGCAGGCCCTGGAGCGCGGCTCCGGACAAGCATCCGCGGAGCCTGCCCTATCGACGCCGGAACAACTGCCGGTTCGCACGCGTCCCTCACTCCAGCCAGTCCGCGGGGCATCTGACCCGATAACCGTCGACCTCACGGCGGAGGACGACACGATGGCCCTGCCGCGGCTCGACTCCCTGGAGCGCAAGCTCAAGGATCTGGAGCAGCAGTTCGGCTGAGATCCGGGACCACGAGGTCCGGGACCGGGCGACAACGGGACGGGGGCGGCATCCAACTGGACGCCGCCCCCGTCCCGTTGCTCATGCCGCGTCCGAACCCAGCTCGAACCAGACGGACTTGCCGACCCCGTGGGACGACACCCCCCAGGCGTCCGCGAGGGACTGCACCAGCACCAGGCCCCGCCCGTGCGTACCGTTGTCGGCGTCCGGTACGCGCAGTCGGGGCCTGCGGGCCACGAAGTCCCTCACCTCCACCCGGAGTCCGGCCGGTCCGACGGTCGCCGTGAGCACGGCGTCGTGGTCGGTGTGGATCAGCGCGTTGGTGACGAGTTCACTCGTGAGCAGCTCCGCTATCTCCGATCGTCCCGGCCTCCCCCAGTGCCGTAGCAGTTCACGCAACGCTCTGCGCGCCTCGGGCACCGCCCGCAGGTCCGCGCGTCCGAGTCTGCGCCTCAGTTGAGGCGGCTGCGCCGGTTGTGCGGCGCTGTCGGCCTTGTCCTCCATCGCTTTCGACGAGGAGGCCCCGATCGCCATGGGACCGCCCCCTCGTGCTTGCCTCTTCATGACCCCCGCCTGCACGCCGGTTTCCGGTTCCCTCCTGCTCGAACACGTTCACGGGGATCCATGCCCTCGCCGGGAACAGGGCAGTCATGTCGGATTGTCAACGACCGGGTGTTCGGCCACCGTTGCGCCGAGACCGGCGGGACGGAGGAATCGGGGGCGATGCCGTCCGTACGGTCGAGCGGCCACCGTACGGAGGATGCGACGCGGGTGGGGCGGTCGGGGCGTTCCCCTCCGGGGTGTGCCGGTTCCCGGCGCCGGGACCAGACACCCCGTGACGTCCTGACCACCGGCGATCGAACCGACTGCCGATGCGGGGCTGCCGATCCGGCCGTAGTCCGCGAAGGCGTGGGGCGGTTGGTCCCCCCGGACCTCCGTAGGACCCACGCTGCGCGAATCTGGCCGGAATCAGCCGCTCAGGAACCGCGAACGGCTCCGCTACGGGGGCTACTTGCCGCCGATCCCCTTCGTGCCGATGTGGAAGATCTTGTGGGTCGTGCGGGTCATGTCGACGATCAGTTTCGTGGTGTCCCCGCCGCCCCAGGTGAGGGTGATGGCGGCCTCGGTGTAATCGGCGGTGCCGTTGTCGGTGACCTTCCAGCTCAAGGGGGTGTTCTGGGCCTGGAGGACACTGTCCGCGTGGTTCTTGTTCTCCCAGGCCGTCAGCTGCTTCAGGTAGGCCGGGGTGAGGTAGTACGCGCGCAGTTGCCGCGCGAGCTTTCCGCCGCCGCCGTCGAGGTCGCTCTCGGCGTCGACGTAGGCGCCGTAGAAGTCGGCGATGCGGGTGATGTTGTCGTCCGGTGAGCCGCTCACCGAGCGCGGGGCGCCGGCGGAGGCCTGGGCCGCCACACCCAGCCCGAGGGCGAGTGCGAGGCCGGCGGCGAGGGCGGTGCGGCGCGTGGCCTTCTTGCTGTTCACGTGGGGTCCCCGTTTCGGATCGGTGCGGTGCTGTGATCGGTCGCCGCGGTGCGTTTCCGTGGTCGGTCAGAGCTTCGGCGCCCGACCCGGACGACCGCAACGACCGACACCGACCCCGCAACGGTGGAACCGTCCCACCCCCGCTGACCTCCTCTTATGTGGTGTGCCTGGGATGCCGTCCCGGGACGCGACGCGGAGGGGCGACGGTGTCGGGCGAGGGCAACGACAGGGACGTCGAGGAGTTCGCGGCGCTGCTGCGCCGGCTGAAGGACCGCACGGACCGCAGCTACGGCCAGTTGGCCCGCCGCCTGAACATGAACGCCTCGACCCTGCACCGCTACTGCGTGGGCGAGACGGTCCCCCTCGACTTCGCCCCCGTGGAACGGTTCGCGGCGCTGTGCGGGGCGACACCGGAGGAGCGGCTGGAGCTGCACCGGTACTGGATCCTGGCGGTGGCGGCACGGCAGCGGCCCCGGCCCACCGGGAACCCGGTCCCCGAACCGGTGCCGGAGGACGTCCCCGCACCGACGCCCACCCCCTGGTACCGCCGGCGGCTCACGCTCACCGTCGCCGTGATGTGCGCGGTACTCGCGGTGGGAGGCACCCTGTCCACGGTGCGCACCCACGACACGACCAAGCCGAAGGCATCACCGCGTGCTCTCCCCGCTCCCCTCGCCTGGACCGCCGACTCCCAGGTGTGGGACCTCCATTGCGGCCACGACTACGTCGTCGACGCGTCCCCCGCGCAGGTGCCGCGGCCCCCGGCCGAGGAGGGCGCCGGTGCCTGGGCGGCGAAACAGCACGCCGTGCACGGCCGGGAGACGGACGTCGAGATCTCGGTGCAGGGGCGGACGTCCACGGCGGTCGTCCTGGAGGCGCTGCGCGTCCATGTCGTGGGTCGGGCCGCGCCCGTCCACGGCACGGTGTACGCCATGGACCAGGGCTGCGGCGGCGAGGTCGCTCCGCGCTACTTCGGGGTGGACCTGGACGCCCGCAGCCCCCGGGCCCGCGCGGTCGCCGGGAGCAGCCTGGGCACTCCGGTCCCGGCGGCGCACCTGCCGTACCGGGTCTCCGCACAGGACCCCGAGGTGCTGCTGGTCAAGGCCCGCACCGCGGCCTGCGACTGCCGCTGGTACCTCGAACTCGACTGGTCCTCCCAGGGCCGCACCGGCACCCTCCGCATCGACGACCACGGCAAGCCGTTCCGCACGACGAGCATCAAGGGCCTGCCGCGCTACTGGTACGCGGCGAACGGCTGGGCGCCGTACGACGGTTAGAGCCCGCGTACGTTCCTGATGTTGGACCGGGCCATCTGGAGCATGCGCCCGACTCCCCCGTCCAGCACGATCTTTGACGCCGACAGCGCGAAGCCCGTCACCATCTCGGCGCTGATCTTCGGCGGGATGGAGAGGGCGTTGGGGTCGGTGACGACGTCGACGAGGGCCGGGCCCTTGTGCTTGAAGGCGGCCTTCAGCGCGCCCTCCAGATCCTTGGGCTTCTCGACCCGCACGCCGTAGGCACCGCAGGCGCGCGCCACGGCACCGAAGTCGGGGTTCTTGTTGGTGGTGCCGTACGACGGGAGACCCGCGACCAGCATCTCCAACTCGACCATTCCCAAAGAGGAGTTGTTGAACAGGACGACCTTCACCGGCAGGTCGTACTGGACGAGGGTGAGGAAGTCGCCCATCAGCATGGAGAATCCGCCGTCGCCGGACATCGACACGACCTGCCGCTCGGTGTCGGTGAACTGCGCGCCGATCGCCATGGGCAGCGCGTTCGCCATCGATCCGTGCGAGAACGAACCGATCACCCGGCGACGGCCGTTGGGCGTGAGGTAGCGGGCGGCCCACACATTGCACATCCCCGTGTCGACGGTGAACACGGCGTCCTCGTCGGCCAGTTCGTCGAGTACGGAGGCCACGTACTCGGGATGGATCGGGACCTGCTTGTCGACCTTGCGCGTGTACGCCTTGACGACGCCCTCCAGCGCGTCGGCGTGCTTCTTGAGCATCCGGTCGAGGAACCGCCGGTCCTCCTTCGCCCGCACCCGCGGGGTGAGACAGCGCAGCGTCTCCTTCGCGTCGCCCCACACCGCGAGGTCCAACTTCGAGCGCCGGCCGAGGCGTTCGGGCCGTACGTCGATCTGGGCGATCTTCACGTCGTCGGGGAGGAAGGCGTTGTACGGGAAGTCGGTGCCGATGAGGATGAGGAGATCGCACTCGTGGGTGGCTTCGTAGGCGGCGCCGTAACCGAGCAGACCGCTCATGCCTACGTCGTACGGGTTGTCGTACTGAATCCATTCCTTGCCGCGCAGGGCGTGTCCGATCGGGGACTTGATCTTCTCGGCGAACTCCATGACCTCGGCGTGCGCGCCGGCTACGCCGCTGCCGCAGAACAGGGTGACCTTGTCCGCCGCGTCGATCAGCTCGGCGAGTTTGTCGATCTCGGTGTCGCCGGGGCGGACGGAGGGGCGGGAGGTGACGAGGGCGGTCTCGGCGGCCTTGTCCGGGGCGGGCTCGGAGGCGATGTCGCCGGGGAGGGAGACGACGCTGACGCCGCTCTGTCCGACCGCGTGCTGGATGGCGGTCTGGAGGAGGCGGGGCATCTGCTGGGGGTTGGAGATGAGTTCGCTGTAGTGACTGCACTCCTGGAAGAGCCGCTCCGGGTGGGTCTCCTGGAAGTAGCCGAGGCCGATCTCGCTGGACGGGATCTGCGAGGCGAGGGCGAGCACCGGGGCCATGGAACGGTGGGCGTCGTAGAGGCCGTTGATGAGGTGCAGGTTGCCCGGGCCGCAGGAGCCGGCGCAGGCCGCGAGCTTCCCGGTTATCTGCGCCTCCGCGCCGGCGGCGAAGGCGGCGGTCTCCTCGTGCCGTACGTGGATCCAGTCGATGGCGGAGTTTCGGCGGATCGCGTCGACCACCGGGTTGAGGCTGTCGCCGACGACGCCGTAGAGGCGCTTGACTCCGGCGCGGACGAGGATGTCGACGAACTGTTCGGCAACGTTCTGCTTGGCCATGGTTCTCGCGTGCCCTTCGGTTTCCGATGTATTGCGGATCCCTCTGGGTTCCATGAATTCACAGCCCGGGCGCTCACGCCTCCCAAACGGCCGCCGCCGTGCGGTCGTCGGCATAACCCTTGACCCGCACTTGGGTGTCGGCGAGGAACGCGGCGAGACCGGGCGGGGTGGCGCCAGCCCACCGCCCCGCCAGATGGGCGGACAGCTCGGGCTCGCCGCGCAACGGTTCCGCGAGCCCGCCCGTGCACATGAGGAGCGTGTCTCCCGGGCGGGCGACGGAGGCACGGAAGCGGAAGGGTTCGCGGGGCGGTTCGGGGGCGGGTTCGTACGGGCTCGGAGGCGTCGGAATCCCAAGATCCATGGTGAGCCGGTCGCCCTCGGGGGTCTCGGCGGGCTGCGAGCCGAAGCCGACGACGGCCTCGCCGGCCAGGTCTCCGACGGCGGGCTCGATGTCCTGCCACTCGCCGTCCCGCAGCCGGAACAGCCCGCCGGGCCCGACCCCGAAGAAGACTCGCGTACGGCACTCCGGATGCGCGGGCAGCAGCAGACACCGCAGACCGGCCGAGTACTCCTCGGGGTCGATGCCCTGCTCGGCGGCGCTGGCGCGGAGCTTGCCGAGACTCCGGTCGGTGAGCCGGTGCAGCCCGGACTTGAGATCACCGCGCCGGGCGGCGCGAATGTCCTCGGCGAGACGGGCATGGCTCCGCCCCACCGCCCGCCCGATCCAGTGGCAGGCCTCGGCGGCGGCCCGGTGCGCCCCCGGCGTGGCCCGGGCCGCCGCCGAGGCCTGCCA
>NZ_JAENRY010000629.1 GCF_016612545.1 Streptomyces sp. MBT65 | reverse complement strand
GAGGTGGTTTGGGCGGAGGCGGAGGCGGTGGAGGAGGAGGTGGAGGTGGAAGCGGTCTGGGCGGTGGCGTGCGCGGGGTTCGGGAGCATGAGCAGCGCGGCCAGGGTGAGTGCGGCGGTGAGGGTGGATCTCAGACGTGCGCGAAGACTCGACGGCATGGTGGTGCTACCTGCCCTTCATTCGTCTGGACATCCGGACATCCCACGTCCAACGGGCGCGTCACAGACGTTAGATTGGGGCATCCGGCGCCTCACAAGAAGCGTGCAGCCGTGGTGACGGTGTGTCAGGGCCGGCGGGACCGTCAGGGGCGCAGCACCACCTTGCCCAGGTTGCTCCGCGACTCGATCACCTCGTGCGCCTTCGCCGCGTCCGCCAGCCCGAACTCCCCGTGCACGGCCGGTTTCAGGGCACCCTCCGCGAACAGCCGCCACAGCTCCCGCCGCCACCGCTCGTACAACTCCGGCCGCCCGCGGGCGATCCGCGCCATCTGGAACCCGATCACGGACTTGGCGCCCACGAGAAGGTCGTACGCCCGGATCGTCCCGCCGCCCGAGCTGTACGCCACGAGCCGCCCGCCCGGAACGAGCGCCGCCACCGCCGGGGTCAGCAACTCGCCGCCCACCGCGTCGAGTACGTAGTCGACGGGGTCGCCCCAGTCCGGGCTGCCGTAGACGATCACCTCGTCGGCGCCCAGCGCGCGCACGAAGTCGGCCTTCGCCGGATCGGAGACCGCGCCCACGACCCGTCCCGCACCGCGCGCCCTCGCCAACTGCACGGCGAGATGGCCGACTCCGCTCGCCGCGGCCGTGATCAGCGCGGCCTCGCCGGGTTCGGGACGGGCCGCGTCCAGGGCGCCCAGGGCCACCAGTCCGCCGCGGACGAGGGCGACCGCGTCGACGGCCGAGGCGGCGTCGGGCACGGGGGAGGCCATGGTCTCGTGCAGGACGGCGAAGTCGGCGTACCCGTGCCCGAAGCAGAGCCCGGTCACCCGCTCGCCCACCTCGAAACGCGTCACGCCCTGTCCTGCGGCGGCCACCTCGCCCGCGATCTCACCGCCGAGCGGGATCGGCTCGGCCGCCTCGGTGACCTTGCGGACGACGGGCAGGGTGACCCCGATCGCCTCGGTACGGACGAGGAGTTCGCCGGGTCCCGGTGCGGGGACGGGGGTCTCCTCCAGGAACAGCGGGCCGCCGGTGGACTCGTACCGGACGCGACGCATCGCACCTCCAGGGTGTGGGTGTAGCTGGTGGGAGCCGGGGAGCCGGGAGCCGGGGGGAAGTGAGAGGG
>NZ_JAENRY010000628.1 GCF_016612545.1 Streptomyces sp. MBT65 | reverse complement strand
CGACACCCCAACCCCGACACACCAACCCCGGCTTCTCTGCGGCGGCCGCGCTGGTTCCCCCGACCGTGCGGCCAGCTCGGCGATACCCGCGACTACCCCCAACTACCCCCCACCAGAAAGGAGTTACCCCGATGAAGACCCTGCTCAGCGGCGGCACCGTGGTCAGCATGGACCCGGTCGTCGGCGATCTCGAACGCGGTGACGTGCTGATCGAGGACGGTGTGATCGTCGAGGTGGCCGAGCGCATCGACGCGCCGGACGCCGAGGTGATCGACGCGACCGACCGGATCGTCATGCCCGGGTTCGTCGACAACCACCGCCACTCCTGGCAGACCGCGTTCCGAGGCGCCGGCGCGGACTGGACGTTCCCCGAGTGGGCGCTGGCCATGCACCGCACGGTCAAACCCCACTACCGACCCGAGGACGTTTACGCGGGCACCCTGCTCGGCCGTCTGGAGGCCCTGCACTCCGGGGTGACCACGATGCTGGACTGGTACCACGTCGCGCAGAGCCACGCGCACGAGGACGCCGCCGTCGCCGCGCTGCGGGACGCGCCGGGCCGGTCGATCTTCTGCCTCGGCGCCGGCTGGGGCACCGCCGACCCCGTCGACGACGACATCCGCCGGGTCCGCTCCACCTTGACCGGGGACGGCCTCGTCACCATGGCGTTCGGCCTGCGCGGTCCCGACGACACCGGCATGGACACCGTCGCCCGGGAGCTGCAACTGGCGGCCGAACTCGGCCTGCGCACCAGCCTGCACATCGAGGCCGCCGGGACGGTCACCGACCTCCACGAGCACGGCCTGCTGCGGGACACCACCACCTTCGTGCACGCCAACGGGATCAGCGACGAGGGGCTGCGGATGCTCGCCGGCGCGGGCAGCTCGCTGTCCGTCAGCCCGGACGTCGAGCTGAAGATGGGGTTCGGATCGCCGGTCACCGGGCGGGCGTTGGCCGCCGGACTGCGCCCGACGCTGTCCATCGACGACGTCCCGTCGGCCGGCGGTGACATGTTCTCCACGATGCGGACGGCCTTCGCCGTACAGCGCGGTCTGGACGGCGGACTGCGCTCCCGGGACCTGCTGGAGTTCGCCACCCTCGACGCCGCCCGCTCCTGCGGGCTCGACGCCCGGACCGGCAGCGTCACGCCCGGCAAGGACGCCGACCTCGTCCTGCTGCGCACCGACGACCTGACGGTGTTCCCGGTCACCGACCCGGCCGGCACGATCGTCAGCGCCGGCCATCCCGGCCTGGTCGACACCGTCCTTGTCGCCGGCCGGGTCGGTGACCGGGAA
>NZ_JAENRY010000627.1 GCF_016612545.1 Streptomyces sp. MBT65 | reverse complement strand
CTCACCCCCCGAGCACCCCCAGCGCCTGCCCCACCACAGGAATCCTGCTGATCGACTCCGCCTGGGCGACCGGCCCCGTCAACATCTGCGAAGCAACCGGCTGGAAGTCCGCGAGCTGGGTCGCGACCCCGTTGTCGAGCGGGTCAACTCCCGTCCCCGCAAGGGGATTCGGCTTGAGCCCGGCGACCGGCCCGGTGACATAGCCGACCGTGCCGGTCACCGCCTGGAGCCCCGCCGCGGGATCCATCTTGCCGAGCGTGGTCGGCCGCGTCCGCATCACGTCGACGACCGGCGCGGTGTCCGCGGCGGCGCTCGCCGCGCCCGCGCCCAGCGCGACTCCGGCGGTCGCGAGGGCGACCAGTGCGCGCTGGGCGGTCGGATGCTGGGGGGACGTGTGTCGTGCCATTGCTGGTGCCACCTTCTGGTGCGCAGGGTAATCAGGTCAGCACGAAGGGTAGTTGACGTGTGATGCGCGTTCCAATGCCGACCCGCGGGGTCGGCAGGACGTACGGAATACGTCAAACTGGTGTCCCGTGAGCATCCTTTCCCCGTCACCGGCCCGTGTCGTGCTGCTGTGCGGCCCCTCGGGTTCCGGCAAGTCCCTCGTCTCCGCCCGCTCCGGTCTTCCCGTGCTGCGGCTCGACGACTTCTACAAAGAGGGCGACGACCCGACGCTGCCGCTGGTGGCGGGGAGTTCGGACATCGACTGGGACCACCCCGAGTCCTGGGACGCAGAGGTCGCGGTCACCGCGATCGTCGAACTGTGCCGCACGGGCCGTACGGACGTGCCGGTCTACGACATCTCGCTCAGCGCCCGTACGGGCACGGAGGCGGTCGATGTGGGCCGGACCCCGCTGTTCATAGCGGAGGGCATCTTCGCCGCCGAGGTCATCGCCCGCTGCCAGGAGCTGGGCGTCCTCGCGGACGCGCTGTGCCTGAGCCGGGGTCCGGTGCGGACGTTCCGGCGTCGCTTCCTGCGGGATCTGCGGGAGGGCCGTAAGTCCGTGCCGTTCCTGTTGCGGCGCGGCTGGCGGCTGATGCGGCTGGAGCGCTCGATCGTGGCCCGGCAGACGACCCTAGGCGCGTACGCCTGCGACAAGGACGAGGCGCTGGGCAGGCTCGCGGCGGCGGCGGTGGGCCGGCGTCCGTCGGCGGCTCCCGCACCCACGCCCACGCCCACCAGCTGACGGCACACACGAAAGAGCGGGACTGGACGGACCCCCCGGCCCTCCAGTCCCGCTCTCCCTTTTCCCCCGTGGTACTTCCCCCGTGATCCCCCCAGGACCCCGTCGGCGCCCCCCAGCGC
>NZ_JAENRY010000626.1 GCF_016612545.1 Streptomyces sp. MBT65 | reverse complement strand
GGCAGGGCTGGGGGAGGTGCTCGGTGCGGTGAGGGAGGGACCAGTTCCCTCGTTCCGCGAACCGGTGATCAGTCGGCGATTAGTCGGTGATCAGTCGGTGATCAGCAGTCGTGCGTCCTCGTGTGCCAACTCCGCCGCCGGCACTTCGTTCGGCAGGAACTGCTCGACCACGCGGACGAACATCTCCCGCCGGTCGGCCGGCACCCCCAGCAGATCGGCGACCTCCTCCAGCGTGGGGCGGCGGGCGAACTCGGCGCCGGGTGCGGGGGAGGCCAAGTAGTCGTGGGGATCGGCCAGTTCCTCCGCGGTCAGCCGGCCCGAACGGATGAGCATGTCGCGAACCGGCACCCCCAGTACCCGGGCGAGCCTGCGGGTCGTCTCGAGGTCCGGCATGCTCTGGCGCTGCAGCAGGCGGGTCACGGCCGCCCGGTGGACACCCGCCTCGTCCGCTATGCGCGACTTGCCGCCGCCGCGCGGGCTGTCGATGTCGTAGCCGCGGTCGCGCATCAGGTCCTCGACCCACGCGGCGAACGCGTCCAGATCCTGGCTGGTCATCTGTGTGCTCGCTTCCTTTGGATGCGGCGAGTTTAGCTTGCTTGCGCGCACGGAATTACGTGCTCGCGTGCAAGCAATGAGAAAAACGGCCTCAAATTGGCGGAGGTTCGGTGGAGATGGGGGTGTGATCACCGGATTCGTGACACGTCGTCGTCGCTCCTGTGAGGTGAGTGACCAAAGTTTACGTTGCGAGCGCGCGCGCAATCTGTAAACCTTGTCGGCCTGGGCGGCACGTGCCAGACGCTCGTGCCACACCCGACCTACAGGGAGGCCCCATGTCCACCGACGCGTGTTCACCACCCCGTTCCCACGACAGAGCCGCGGGCTGGCAGACCGCCGCCGCCTGCGCCGGGCTCCCGCCCAAGGCCGTCTTCTCCAAGAAGGCCAAGGAGGCCGCCCCGGTCCTGCGGGCCTGCGCCCGCTGCACGGTACGGCGGGACTGCGAGCGGATCGTCGCCCCGGCCGACAACTGGTTCGACGGCGTCTGCGGCGGCCGTCTCTACCGCTCAGGACGTCCGGTCGAGATCCCGGCGCACCTCCTCCCGGCCGCCCTGACGGCGCTGCCCGTGCTGCCCGCCGCGCGGGGAGGCTCCCTTGCCTGACCCGAGTCCGGTGCCCGACCCGAGGACGGCGTCCGCCGCCACGGACCCGACCGCGCACGCCGCCCTCTGGATCGGCACGCTGCTCCAGCAGTTCCCCGAACTGGCCGTCGAACTCGCCCCCGGCCGCACCACGCCGGCCCACCGCGCACC
>NZ_JAENRY010000625.1 GCF_016612545.1 Streptomyces sp. MBT65 | reverse complement strand
GCGCCCTCGGCGCCCATCACGGCGATCTCGTTGGCGGGCCAGGCGTAGGTGAGGTCGGCGCCGGTGGACTGGCTGTCCATCACGATGTAGGCGCCGCCGTAGGCCTTGCGCAGGATCAGGGAGATGCGCGGCACGGTGGCGTTGCAGTAGGCGTAGAGGAGTTTCGCGCCGTGGCGGATGATGCCGCCGTGCTCCTGGCCGACGCCGGGCAGGAAGCCGGGCACGTCCAGGAGGGTGACCAGGGGGATGTTGAAGGCGTCGCACAGCTGCACGAAGCGGGCGGCCTTCTCGCTGGCGTGGATGTCCAGGACGCCGGCGAGGGTCTGCGGCTGGTTGGCGACGATGCCGACGACCTGGCCGTCCAGGCGGGCCAGCGCGCAGACGATGTTGCGGGCCCAGCGCTCGTGGACCTCCAGGTACTCGCCGTCGTCGACGATCTCCTCGATGACGGCGGTCATGTCGTAGGGGCGGCTGCCGTCGGCGGGGACGTGGCTGAGCAGCATCTCGCCGCGCCGGCCGGCCGGGTCGGCGGTGCGCACCCGCGGCGGTGCCTCCCGGTTGTTCTGCGGGAGCATCGACAGCAGGTAGCGGACCTCCGCCAGGCAGGTCTCCTCGTCGTCGTAGGCGAAGTGGCACACCCCGCTCGTCTCGGCGTGCACGTCGGCGCCGCCCAGGCCGTTCTGGGTGATCTCCTCGCCGGTGACCGCCCGGACGACGTCGGGGCCGGTGATGAACATCTGCGAGGTGTCGCGGACCATGAACACGAAGTCGGTCAGCGCCGGGCTGTAGGCGGCGCCGCCCGCGCAGGGGCCGAGCATCACGGAGATCTGCGGGATGACGCCGGAGGCCCTGGTGTTGCGCTGGAAGATGCCGCCGTAGCCGGCCAGCGCGCTCACGCCCTCCTGGATGCGGGCGCCGGCGCCGTCGTTGAGCGAGACGAGCGGGGCGCCGGCCGCCAGCGCCATGTCCATGATCTTGTGGATCTTCGTGGCGTGGGCCTCGCCCAGCGCGCCGCCGAAGATCCGGAAGTCGTGCGCGTAGACGAACACGGTGCGGCCCTCGACCGTGCCCCAGCCGGTGACCACCCCGTCCGTGTACGGCTTGCGCGCCTCCAGCCCGAACCCGGTCGCCCGGTGCCGGCGCAGCTGCTCGACCTCCTGGAAGGAGTCCTCGTCCAGCAGCAGGGCGATCCGCTCCCGGGCGGTCAGCTTGCCCTTGGCGTGCTGCGCCGCCGTCGCCTGCTCGCTCGGCCCGGCCGTCGCCTGGGCCCGGATCGCGTGCAGCTCCGCCACGTGCGCGTGCAGGCCGCCCGGCCCGGCCGCGAGCGGCGCGAACGCCGTCACCGCCGCCGCTGCCGTCTTGGTCGTGGTCGTGGTGGTCGTGGTGGTGGTCGTGGTCATCCCTGGTCCGTTTCCGGGACAGCCGGGAGGAGGAGAGGAGATCCGCCCCGGTCCCATCGAGAGCGGAAGCAACCGTCCATGAGGTTTCCTCTCCTGCGGGTGAAAGGCCCCTCGGGGCGCGCCGGGAACACCCCGAGCCGGGCGGCCGCCGCCCCTGGTGTGCGGGCGGCGCGGCAGGGCCGCGGGGTGCGGCCGGCCGCGGGTGCGGGAGGGGCGGTGACCGGGGCGGGAGCGGGCGGCGCGGGCGAAGGGGCCCGGCGTGTTCCCGCCTGCGGTGTCCGCCGACTTCCCCGTCCGGCCCCTGGCTCCTCCCCTCGCGGCCCACGGCCATGGTCGGCCGGAGCGCTGGAGAAGCGCTGAGGGATCGCTTGAGGAACGGTCGGGGGGCGCCTGAGACGGGGTGCGGAAAACGTGGGGCGCCCGGGACGGGGCGGCGTGGAGCGGCGTGGGGCAGGGCGGCGTGGGGC
>NZ_JAENRY010000624.1 GCF_016612545.1 Streptomyces sp. MBT65 | reverse complement strand
TCGCCGTAGGTCTGGAGTGCCTCCTGCCAGCGGCCCAACTGGCCCAGCGCGTAGGCGACTTCGTAGCGGGTGACCAGGGTGTCGGGATGGCCGGGGCCCAACACGCGGGCGCGGGCGGCGGCCACCTCGCAGGCCATGCGGTACGAGTCCTCCAGGCGGCCGAGCCGGCTGAGGTTGAAGGCGAGGTTGTGGCGGCAGCGCAGGGTGTCCGGGTGATCGGGGCCCATCGTGCGTTCCCGGGCGGCGAGTACCGACGTGTACACCTGGTGTGCGTCGAAGTGGCGGCCCAACTGGCCCAGGACCGCCGCCGACGCCCTGCACGAGTACACCCACGTCGCCCGCGCCAGGGAACGGGCGTCGGCGGCGCGGCCGGTACGACTGAGGGTGAAGCCGAGTTCGTAGCGGCTGGCGAGCGTGTCGGGGTGGTCCGGGCCGAGGAGGTCGGTGCGTTCGGCGGCGACCGCGCGGTGCACCTCGCCGGCCTCCGCCCAGCGGCCGAGCCGGCCCAGGCTCAGGCCCGCGTTGTGCCGCCCGGCAAGGGAGTCGAGGGTCTCCGCGGAGGGCGCGGACGGCGACTCCGGTGCGGGTTCCGCCGCGTGGCCGGTGGTCGGGCGGGCGATCCACTCGCCGGTGAGTCCGGCTCCGGCGTCCGGCGGGGTGGTGCGCAGTCCGGCGCCGGACGCCTTGTGCCCGGTGGTCATCCCGCGCGTCCAGGACGGCAGACGCGGCTCTCCGGACACCGGTTCCGGCGGGCGTAGTTCTGGCTGCGGGGTCACGACGGTCGGCACGTACAAGGGTGTCGTACGGCCCAAGGTGATCCGGCGGCCCAACTCACGCGCGTCGTGCGGACGTTGCTCCGGGAGCTTGGCCAGCAGGTCGAGGATGGCCTTCTCCAGGTAGTCGGGAACCTCGGGGCGCCTCTCACGCGGCGGGGTGGGCACGGTGTCGCGGTGGCCGATGAGAATCGCCCAGGCGTCGCCGAGGTCGAACGGCGGTGCCCCGGTGGCGAGTTCGTACAGCACGCAGCCGAAGGAGTAGAGGTCGCTGCGCTGGTCGACCTCGGTGCCGCTGATCTGTTCCGGCGACATGTAGTGCGGGGTGCCCATCGCGATGCCGGTGCCGGTGAGCCGGGAGGTGAACCCGATGTCGGCGCCGAGGCGGGCGATGCCGAAGTCGCAGATCTTCACCGTGCCGTCGGTCAGCCGCATGATGTTCGCGGGCTTCAAGTCCCGGTGCACGATGCCCTGTTGGTGGCAGTAGGCGAGGGCGGAGGCGACCTGTTCGGCGATCTCGACCACGTCGCCGACGGGCAGCGGCCGTTGTTCGTTGTCCTCCAGGAGCTGGCTGAGGTTGCGGCCGTCGAGCAGCTCCATCACCAGGTAGAGGACGCCGTCGGACTCGCCGAAGTCATGGACGACGGTCACCCCGCGGTGTTGCAGCGCCGCGGCCACCCGCGCCTCACGCCGGAACCGCTCGCGCAGCACCCGGGTGAACGACTGGTCGTGGTGCGGGTTCATCGGCTTGAGGCACTTCACGGCGACGAGCCGCCCCAGTGACTCGTCCCGCGCACGCCACACCTCGCCCATGCCGCCGCGCCCGATCAGATCGAGCAGTCGGTAGCGGCCCTGGATCAGCCTGCTGTCCCCCATTTCCCGCGATCGCCCCCGTCAGTGTTCGTCCCGCCCTCCCCTGGCTCGTCCAGTATGGCGAGCGATCGTCCGACTTTGTACGCCGGCGGGGTACCGCGGCGGTTGCGGGTGCGGGTGTGTCGGGGCCGGGGGGCCGTTCCGCCGTACAACTGATGGGCGTACGGCGGCAGGAGGACGTAGGGCAAATGCACCACGCGCCGCCGGAGCGCCTCGCGCGCCGGGAGAGGCCGACGCGGCTCGGACTAGCGCCGTACTCTCGGCATCCCCAGCCCGATCCACGAGATGATCTCCCGCTGGATCTCGTTGTTGCCTCCGCCGAAGGTGAAGATGACGGCGGAGCGGTAGCCGCGTTCCAGTTCGCCGTGCAGGACGACGCCCGCGGAGCCCTCCTTCAGGGCGCCGGTCGCGGCGACGATCTCCATGAGCCAGGCGTAGGCGTCTCGGCGGGCCTCGGAGCCGTAGACCTTGACGGCGGAGGCGTCCTGGGGGGTGAGGGTGCCTTCCTGGACGGCGTTCACCATCTGCCAGTTGAGGAGTTTCATCGCGTCGAGCCTGGCGTGGGTGCGGGCGAGGAGGCGGCGGACCCAGGGGAGGTCGACGACGCGGCGGCCGTCGGCGAGTTTGGTCTCCATGGCCCAGTGCTGGACGTCGTGCAGGGCGCGGATGGCCATGGTGCCGTGGGCGGCGAGGGTGACGCGTTCGTGGTTGAGCTGGTTGGTGATCAGGCGCCAGCCCTGGTTCTCCTGGCCGACACGGCGGGAGACGGGGACGCGGATGTTCTCGTAGTAACTCGCGGTGGTGTCGTGCGAGGCGAGGGTGTTGATCACCGTGCAGGTGTAGCCGGGGTCGGCGGTCGGGACCAGGAGCATGGTGATGCCCTTGTGCGGCGGGGCGTCGGGGTCGGTGCGCACGGCGAGCCAGACCCAGTCGGCGGTGTCGCCGTTGGTGGTCCAGATCTTCTGGCCGTCGACGACGTACTCGTCGCCGTCGCGGACGGCCCGTGTCTTGAGCGCCGCGAGATCCGTGCCGGCCTCGGGCTCGCTGTAGCCGATCGCGAAGTCGATCTCGCCGGCGAGGATCTTCGGGAGGAAGTACGTCTTCTGCTCGTCGGTGCCGAACTGCATGATCGTCGGGCCGACGGTGTTGAGGGCCATCAACGGCAGCGGTACGCCGGCCTGCGCGGCCTCGTCGAAGAAGATGAACTGCTCCATCGGCGTCAGCCCGCGCCCGCCGTACTCCTCGGGCCAGCCGACGCCGAGCCAGCCGTCGGTGCCGAGCCGGCGGATGGTCTCGCGGTAGAAACGCTTCTGGGCGGCGGGGTCCTCGTAGCGGGAGTAGGCATGGTCGGGCACCAACTCGGCGAAGTAGGCGCGCAGTTCGGTGCGCAGTCGCTGCTGCTCGGGCGTGTATTCGAGATGCACGGCGCCTCCTGGCTCCCCAAGGCCGGTCCTGACGGCGCACACCGTAGAACGTGTTCCAGAAATTGGGAATGGCGAGGCGGCGATGCCCTCGAAGTGGGCGTCCGGCCCGGTCAGTTCAGGGTGGCCAGGAACTCCGTGCAGGCCCGTGCGCAGTCCCGGCAGGCCGCCGCCGACGCCTCGGCGCCCGGTCGCGCGTCGAAGACCTGCGCGGACTCCAGGCAGACGAGCCGGCACCACTTGGTCTGGAGGCGCAGGGCGGACTCGTCCTGGAGGTTCTGCTCGGCCAGCATCCGGCAGGTCGCGTCGCACACCTCCGCGCACAGCAGTGCCTTGCTCCGGACGAGGGCCTCGTGGCCGGTCGCGTCCGGACCGGAGCGGCTGACGCGCAGCACACAGGCCCGCGCACACCCGGTACAGGCCTGTGCGCAGGCGAAGCGGTCCTCCAGGAAGCGGACGAGCTCCTGCTGAGTGGTCAACGCGGTCACACTGTCCGGGTTGCCGCTGCGGGGCGGCGCAAACCCGGCACGGCGGGCGCACAGGGCGTGTACGGGGCACATACGGGGTGCGCACGGGGTGCGCCGGCTCCCGGCGATCAGTACGGTGGCGATCAGTACGGTCGATGTCCAGGTGTTCGACCTTGGACGGGAGCGACCGCGCACGTCATCGAGGGGTTGAGGCGGCATGGCCGGCAAGAAGGCGGCAAAGCTGCCGCGCGCGAAGTACGAGACGGAACTGCTGCGCCTGCAGACGGAGTTGGTGAAACTCCAGGAGTGGGTGCGGGCCGAGGGCACCCGGCTGGTGATCGTCTTCGAGGGGCGGGACGCGGCCGGCAAGGGCGGCACCATCAAACGGGTCGCCGAACACCTCAACCCGCGCGTCGCCCGGATCGCCGCCCTGCCGAAGCCGACCGACCGCCAGCGCACCCAGTGGTACTTCCAGCGGTACGTCGAGCATCTGCCGGCCGCGGGCGAGATCGTGCTGTTCGACCGGTCCTGGTACAACCGGGCCGGTGTCGAGCGGGTGATGGGCTTCTGCTCCCAGGAGGAGTACCAGCTGTTCCTGCGCCAGTGCCCGATCTTCGAGCGGATGCTCGTGGAGGACGGGATCGTGCTGCGCAAGTACTGGTTCTCGGTGAGCGACGCCGTGCAGCAGGACCGGTTCCGGCGCCGGCTGGAGGACCCGCTGCGCCGCTGGAAGCTCTCGCCGATGGACCTGGAGTCCATCACCCACTGGGAGGACTACTCGCGGGCCAAGGACGAGATGCTGGTCCACACCGACATCTCCGAGGCCCCCTGGTCCGTCGTCGAGAGCGACGACAAGCGCCGGGCCCGGCTGAACATGATCGCCCATCTGCTCGGCTCCCTCCCCTACCACGAGGTGTCGCCCCCGGTCCTCGAACTCCCGCCCCGCCCGCCGTCCACCGGCTACGAGCGTCCGCCGCGCGACCTCCAGACGTACGTCCCGGACCACGCGGCGACCCTCTGAACGGGAACCCCGTGTCCACCGGCCCGGTCGGGCGCCTCCTGGACTGGCGGCGACTGACGCCCGGAATCGCCGCGCTCGCCGGATACCGCCGCGCCTGGCTGCGCGGCGATCTGCTGGCCGGGGTCACGGTGGCCGCGTATCTCGTCCCGCAGGTGATGGCGTACGCCGGGGTCGCCGGGCTGCCGCCGGTCGCCGGACTGTGGGCGATCCTGCCCGCGCTCGCCCTGTACGCCGTCCTGGGCTCGTCGCGGCTGCTGTCGGTCGGCCCCGAGTCGACGACCGCGCTGATGACGGCGACCGTCGTGGGCCCTCTCGCGGCCGGCGACCCGAGCCGCTACGCCACGCTGGCCGCCGCGCTCGCGGTCACGGTCGGTCTGCTGTGTCTGATCGCGTGGGCGGTACGGCTCGGCTTCGTCGCCGATCTGCTCTCGCGCCCGGTCCTGATCGGCTATCTGGCGGGCGTCGCCCTGATCATGATCGTGGACCAACTGCCCAAGCTCACCGGGGTGTCGACGACCGGCACCGCGTTCTTCCCCCAACTCTGGTCTTTCCTACGGCACTTGGATCAACTCCACGCGCCCACGCTGGTGTTCGCGGTGGTCATGCTCGGGTTCCTCTTCACGGTGGCACGGCTGTCCCGGGCGGTGCCCGGCCCGCTGCTGGCCGTGGTGCTGGGCACGGCGGCCGTGGCCGTCCTCGACCTGGACGACCGGTACGGCATCAAGGTGATCGGCCACGTCCCGGCGGGACTTCCCACGATCGGCCTCCCGGACCTCACCGAACTGCCCCACCTGGTGCTGCCCGCGCTCGGTGTCCTGCTCGTCGCCTACACCGACTTCATCCTCACCGCACGGGCCTTCACCGGCGACGACGCGGACGAGGACGGCCCGGGTCTGGACGCGGACCAGGAGTTCCTGGCCCTGGGCGCCGCCAATCTCGGCGCGGGCGTGCTCCACGGCTTCCCGGTGAGCAGCAGCGCGAGCCGCACCGCGCTGGCCTCCTCGACGGGCGCCCGCAGCCAGGCGTACTCACTGGTCGCGGGAGCGGTCGTCCTGGCGGTCCTCCTCTTCCTGAGCCCCCTCCTGTCGCGCACCCCCTCGGCGGTCCTCGGCGCCCTCGTCGTCTACGCGGCCGTCCGCATGATCGACCTGTCCGGCTTCCACCGGCTGGCGACCTTCCGCCGCCGCGAACTCCTGCTCGCCCTGGGCTGCTTGGCCGGCGTCCTGGCCCTGGACATCCTCTACGGCGTGATCGTCGCCGTCGGCCTGTCGGTGGCGGAACTCCTCACGCGGGTGGCCCGTCCGCACGACGCCGTCGAGGGTCTGGTCCCCGGTGTGGCGGGCATGCACGACGTGGACGACTATCCGCAGGCCCGCACGATCCCGGGCCTGCTCGTCTACCGCTACGACTCGCCGCTCTTCTTCGCCAACGCGGAGGACTTCCGCCGCCGCGCCCTGGCCGCCGTC
>NZ_JAENRY010000623.1 GCF_016612545.1 Streptomyces sp. MBT65 | reverse complement strand
CTGTGAGGGCGGGGGCGGTCGAGCTGGGTGGAGTCAGCGGCGTGGCGTGGGGCTGAGCCGGGAGCGAGTGCGGGGGCGTGGAGAAGGGCGAGGGCCCGGGTGAGGACGCGCGCTCGGCTCGGGGTGGGGGCACGGCGGAAGGGCGGGACCCGGCCGGGGACGTGCCCACGGCCGAAGACGATGTCATGGCTGGGGGCGACATCACGGCCGAGGACGGGAGTGAAGCCGACGGCGGGTTCTCCGATGAGGCAACTGTCGTCTGCGCTGCGGTAGTTGGCTGCCTGGACGAAACGGTGTGCGGGGGCAGCACCGGCATGCTCGGGCCGACGCTTCGCTGGATCGCCGGTCCCAGGCCCGACATCGGAGGCGCTGTCCGGTTGGCCGGGACGCCGGTCGGGGCGTCCGTCGCGGTCGGGCCCACGGCAGATGAGGGCGCAACGGCCGACGGGCCGTGCGGGGGCGGCACCGGCATGTTCCGAGCGACGGCTCGCTCGATCACCGGTCCGGGGCCCAGAGGGACAGCCGAGCTGGCAGGGGCCCCGGTCGGGCGGTCCATCCCTGTCGGCCCCACAGCGGGCGAGGGCGCGATGGCCGGGAGGGTGTGCGGAGGCGGCACAGGTGCGCCCGGGGCGGCGCTTCGCTGAATCGCCGGTCCCAGGCCCGGCATCAGCGGGGCTGTCCGGTTGGCCGGGGCTCCGGTCGGGCGGTCCGTCGCGGCCGGGCCCACGGCAGGTGAGGGCGCGATGGCCGAGGGGCTGTGCGGGGGCGGGACGGGCATGCTCGGAGCGGCGGCTCTCTCGATCGCCGGTCCCAGACCCAGCGTCGAATTGGCCGGAGGTCCGGCCAGTCGATCTGTGGTGGTTGGGCGCACGGTGGGCGGGTGTGTGGTGGTCGGCGGAGTCTGCGGAGCAGGTGCAACAGGCGTGCTGGGGGCCGCACTTCGCTGGATCGTCGGTTCCGAGTTCGGGGGCGGCAAGGCTGTCCAGTTGGCCTGGGCTGCGGTCGGGCGGTCCGCGGTGCTCGGGGGCGTGGTTGCGGAGGATGCCTGCGTGGCCGGTGCCGGGGCGCTCGGGGAGAGGCTGCGTTGGATCGCCGGACGCGGTGGCACGGGGGCAACGGGCTGCCGTTGCGCGGTAGTTGGCTGCATGCCCAGTGGGTGTGCGGTGGTTGGGTACGCGGCGGTGCCGTCGGGTACAGGCGTGCCCTGAGTCGCGCTTCGTTGGATCGTCGGCCTCGAAGCCGGTTCCGTACGGTGGCCGGTGCCGGTCGGCGGTATGGGCGAGCTGGTGAGGGGCTTGGCGTCTGCGGGGGTGCTGGTGACGGGGGCGCCGAGGGGGGAACGGCGTCGAGTGGGAG
>NZ_JAENRY010000622.1 GCF_016612545.1 Streptomyces sp. MBT65 | reverse complement strand
CCATGGGTACGGCGAGCGCGCACACCGCCTCCCACCAGTACCCCGCCCACACCTTCACGCCCCGCACCCCGCCCCGTTCTCCGCCGCCCGCAAACGGGGTTGATCAAAAGTCAGGATGCTATGAGGTGGCTGGCAGTCCACGGCCGTGACGTCACGAATCGGCCTCGGCGGTGGGGTCGTAGCGGCCCGAAAGGGCTCAATACCCTTCGCAATTGCGGCAGATGGGGTGAATCCTCACCGCCCCGCTCCCACCTGCGGCTTTATCCATCGTGACGAAGCCGTGATGCGATCACCTTCACAGGCTGAACTCATTTTCTTCGCGGGGTCGCCATGCCTAAGGTCGGCCCACGACGGGCCCTTGTTCTGGAGCGCAATGCCCAGGGGTCCGTTTCGAATGTGGGGACAAGAATGAGGAAGCTCGCCATCGGCGTCGCCCTGAGCGGTGCTCTGGCTCTGACCGGTCTGGCCGCGCCGCTCGCGCAGGCCGCGTCGCCGGCCCTGGTCTTCAGCGGTGTGACGGTCAACAAGGGGAAGGCGGTCGTCGTAGGGACGACCGCGACGGTGAAGGTGCCCGTCACCTACACGCTGACGCGGCCGTCCGACGTGACGATCGACTACAAGACGACCTTCGCGGGCGTCATGCTCTACCGCGGCTCGCTCGCGGACTCCGACAACGAGCTCGACGCCGGCATGGCTCCGACCTGCACGACCACCGCGACGACGGACACCACCGTCACCGAGTCCTGCTCCGACACGATCGCGATCGACCCCGAGGACAGCCTGTACGAGACGGCCGACGCGACCACCTGGAACGTCGCCGGTGTCTACGCCCACATCGACGCCGACCTGGACGACTCGGACGAGCAGATCAGCTACTCCACCGACTTCGCGGCCTGGGGCGGCAAGGGCAAGGTCAAGATCCAGCGCGCCGCCAAGCTCACCGCCAACGCCTCCCCGGAGCCGGTGAAGAAGGGCAGGACCATCACGGTCACCGGCGCGCTGACGCGGGCGAACTGGGAGACCGGCAAGTACTCCGGGTACGTCTCCCAGCCCGCCACGCTGCAGTTCCGGGCCAAGGACTCAAGCACCTACACCACCGTCAAGACGGTCACCTCCACCACCGGCGGCGCCCTGAAGACGACGGTGAAGGCGACGAAGGACGGGTACTTCCGCTACGTCTTCGCCGGCACCGCCACCACCGGCGCGGCCACGGCCGCCGGTGACTACATCGACGTTCAGTAACACCCGCACCTCCCCCACCGCCCCCGCAGGTAACGAGTCTGTTGCCTCGGGGGCGGTCTCTATTGACGCCCCCTTCGCCCCGGGCTTACGTTCCTTCCACCCAATAGGAAACTTTCCTAACAGTGATCACATGACACGCTGGGTGGTTCGAGTTCGAGAGGCAGGTGGCGTACGACATGGCAGGAACCTCCGGCACCCCCGGCACCGGTACCGGCACGCCGGGCACCCCCCGCGTCCTGCGCGCCATGAACGACCGCGCCGCCCTCGACCTCCTCCTGGAGCACGGCCCGCTGTCCCGCACCCGGATCGGCAAGCTCACCGGCCTCTCCAAGCCGACCGCCTCCCAGCTCCTCGCCCGGCTCGAAGCGGCGGGGCTGGTCCTCGCCACCGGGACCAGCGAGGGGCGGCCCGGGCCCAACGCCCAGTTGTACGTGGTCAATCCGGGCGCCGCGTACGCCGCCGGGCTCGATGTCACGCCGGAGCGCATCCGCGCCGCCGTCGCCGACGTCACCGGCCGCACGGTGGGCGAGTTCGAACTCGCCACCCCGGGCCGGCGGCCCGCCCAGCCCGTCGTACGGCAGGTGACGGACGCCCTCGACGGTGCGGTGAAGGCCGCCGGGCTCGCCCGGGACGACATCCACCGCCTCGTCATCGGCACGCCCGGCGCCTTCGACCCGAACACCGGCCGGCTGCGGTACGCCTCGCACCTGCCGGGCTGGCACTCCCCGGCGCTCCTCGACGAACTCGCCGCCGCGCTGCCGATGCCGGTGGAGTACGAGAACGACGTCAACCTCGTCGCCATAGCCGAGCAGCGGCTCGGCGCGGCCCGCGGGCACGGCGACTTCGTGCTGCTGTGGAACGAGGGCGGTCTCGGCGCCGCCCTGGTCCTCGGCGGCCGGCTGCACCGCGGCTGGACCGGCGGCGCGGGCGAGGTCGGCTTCCTGCCGGTGCCCGGCGCACCCCTGGTCCGTCATGTGACCAAGGCCAACAGTGGTGGTTACCAGGCACTGGCCGGATCCCAGGCCCTGCCCCAACTCGCCCGCGCCGCCGGTCCAGCC
>NZ_JAENRY010000621.1 GCF_016612545.1 Streptomyces sp. MBT65 | reverse complement strand
CTGGACGCGGCCGGCGGCCAGGGCATGGCGCTGGCCGTGCAGTGTGCCCTGGCCCTGGAGCGGTTACTGACCGGCCACGGCACAGCCGTCGGCATCAGCCACCGTCTGCGCCACGCCCTGGCCGCCGGCCGCGTCCAGGTCCGCCAGCGCGTCGCCGACCACCAGGAACTGGTCGGGCCAGCGGCGCAGCTTCTCGTAGCGGTGCCAGCGGACGCCGGTGCGGGTGCAGCCGTAGACCGGGCCGAGCGGGGTGGCGGACTCCAGGACGTCGTGCAGCAGCGGGTGGCGCAGGGCGCGCGCGGCGCGCAGCAGCGCGGTGTGGCCGGCCGGCGGGCGGGCGGTGGTGCCGGTGGTGGTGAGGGTCACCGACCAGCGGCCGCCCTCGACGGGGTGCAGGACGCCCTGGCGCGGATGCCCGGGCGCGGCCATGAGCAGCAGGCTCTTCCAGTCGGCGACATGGCCCACCGGCGGCGCGAACACGGCGGTGGCGAAGGCGGCCGGAGCGGCGGCCAGGCT
This sequence comes from Streptomyces sp. MBT65, assembly GCF_016612545.1. Taxonomy (GTDB): domain Bacteria; phylum Actinomycetota; class Actinomycetes; order Streptomycetales; family Streptomycetaceae; genus Streptomyces. The sequence continues at coordinate 845 of NZ_JAENRY010000621.1, read as the reverse complement.
CGAGGGGGGCTGCTGGTAGCCGAGTTCGGCCAGCCAGCGGGACGCCTGGGAGCCGCGGCCGGAGGCGTCCACCACGAACTCGGCCGGCAGCAGGCGCCGCCCGCCCCGCCGGCCGGGGGCCGTACGGTCGCGGCCGCGTATCCACACGCCGGTGACGGTGTCGTGGCGGCCGCCGCGCAGGGCGACTGCCTCGTGCCCGGGCAGGAAGTCCACCTTCGGGTCGGTGCGCAGCCGCGCCCGCACCACCGCGTCGATCAGGTCGCGGCCCGCGGAGAGCAGCGGCAGGCCCGCGTCGAAACGGGGCAGCCAGCCGCCCGGCCCCAGCACCAGCATGTCCTCGGGCACGGTGACACGGACCGCCCCGGCACCGGCCAGGTCGTGGCCGATGCCGGGGAACAGCCGTTCCAGCCCCTGATGGGCGGCCGGCACCAGCACATGGGTGTGCCGGGCCTGCGGGACACCCGGGCGCCGCCCCGGTCCGGAGGGCACCCAGTCGCGCTCGATCACCGTGACGTGGTCCATGAAGCCGGCCAGGGCCCGCGCCGCGGTGAGCCCGGCGAGCCCGGCGCCGATCACCACGGCACGCCCGTGGCCACCCGCGCCGGCCCCCGCGTATGCACTCAACTCGGCTGCCCTCCCTGCTCGTTGTGCCTTCATCATGCGGCGCCCCGACACCCCCCGACGGCCGCTTCGACCGCCCGCGGACCACCCCTCCAGCACGCCTCCACCGCCCCTCCAGCCGGACTCCGGGAGGATTCGAGAAGGACTCCGGCAAGACTCGAGCGGCAGGGGTGTGAGCAGGGAGAAGAGCGGGCTCGGGCGTGTTTCCGGGGCCGGTTGCGGGT
>NZ_JAENRY010000620.1 GCF_016612545.1 Streptomyces sp. MBT65 | reverse complement strand
GGGTCGTTGACGGAGGCGGGGGTGGGGATGGCTGTGGAGGTGGCCTCGGTGGTGTGTGCGTTGGTGGTCTGAGCAGTGAGAGCTGTACGACGAGAACCGCGCCGCATAGGGTCGTAGGCGCGGCATCGCGTGTCGGTCACCGGCCGGGTGAGGCATGGAGGTGTCCGCGAGGTGCCTTACGGAGGCATTCCGCACATGCCGGTCGAGTTGAACCACACCATCGTCCACGCCCGGAACAACCGGGAATCCGCCGAGTTCCTGGCGAGCATCCTGGGTCTTGAAGTCGGCGTCGAATGGGGCCCGTTCGTCCCGGTCGCCACCAGCAACGGCGTCACGCTGGACTTCGCGAGCATCCCCGGCGAGTCGATCACCACGCAGCACTACGCCTTCCTCGTCTCCGACGAGGAGTTCGACGCGGCATTCGAACGGATCCGCCGGTCCGGGATCACGTACTACGCCGACCCGCACATGAAGCAACCGGACGAGATCAACCACCACCACGGCGGCCGAGGCCTGTACTTCCTGGACCCGTCCGGCCACGGCATGGAGATCATCACCCGCCCCTACAGGAGCGTCCCGGACACGCAACAGCGCTGAGGCGGCCGCCCGCTCCTGGGTGCAGCGGCGGCTCGGTGGAACACGGGCGCCTGGCGGGACACCCGTCAGGCGCCTTCGAGCGGTAGGCGGTCGCGGAAGTACTCCGAGTCCAGCCACGGCCCGACTCATCCGCCTGGCTCGCGCCGAGGATCACGCCGCACCCCTGGAAGTGCTTCACCCAGCCGCTGCGGCTCTCGGACGAGGCGGCGGTGCGGGCGCTTCCGCAGTCCCAGATCGTCTGCACGTCGACCCTGCCCCACCGCGATGCCGCCGACCTCGAACCGGCGCGCGCGGCAGGGCGGTTGTGGGACATCGACACCGGTCACGACCTGATGGTGAGCGAGCCGGAGGCCGTCGCCGGGTTCCTGGAGCGGGTGGCACACACGGTGGCGGCGGGCTGACGGCCGCCCGACAACCGACGCACAGAATCCGCTGACCGTCAGTCACATTACCGAAACGTAACCTACCGACGGGTATCACGAGTAACTTACCCGCAGGTAAGTTCCAGGCGAACCACTTCCCCAGCGGCGGTGGCGCTCCCGTGGGACGCGGGTGCGCCACCGCGGCGCCGCTTCCTGCCAGCCGCTCCACAGGAGGTTCGCCATGCCCGCACCCTTCGCCATGCCCGCACGCCGACGACGCCTGCTCGCCGCCGCGTTCACCGCCGCCGCCTGCCTCGGCGCCCAAGCCCTCGCCCTCACGGCGGCCGGGGCCGCCACCGCCTCGGCCGACGTGGTGTCCCGAGGCGTCACCATCCCCGCCTTCTACACCCCGCCCACCAC
>NZ_JAENRY010000061.1 GCF_016612545.1 Streptomyces sp. MBT65 | reverse complement strand
GTTCACCTCCTCTCCCGCGACCAGCCCTTCCCCCCGTACCGCGATATCCACTCGCCGCCCCGACCCCGCCGACCTACGCTCTGCTGCATGAGCAAGCCCCTTGTCGCCCTTCTCAGTGGGGCGGGTATCTCCACCGACTCCGGCATCCCCGACTACCGCGGCCCCAACGGGCTGTGGCGGCGCGACCCCGAGGCCGAGAAGCTCGTGACCTACGAGTACTACATGGGCGACCCGGAGATCCGCCGCCGGTCGTGGCAGATGCGGCGCGAGAACCGCACGCTCCAGGCCGAGCCCAACGCCGCGCACCGGGCCGTCGTCGACCTGGAGAAGTCCGGCGTACCCGTGCGGGTCATCACGCAGAACGTGGACGGCCTGCACCAGCTCGCCGGCCTCCCCGCCCGCAAGGTCATCGAACTGCACGGCACCGCCCGGGAGTTCAGGTGCACCGGGTGCCATGTGCGGGGGCCGATGGCGGACGCCCTGGCCCGGGTCGACGCCGGTGAGGACGATCCCGCCTGCCTGGAGTGCGGCGGGATCCTCAAGTCGGCGACCGTCTTCTTCGGTGAGCGGCTCGACCCCGTCGTCCTGGGCGAGGCCGTCGCCATCACCAAGGCCTGCCAGGTGTTCATCGCCGTCGGGAGCAGTCTCCAGGTACATCCCGCCGCCGGGCTCGCCGGTGTCGCCGCCGATCACGGGGCACGGCTGGTCATCGTCAACGCCGAGCCGACCCCGTACGACGACCGCGCCGACGAGGTCGTACGGGAGCCGATCGGGACGGCCCTGCCGGAACTTCTGGACACCCTGCGGAGCAGCTAGCACAGCGCCACCTCGGGCAGGAGGTCCAGCAGAGCCGCGCCCCGCCAGGGCATCTAGAACAACGCCGACCCGCTCTCGAAGTCCAACAGCCGCTGCTTGCGCTCCAACCCGCCGCCGTACCCCGTGAGGCTGCCGTTCGCGCCGACGACCCGGTGGCAGGGGACGATGATCCCGATGGGGTTCTTGCCGTTGGCGAGGCCCACCGCGCGGGAGGCGCCCGGGTTGCCGAGGGCGTCGGCGAGGTCGCCGTAGGAGCGGGTCTCGCCGTAGGGGATGCGGCGGAGTCGGTCCCAGACCGTGCGTTGGAACGGGGTTCCGTGCAGGCGCAGTTCGAGGGTGAACTCCTTCAACTCGCCCGCGAAATAGGCCTGTAGCTCGTCGATCGCGGAGGCGAAGGGGGTGTCGTCCCGGGGGCCGAAGTTCTCCTGCGGTGGGCGGTGGCGTTGGTCGACCATGTAGAGGCCGCAGAGGACGCCGTCCTCGTCGGCGACGAGGGTCAGCGGGCCGTACGGGCTGTCGGTCACGGTGTGCTGTTTCATGCTCTCGGCTTCCTTGAACGGCTTACACGGGAAGGAAGTTGATCGGGTGACTGTCCGTCGCCCACAGGTACTGGACCGCGTACGCCCGCCACGGCCGCCACGCCGCCGCGCGCGCCGTCAGGGCGGCCGGGGTCGACGGGAGGCCCAACTCCTGGGCGGCGCGGCGGATTCCGAGGTCGGTGGGGAGGAAGGCGTCGGGGTCGCCCAGGGCGCGCATCGCGATGACGTCGGCCGTCCAGGGGCCGAAGCCGGGGAGGGCGAGGAGTCGGGTCCGGGTCTCCGCCCAGTCGCTCTCCACGCCCAAGTGGAGAGTGCCGTCGGCGAGTTGGGCCACGAGTGTGGTGAACGTGGTGCGGCGGGTGTTCGGCATCGCCAGGGTCTCCGGGTTCAGTGCCGCCAGTGACTCCGGGGACGGGAAGAGGTGGGTCAGACCGCCCTCGGGGTCGTCGACCGGTTCGCCGTGCGCGGTGACAAGGCGGGCCGCGTGGGTGCGGGCCGCCGCCGTGGAGACCTGCTGACCGAGGACGGCCCGTACGGCGAACTCCGCCTCGTCGACCGTGCGCGGCACGCGTCGGCCCGGCGCCTTGTCCACCAGCGGCGCCAGCACCGGATCCGTACGCAACTGGTCGTCCACCGCGACCGGATCGGCGTCCAGGTCGAGCATGCGGCGGCAGCGGCTGATCGCCACCGGCAGGTCCCGCAGGTCGCTGAGGGTGAGGCGGCAGGCGATGTGGTCGGACCGGGGAGTGAGGGACACGATGCCGTGGCCGTAGGGGAGGCGGAGGGTGCGGCGGTACGCGCCGGCCCGCCACTCCTCCACGCCCGGTACGGCGGTCGCCGCCAGATGGCCGAAGAGGTTGTCGGGGTTGAGCGGGGCGCGGAACGGCAGCCGGAGGGTGAGCGTGCCGGGGGTCAACACGGCTGTCTTCGGGCGCCTGTTGCGCAGTTCGCTCGGGGACAGGGCGAAGACGTCGCGCACGGTGTCGTTGAAGGTGCGGATCGAGGAGAAGCCGGCGGCGAAGGCGATCTCCGCCATCGGGAGCGCGGTCGTCTCGATCAACAGCCTTGCCGTCTGGGCGCGTTGGGCGCGGGCCAACGCCAGGGGCCCGGCGCCGAGTTCGGCGAGGAGCTGGCGTTCGATCTGCCGGGTGCTGTAGCCGAGGCGGGCGGCGAGGCCGGGGACGCCCTCGCGGTCCACCGTTCCGTCGGCGATCAGACGCATCGCGCGGGCGACCAGGTCGGCCCGCTGGTTCCACTCCGGGGAGCCGGGGCTGGTGTCCGGGCGGCAGCGCTTGCAGGCCCGGAAACCCGCCTGCTGGCAGGCCGCCGCGCTCGGGTAGAACGTCATGTTCTCCGGCTTGGGCGGTACGACCGGGCAGCTCGGCCGGCAGTAGATGCGGGTGGTCAGGACGGCCGTGAAGAACCAGCCGTCGAAGCGCGCGTCCTTCGACTGGACCGCGCGCACACAACGCTCCGTGTCGGTGTGCATCCCGTTCTGCATACGTCCAGCATCCGACACCGGGCGGTCCGGGGCTGGCGGGAATCCGACATCAGCCTTGTGTGGCCTGGTCGGGCACGGATCACCACGCTTCCGGCAGCAGGGTAAGGGGCGCGGGCGGTTATGCGTTTGTGGTGCGACTCCCGGCTTTGTAGCGTCGACCTCCGTGACCCCTCCCTCACCAGCGCACAGCGCCGACTCCCTCCCGGCCCTCCTCGACACGGCCCGGAGCGACTACGAAGCCCTCCTCACGAAGAAGCTGTCGCTCGACCTGACCCGCGGCAAGCCCTCCGCCCGGCAGCTCGACCTGTCCGCCGAACTGCTCACGCTGCCCGCCGGCCGCTACACCTCCGCCGACGGCACGGACTGCCGCAACTACGGTGGCGCGGACGGGCTGTCGGAACTGCGGCAGATCTTCGCCGGGTTCCTCCAGGTGCCGGCCGAGCAGCTGCTCGCCGTGGGCAACTCCAGCCTGGAGCTGATGCACGACTGTCTGGTGCACGCGCTGCTGGGCACCCTGCCGGGGGCGGCGCGCCGCTGGGCGGACGAGGAGCGGATCGCGTTCCTGTGCCCGGTCCCCGGCTACGACCGGCACTTCGCGCTGTGCGCGCGCTTCGGCATCGAGATGATCCCGGTGCCGATGACCGCCGAGGGTCCCGACATGGATGTCGTGGAGCGCCTCGTCGCCGAGGACCCGGCGGTCAAGGGCATCTGGTGCGTGCCCAAGTACAGCAACCCTGACGGGACTTGCTACAGCGACGAGGTCGTACGACGGCTCGCCGCCATGCCGACCGCGGCGCCCGACTTCCGGATCTTCTGGGACAACGCGTACGCCGTGCACCACCTCACCGACGAAGAGGTGGAGATCGCCGACCTGTTGGCCGCCTGCTCCGACAACGGGCACCCGGACCGGGCCTTCGTCTTCGGGTCCACCTCGAAGATCACGCTGGCCGGTGCGGGCGTGGGCTTCTTCGGTTCGTCGGCGGCCAACGTGGCCTGGCTGCGCGGTTGCAGCGCCAAGCGCTCGATCGGCCCCGACAAGATCAACCAACTGCGGCACGCGCTGTTCCTGCGCGACGCGGACGGCGTGCGGGCCCATATGCGCAAGCACCGTGAGCTGCTGCGGCCGAAGTTCGACACCGTGCTGCGCATCCTCACCGAGCGGCTCGGCGACACCGGCCTCGCGACCTGGTCCACGCCCAAGGGCGGCTACTTCATCACCCTCGACGTCCTCGACGGGTGCGCCCGCGAGGTGGTGCGCCGCGCGGCCGACGCCGGTCTCGCGCTGACACCGGCGGGCGCCACGCATCCGTACGGCGACGACCCCAGGGACCGGACGATCCGGATCGCCCCCTCCTTCCCGGACGCCTCGGAGATCGAGGAGATCATCGAGGGAGTGGCGACCTGCGTACGGCTGGTGGGGTACGAAAAGCTTGCGACCGAGGGGAGTTGACCCGTTTCGCGCACCGCACACCTGATGCTCTCAAGGTGTGCGGTACCTCACGCCCCGGTTACAAATCGCTCAACCTCTGGTTGCGAAGCGGTGAGCAGTCCACGATAGGGACATGACCCTGGCCGAGCGAGCCATGCAGCGACTGGAAGGCTGGCGCGACCTCAGCGCGGTCCCGGCCAGTTGCGGCACGGGGCGGGCGCTCCGGTCCGCCCACAGCGAGATCGTGCATTTCCACTCCGACCACGATGTGGACCTGCATCTCACCGTCGGGGCCATCCTCCGGTTCCACCACGATCTCAGCGAGTCGACCGCGATCCGGATCATCCCGGGCTCCCGCTGGGTGACCGTCCACCTGGACTGCGAGACGGACGTCGACCTGCTGCTGAGCCTGGTCAGCGTCGCCCTCAAGGCACACGCGGGCGGGCCCCCGTCCGGGAGCCCGCCCATGACCGGCTGCAACTTCCACCGGGTGACACTCGTGCCGCGCGACGGCGACTAGGACCCGCCCAGAAGGCGCACGCCCCTAGAACACCGCCGCCGTGTCGTCCTCCCCCGCCTCCAGCAGGGTGGCCGCCTCGCCCACGATGCGGGGATCGGGGCTGCCGACGACCTCCTCGTCCTTGTCGGCGTAGTCGAAGCGGGCCAGCACACTGCGCATGGCCTCCACGCGGGCCCGCTTCTTGTCGTTGCTCTTCACCACGGTCCAGGGCGCGTACTCCGTGTCGGTCTCCCGGAACATGGCGACCTTGGCGGCCGTGTAGTCGTCCCAGCGGTCCAGCGAGGCCAGATCCATCGGGCTGAGCTTCCACTGCCGTACGGGATCCACCTGGCGGATCGTGAAACGGGTGCGCTGTTCACCTTGTGAGACGGAGAACCAGAACTTGATCAGGTCGACGCCGTCGTCCGCCAGCATCCGCTCGAACAGCGGGGCCTGGCGCATGAAACGGCGGTACTCGTCGTCCGAGCAGAACCCCATCACGCGCTCCACGCCCGCCCGGTTGTACCAGGACCGGTCGAACAGCACGATCTCGCCGGCGGTCGGCAGATGCTGGACGTAGCGCTGGAAGTACCACTGACCGCTCTCGCGCTCGCTCGGCTTCTCCAGGGCGACCACGCGGGCGCCACGCGGGTTCAGGTGCTCGGTGAACCGCTTGATCGTGCCGCCCTTGCCGGCCGCGTCCCGCCCCTCGCAGACGATGACGAGCCGGCGCCCGGTCTCCTTGATCCAGCGTTGCAGCTTCAGCAGTTCTATCTGCTGGAGCCGCTTGTGCCAGTCGTACTCCTTGCGCTCCATGCGCTGTTCGTACGGGTAGTTCTCCCGCCAGGTGTCCACCGTGCTGCCGTCGGGCCGCACCAGCACGGGGTCGTCGGCGTCGGTGTAGTCGACCCGCAGCCCGGTCAGCAGTTCAGTCATCCCGGCCTCCTCTCAAGGGGGTTCAGTGGCTCAGAGGTGATCGGCGGTGATCCCTGGTGATCGGTCGCGCTCAGTGGAACTGCGGCACGATCAGATAGATGCCGTATGCCACGACAGCCGCACACGCGAGAAAGCACAACCCCGCCTGTGCGAAGCCGAGGGCGTGCGTACCGCCGTCCTGTTCGCGGGCGGCCTCGACCTGGGCGAGGCCCAGGATGCCCAGCGCGAAGACGGCGACCACGCCGACGGTCACACCGATGCTCACCGCGGCGACCTCGCCGAGGGCGTTCCAGTCCAGGCTCATCAGTCGACTCCCTTGGCTCAGGCGGCCGTACGGACGTCCGAGGACGCCTCGCTGCGGATGGTGACCTCGTGGGTCTCGTTCACGTTGTCCGCGTGCACCGGGTTGCGGCGCGAGGCGATCACGATGAATCCGGCCACGGCGGCGGCGATCAGCGCGATCAGGGCCGTACCGAGGTTGCCGCCGTGCTTGACGACGGTCGCGGACAGACCGCCGACCGCGGCGGCGGCCGGGAGGGTGACCAGCCAGGCGATGACCATGCGGCCCGCGGTGCCCCAGCGCACCTCCGCAAGTCGCCTGCCCAGACCCGCGCCGAGGATGCCGCCGGAGCAGACCTGGGTGGTGGAGAGCGCGAAGCCCAGGTGGGCGGAGGTGAGGATGACGGTCGTGGAGGCGGCCTCGGCCGCGAAGCCCTGCGGGGACTGGATGTCGGTGAGGCCCTTGCCCATCGTGCGGATGATGCGCCAGCCGCCGATGTAGGTGCCGAGGCCGATCGCGAGTCCCGCCGAGGCGATGACCCAGACCGGCGGACCGGCGTCGTGGCCGAGCGAGCCCACCGAGATCAGGGTCAGGGTGATGACGCCCATCGTCTTCTGGGCGTCGTTCGTGCCGTGCGCGAGCGAGACCAGCGAGGCCGAGGCGATCTGGCCGAGCCGGAAGCCCTTGGTGACCGAGTCCTTGCGGGCCCGGGCGGTGATCTTGTAGGCGAGGTAGGTGGCGAGGAGAGCGGCGATCCCGGCCACGAGCGGGGAGGCGACCGCGGGGATCAGGATCTTCTCCACGACCTTGTCGAAGTGGACCCCGTTCGAGCCCGCGCCGACCCAGACCGCGCCGATCAGGCCACCGAACAGGGCGTGCGAGGAACTGGACGGGAGACCCAGCAGCCAGGTCAGCAGATTCCACAGGATCGCGCCGACGAGCCCCGCGAAGATCATCCCCGGAGTGACCAGGGTGTCGTCGACGATGCCGCCGGAGATCGTCTTGGCGACTTCCGTGGAGAGGAAGGCGCCGACGATATTGAGAGCTCCACTGATCAGAACCGCCGTTTTGGGCTTCAGCGCCCCGGTCGCGATGGACGTCGCCATCGCGTTGGCGGTGTCGTGGAATCCGTTGGTGAAGTCGAAGGCCAAGGCCGTGACGATGACGACCGCCACGAGGAACGTGATGTGGTCCATCGCTCGATGGAAGCAATCGAAGGCGTACATTCGGCCAACCGGAGGCCAAATCCAGGCATGGCCCGGTCAACGTAGGCGTACGAACGGCACCCTCCGGCCCCCGTTCGCACCTTCCTCCACTTCATGCGCACACTTCCATCTTTTTATGGCATGCCCCGGTCAAATCTGCGAAGCTTCCCCCGCGATCACGCAACAGCTACGCGCGTTCCCGAGGCCACCCACCGGCACACCCAGTCCGGCCGGGCGGCCACCGAGCAGGCCGGGATCCCGGCCGCCGTATAAGGAGTTCCGTGTGAGACCCACCCCCCACAAGGCCTTCGCAGCCGGCGTCTTCGCCGTCGCCGCGGTGGCCGCCCTCTCGCTGCCCGTCACCCCGGCCGCCGCCGCGCAGTCCGCGGCTCCCGTGGCCGCCGCCTGCACCCCGGCGCAGGTGGTCGCCAACGGCGGCTTCGAGAGCGGCACCACGTCCTGGACCCAGTCCTCGACGACCGTCATCACCAGCCGCACCGGGCAGAGCGCCCACGGCGGCACCAGCTTCGCCTGGCTGGACGGCACCGGCGGCACGCACACCGACACGCTCTCCCAGAGCGTGACGATCCCGTCCGGCTGCGCCAGTGCCACGCTCACCTTCTGGCTGCACATCGACACCGCCGAGACGACCTCGTCCACCGCGTACGACAAGCTCACGGCGAAGATCGGCAGCACGACCCTCGCGACCTACTCGAACCTGAACAAGGCCACCGGCTACGTCCAGAAGTCGTTCGACGTGTCGTCGTTCGCGGGCCAGACCGTGAGCCTCGCCTTCTCCGGCGTCGAGGACTCCAGCCTCCAGACGAGCTTCGTCCTGGACGACATCGCCCTCAACACCTCCGGCGACACCGCCCCGCCGGCCGACTCGACGCGTACACCGGCCGCCCCGGCGTACACCGTGAGTCTGAGCAGCAACACCGCCGGCACGGTCTGGACCGGCCACGAGAGCACGACCTTCACCAACGCCTCGGCCACCCCGCTCACCGAGGTGTACCTGCGGCTGTGGGACAACTACCACGGCACCTGCTCCGCCCCGCCGATCACGGTCACCAACGTCACCGGCGGCACCGCGGGCGCCCTCTCGGTCGCCTGCACGGCCCTGCAGATCGCACTCCCCACTCCCCTCGCGCAGGGTCAATCGACCACGATCGGCTTCGACTTGGGGATCACCGTCCCGAGCGGCGCCGACCGGTTCGGCTACGACGGCGCGTTCAGCATGATCGGCAACGCGCTGCCGGTCCTCGCGATCAAGGACGGCTCGGGCTGGCACCTGGACCCGTACACGAACAACGGCGAGTCCTTCTACTCCCTGGCCGCCGACTTCAAGGTGACCCTGGACCACCCGACCACCCTGCTGGTCCCGGCCACCGGCGCCTCGGTCGACACCGCCGGCTCCAGCGGTCGCACGATCACCACGGCCACCGCGTCCAAGGTCCGCGACTTCGCGTGGGCGGCGGGCCCGTTCACCAAGATCTCGGGTACGTCGACGGCGGGCACCCCGATCAACATCTACTCGGTGACGGGCATCAGCTCCGCCAACGCCCAGTCGATGCTCACCACCGCCAAGTCGGCGGTCGACGCCCACGCGGGCCGCTTCGGGGCCTACCCGTACGGCGAGTTGGACGCCGTCATCGACAACAACTTCTGGTTCGGCGGCATGGAGTACCCCGGCTTCGTCCTCGACCTGGTCAGCACCACGGCCCTCACCCATGAGATCGGCCACCAGTGGTTCTACGGCATCGTCGGCGACGACGAGTACAACAGCCCCTGGCTGGACGAGTCGTTCACCGACTACGCCACCGACCTGGCCCAGGGCCTGACCGGCACCAACTGCTGGAACAACGTCTCCTGGTCCTCCTCGGCGGAGAACATCACCAACTCGATGGCGTACTGGGACGCCCACTCGTCCCGCTACTCCACCGTCGTCTACGGCTACGGAAAGTGCGCCCTGCACGATCTGCGCCGCACCCTCGGTGACACGGTGATGGCCAAACTCCTGAAGGACTACGCCACTTCACACTGGTACGGCGTCTCGACCACGGCCGAGTTCAAGGCGGCGGCCCAGGCCGCGACGACCACGGACCTGACCTCGTTCTGGACGACGCACCGCATCGTCGGCTGATCATCGGCTGACGGAAGGGGGGTTGGCAGTGCCGCCAACCCCCCTTCTCGGTCAGACCCGTCGCGTGGGTGCCGCCGCGGTCGGCGGTACGGCGGTCCCGCCGGCCTCCGTGCGCCAGGCGTCGGCGAGTTCGGCGGGGAAACGCCGGCCGCTGCGGGTGAGCACGACACCGGGGGCGAGTTCGACCTCGTCGCCGGGCCGGAAGGACCGGTCGGCTCCGGGCGGCAGCGTCTCCCAAGGACCATGCACGCCTCTACGGCCGGCTCCGCGCATCCGCGTCCCGTAGGTGCTGACATCACGGACCAGGACCGTCCCGCCGCGCGCGGAGAGCGCCACATGCCGGCGGCTGACCTGCGCGGAGACCTCCGGCGCCAGCAGACTGTGCAGGGCGATGCCCGCCGGTCCCGGCAGCCGTCCGACATGCGCCTCGGAGCCCTCGTCGAGGGTGTAACGGGCCACGCAGACACGGTTGATGACGACCTTGAGCTGGGCGGCGGCGGGCCTCGGTCCCTCGTCGGACAGCGGGGCGCCGTGCAGTTCGCAGGTGGGGACACCGCGCCGCATGCGCGGCAGCAGGACGCGGTCGCCCCGGTGGACGTCGTAGAGCGTGCAACGGGGTTCCGGGCAGCGCCAGTTGCGCATGATGACCTCGGTCAGCGGGGTGCGGGCCGGGCCGAGCAGGCCCTGTTTCTTGAGGGCCGCGAGTTCCATGCGGTAGGAGATCTCGGCCTCCGTGCGGACGCCCATGTCCATGGCCACCAGGGCGACCGAGCCGTCGGGGCGGGGCTCGGGTCTGAGGAACTGCCAGGTGTTGCCCTGGATCCAGGGGTGTTCGACGCGATGGTCGACGTACTGGTCCCCGGTGACGACCCGGGTACCGGTCATCCGTGCCAGGTCCAGGACGCGCTCGTCGGCGTCGTCCACCTCCTCGACCAGCCCCTCGGCCACCCACCGGCGCAGCCGCCGGACCTCGGCCGGATCGCCGAACTCCCGGTGCCCGCCCAGCAGACTGGTGTCGGCGACAAGGTAGACGGAGACGTCGGGGTCCCCGGTGAGTTCCGTCAGCGCCCGCAGGACGAGGCCGAGTCGGCTCAGCGAGCGCGGTCCTCGGGGGCCGATGGAGGTCTGACGTACGACGTTGGAGAGCTCCAGCAGATAGTCGGCGCCCTCCGCCGAAGGGGCCAGGTGGTGTTCCATGCGCGCCTCACCGTCCGACGGGACCGTCAACTACCCTCATTCTCGCCGAAGTTCACCGTAGTTCCTTGATCTCCTCGAACCCTTCCGGATGACCGGGTTGCACCGGTACGATCACTCGCCTGGCGAGGGGGGCCGATCATCTTGAACAACGCTGGAAACGCCGACCACTTGAGACCGTTGGGCCCCGACGACCCACAGGACGTGGCCGGTTACCGGCTGCTGGCCCGGATCGGCGAGGGCGGCATGGGTTCCGTCTATCTCTCGCGCACGCGCGGCAACCAGCCGGTCGCCCTGAAGGTGATCCGCCGGGAGTACGCCCAGGACGAGGAGTTCCGCCGCCGCTTCGAGCAGGAGGCGGCCGCCGCGCGCCGGGTGCGGGGCTATCACATCGTCCCGGTCGTCGACCACGACACCAGCGGACCACAGCCGTGGCTCGCCACCGTCTACGTCCCCGGCCTCGCCCTGGATCAGGTCCTCGCCCGGTACGGGACGCTCCCGCTGCCCACGGTGCTCCAGTTGACCGGCTGTGCGGCGGAGGCGCTGCAGGCCGTGCACCAGGCCGGTGTCATCCACCGGGACATGAAGCCGAGCAACATCCTCATCGGTTCCGACGGCCCCTGGATCATCGACTTCGGCATCGCGCGGGCTGCCGACGCCACCCAACTCACCCGCAGCGGCGGGCTGATCGGCACCCCGCAGTTCATGTCGCCGGAGCACGCGAACGGCCAGGAGCAGACCCCGGCCGCCGATGTCTTCTCCCTCGGCCTGATCGCCGCTGTGGCCGCGACCGGCCGCCATCCGTACGGCGACTCGGGGGCCATCACCCTGGCCACGAAGATCGCCAACACCGAGTTCCGCCCACCGGACCTGACGTCTTACCCCGAGCCGCTGCGCACGGTCCTGGAACGCACCCTGACCGCCGACCCGGCCGCCCGCCCTACCCCGGCCGAACTGGCCGCACTGTGCACGGAGTTGGCCGAGCGCCCGTTGCGGGACTTCACCGGCTGGCTGCCTGCGGCGGTCGCGGAGGACATCGCCCGGCAGGAGCGAATCGCGGGTGAGCAGGGGGCGTTGGAGGGGGACGCCAGCCTCGCGGGTGCCTCGACGGGGGCGGGTGCCGCTGGTGCGACGACCGTGCCGCCTGGTGGCGGGGCTCGGAATGATGGGGCCGGGAGCGGCGGGGGCGATGGCGCCGTGGGGCCCAACTCGCCGGCGCCCGGCGGGTATACGCCCACGCACGTACCGGGATCGGGGTCCGGCGAGCCGACGCAGCACGCCCCGACACGGCCCCCGTCCGACCCGGCGCCCTCGTTCGCGCCGGGGCCCTCGGCTACGGCACCACCACGCAAGCGGACCCCGCTGGTCGTCGGCGCCGCCGCGCTGGCCGTCGTGGTCGTGGCCGCCGCGGCCTGGGTCCTCACCCGCGACGACGACAAGGACAAAGACACCGCCGCCAAGGGAAGCGACCGAAAGACCGCCTCGTCCCCCAGCACGAGCACAGGCACGAGCACCACCGCCACGCCGAGCGGCTACACCACGGTCTTCAAGGCCAAACCCCTCACCCTGCGCGCCCAGTTCACCACCGGCCGCAGCTCGTACACCAACGTCGACCTGGACGCACCGCGGATCGACACCCACGCCTCCAGCTCGACGACCGGGGCCGAGCTACAGTACGCGGAGTGGGGCACCGCCCACACGCTGAACCTCGTGACGACCACGGGAAAGAGCGCGGGCCCCACGCCGGAACAGTGCGCCGAGGGCGCGGCGGCGAACGCGCTGCCCTCCCAACTCGCCGACGCCGACCAGGCCAAGGAGCTGACCAAGGGCACGCTGCTGTGCACCGTCACCGACGAGAAGAACCTGGCCCTGCTCGAGATCAAGGACGTCGTCGTCCGGAAGGACGCCTCCGGCGTCGCGGCCCGCGACTACGTCACCGAGCTGACCCTCTGGAAGACGGCCTGACGGTCGGGTGACGGCCTGACGGTCGAGTCGGGCACCCGCGCACGAGGGGCCCGGAACCGGTCGTCCGGGGCTCGCGGCCGGTGTCCGCAGCTCGGTTACCCTTCCGCCATGACCAGCAACGGGACCCGCCCACGTGATCACTCGGTGCAGTCCGTCGACCGGGCGGTGTCGATCCTCCAGGTGCTGGCCACGCGGGGTCCCAGCGGTGTGACCGAGATCGCCGAGGAACTGGGGATCCACAAGTCGACCGTGTTCCGGCTGCTGGCGACCCTGGAGTCACGAGGCCTGGTCGAGCAGGACACCGAGCGCGGGCGGTACCGCATCGGGTACACGATGGTCGAACTCGCCGCCGGAGCGAGCAAGGTGAACGACCTCTCCCTGCTGAGCCGTCCCGTCTGCCAGGAACTGGCCGCGGCCGTGGGCGACACCGTTAACGTCGCGATCCACGACGGACACGACGTGATCACCATCGACCAGGCGATCGGCGCGGCGGCGATCACGAGCATCGACTGGGTCGGCCGACGTGCTCCGCTGCACGCCACCGCGGCGGGCAAGCTCTTCCTGGCGCACATGACCCCCGACCAGGTCACGGAGATCTTCGCCAGGGGGACGGAGAAGTACACCCCGCACACGATCGTCGACCCGACGACCCTCGCGGCAGCGCTGGAGACGATCCGCGACCGGGGCTACGCCACCACCAGCGAGGAGCACGAGATCGGACTGGCCGCCATCGCCGCCCCGATCCGCGCCCTGGACGGCAAGGTCATCGGGGCCGTGACCCTGTCCGGACCGACCTTCCGCATCGACGAGGACACCGTGCCCGGTCTCGCGGAACAGCTGCTGGCGGCCGCCGCGAAGATCTCCTGGCGCCGGGGGCACGTAAAACGCGGATGAGCACCGTGGGCACGTGAAACGCGGATGAGCGCCGCGCGCACGGCGAGTTAACACGGCGGGCTCTTGACGGCCGGGGATTCCCAGCTCCACCATTTGTCTCGTATGGCGATGCTGTTTTGCATCGCGAAACAGCGACACAGCATCCTTCGAGGAGCAGCCGTGCCCTCAACCACCCTGGATCCCCTGCTCCAGCCCTTCCGGCTCAAGCACCTCACCCTGCGCAACCGCGTGGTCAGCACCTCCCACGAACCGGCGTTCGGCGAGGACGGCATGCCCAAGGACCGCTACCGGGCCTACCACCTGGAGAAGGCGCGGGGCGGGGTCGGTCTCACGATGATCGGCGGCTCGGCGGTCGTCTCGCCCGACAGCCCGCCGGCGTTCGGCAACCTGCTCCTGTACCGCGACGACATCGTCCCGTGGCTGCGCCGGCTCGCCGACGACGTGCACGAGGCGGGGGCCGCCGTCATGTGCCAGGTCACCCATCTCGGCCGCCGCACCAGCAACTTCACCGGCGACTGGCTCCCGGTGGTCTCCGCCTCACCGCTGCGCGAACCCGCGCACCGCGCCTTCCCCAAGGCCGCCGAGTCCTGGGACCTGGACCGGATCGTCGCCGACTACGCTTCGGCTGCGGTCCGTTGCCGGGAGGGCGGCCTCGACGGCATCGAACTGGAGGCGTACGGCCACCTGTTGGACAGCTTCCTCTCCCCCGCGACCAACCACCGCGACGACGAGTGGGGCGGCGGTCTCGACAACCGCATGGCGTTTCCGCGCAGGGTGATCCGCGCGGTGCGCGAAGCCGTCGGCCCGGATTTCATCGTCGGGATACGAATGTCGCTGGACGAGGCACAACTTGGCGGCCTCACATTCGACGAGGCGATCACCGCCGCCCGGCAATACGCCGCCGACGGCATCGACTTCATCAGCACCATCCACGGCTCCATCGAGCGGGACGCGTCCCTGGCTAAGGCCATCCCGTCCATCGGCACCCCGCTCGGTCCGTATCTGGACTTCACCGGCGAGATCAAGCGGCGCCTCTCCGTCCCCGTGATGCACGCGGCACGCATCGCCGATGTCGCCACCGCGCGGCACGCCCTGCGCGAGGGACTGCTCGATCTGGTCGGCATGACCCGTGCGCAGATCGCCGATCCGCACCTGGTCGCCAAGGTGAAGTCCGGCCAGGAGGACCGCATCCGCCCCTGCGTCGGGGCGAGTTACTGCCTCGACGCGATCTACGACTCCGGCGACACCAAGTGCGTCCACAACCCGTCCGTCGGCCGCGAACTCCACCTGCCCCACCTCATCCCCTCCACAACCGGCCGCCGCAGAAAGGCAGTTGTCGTCGGAGCGGGACCGGCCGGACTGGAAGCGGCACGGGTACTGGGCGAACGCGGCCACGACGTCGTCCTGTTCGAGGCGAGCGACCAGCCCGGCGGACAGATCAGGCTCGCCGCGTCGAACCCACGCCGGGCCGACCTGATCCAGATCGTCGACTGGCGCCTCGCCGAATGCAAGATCCTCGGCGTCGACCTGCGCCTGGGCACGTACGCCGAGGCCGACGACGTCCTCGCCGAACACCCCGACCTCGTGATCGTCGCCACCGGAGGCACGCCCAACCGCACTTTCCTCACCGCGGGCGGGGACCTGGTCTCCGACACCTGGGACGTGATGACGGGCTCGCTGCGCCGCCCGCGCGGCGAGATCCTGGTCTACGACGACCACGGCGGCTACCCGGCGATGGACGCCGTGGAGGTCCTCACGGCATCGCCCGACCTCCGGATCGAGTACGTCACCCCGGAGCGCGCTCTCGCCCCCGACGTCGGCAGCATGAACTCCCCCGCTTATCTAAGGGCGTTCACCGCGCACGGTGTCACCATCACGCTCGCCCGACGGCTGCGCTCCGTGCGTCGCACGGGGGACGGACGGCTGGCCGCGACCCTCTACAGCGAGTACACCGAGGCCGAGACCGAGCGGATCGTGGACCACGTGATCGTGGAGCACGGAACCCTGCCGGCGGACGAGCTGTACGTCGAACTCCTCGCCGGATCCAGCAACTTGGGCGAGGTCGACCACCGCGCCCTGCTGGGAAACGAGCAGCAGTCCGTGGTCCGCGACGAGGCGGGCCGCTACCAGCTCTTCCGCGTCGGCGACGCGGTTGCCTCCCGCAACATCCACGCCGCGATCCACGACGCGCTGCGGTTGTGCCTGCCGGTCTGAGCGCCACCCCCGTCCGCACGTCAACTCCCCAGTCGTACCGGAGAGATGAGATGAAGCAAGCGACCTCCGACGTCGGCGACCTCGTTGCCCGCCGTCCCGCCGGTCGGAGCCTCGAAGCCCCGTTCTACGTAGGCGAGGAGTTCTTCGACCTCGACATCGAGGCCGTGTTCGCCCGGAGTT
The DNA here is from genome assembly GCF_016612545.1 of Streptomyces sp. MBT65. Taxonomy (GTDB): domain Bacteria; phylum Actinomycetota; class Actinomycetes; order Streptomycetales; family Streptomycetaceae; genus Streptomyces. The sequence continues at coordinate 23,586 of NZ_JAENRY010000061.1, read as the reverse complement.
GGCTGTTCGTGGCCGCCGAGGCGGAGCTTCCCGAGCCCGGCGACTATGTGACGGTCGACCTCGGGTCGTACTCCATCATCGTCGTGCGCGACGACGACGAGGCCGTCCGGGCCTTCCACAACGTCTGCCGCCACCGCGGGGCGCGGATCCTCAACGAGGAGCGCGGTTCGGTGGGCAACATCGTCTGCGGGTACCACCGTTGGACGTACGGCGTGGACGGCAAGCTGCTGTACGCCGAGTCCCAGGCGCCCGGCTTCGACCCGTCCTGCTTCGGGCTGCGGTCCGTGCACACGCGCACGGTGGCCGGGCTGGTCTTCGTCTGCCTCGCCCAGGAGCCGCCTGAGGACTTCGACGAGGTCGCCGCACGCATCGAGCCGTACCTCGCACCGCACCGCCTGGCCGAGGCGAAGGTCGCCACGCAGATCGACCTGGTCGAGAACGGCAACTGGAAGCTGACCATGGAGAACAACCGGGAGTGCTACCACTGCGTGGGCCATCCCGAGCTCCAGGCCTGCTACTTCCCCATCTACGGCTACCAGGAGAAGGACATCCCGCACGCGCTGCGCCCCGCCTACGAGCGCTTCCTCGTGGCCGACGCCGAGGCCCGCGAGACCTACGACTCCCTGGGCCTGCCGTACGCCGAGATCGAGGAACTGGACACCCGGCCCACCGGTTTCCGCATCCAGCGCGAACCCCTCGACCTCGCCGGGGAGTCGTACACCCCGGACGGCACGGCCGCGTGCTCACGCCTGCTGGCGGACTTCCCCACGGCACGCCTGGGCCGCCTGTCCATGCACATCCAGCCCAACTCGTGGTTCCACTTCATGGCCGACCACGCGATCACGTTCTCCGTGATCCCGCTCGGCCCGGACCGCACCCTCGTCCGCACCACCTGGCTCGTCCATGCCGACGCCGTCGAGGGGATCGACTACGACCTCGACACCCTCACGAAGGTGTGGCAGGCCACGAACGACCAGGACGCGGTGCTGGTGGCCCGCGCCCACCGGGGCATCAGCAGTCCGGCCTATCTGCCGGGCCCGTACGGCCCGACGGAGGAACAGGTGGAGGCGTTCGTCAACTGGTACGTGACCAGGCTCAAGGCCCACCTGGAGCTCCTGCCATGAGCGAGACCGAAGAGCTGCTGGTCTGCCGTCAGGTGCACCCGCTCACGCACGACGTGTCCACGTTCGTGTTCGAGTACGCCGAACCCCGGCTGTTCCGGCACGACCCGGGCCAGTTCCTGACCCTGACCCTCGACATCGACGGCCGGCCGGTGCAGCGCTGCTACACCATCTCCTCACCGCCCACCCGCCCCTTCCTGCTCTCGATCACGGTGAAGCGCGTACCGGGCGGGCTCGTGTCGAACCGGCTGCACGACCACCTCGGGCCGGGCGACACCGTACGGGCGCACGGACCGCTCGGCGACTTCTCCACGGCCCGGCATCCGGCGCCCAAGTACCTCTTCCTGTCCGGGGGTGTCGGGGTGACGCCGTCGATGGCGATGACCAGGACGCTGTACGACCTCGCTGACCCCGCCGACGTGGTGTTCGTGCACAGTGCGCGCACTCCGGCGGACATCGTCTTCCGCCACGAACTCGACCTCATCGCCGCGACCGCGCCCAACATCCGGATCGTCCACGTCTGCGAGGAGGACCGCCCGTACGCCCCCTGGGGCGGACACCGCGGCCGGCTCACGATCGAGACGCTCCGGCAGATCGCGCCGGACTTCCTCGAACGGGAGGTCTTCACCTGCGGCCCCGCCCCCTACATGGCGGCCGTACGGCGGATGCTGTCGGACGCGGGCCTCGACATGGACCACTACCACGAGGAGAGCTTCGCCTTCGAGACGCCGACCGCGCAGGCCGACACCTCACCCACCACCGCTGCGGACACCGGTTTCAAGGTCGAGTTCACCCGCAGCGGACGCACCGTCGAGTGCGACCCCGACACCTCGCTCCTCGCCGCCGCGTCCCGAGCCGGCCTCAGCCTGCCGGCCTCCTGCGCGCAGGGCATGTGCGGCACCTGCAAGACGACCCTGCTCTCCGGCACCGTCGACATGCGGCACAACGGAGGCATCCGGCCACGCGAGATCGCCCAGAACAAGATCCTGCTCTGCTGCTCGAAACCGCTGGAGGACGTCGTGATCGACGCGTGAGGACCATCCTCCAACAGGCAGACGGGCTACGGCAGTCGGTCAGCGCACCTGCCGCCCGAACGCCTCGTACGCCACCTCGTCGAACAGCACGAACGTGACTTCCTCGACCGCCGTCTCCGCGGCCCGCACGGTTTCTACGGCGATGCGCGCCGCGTCGTCCATCGGCCAGCCGTAGATACCGGCGGACACGGCGGGGAACGCGACCGTACGCGCGCCGAGTTCATCGGCGACACGCAGCGACTCCCGGTAGCAGGAGGCGAGTTGCTCCGAGCGGTCCTCCTCGCGGGAGTGCACGGGTCCGACCGTGTGGATCACCCACCGGGCGTCGAGTTCGCCCGCCGTCGTCGCGACCGCCTGGCCGGTGCGCAGGCCCTTGCCGTAGTGGGAGGCGCGCAGCTTGCGGCAGTCCTCCAGGATCGCCGGGCCGCCCCGGCGGTGGATCGCGCCGTCGACTCCTCCGCCGCCCAGGAGCGAGGAGTTGGCCGCGTTGACGATCGCGTCGGCGGTCTGGCGGGTGATATCGCCCCGGACGAGGGTGATGGTGGTGGTCATGACTGCCTCAGTCGTCGCCAGACGGCCTTCGCCGCGTTGTGTCCCGACATGCCGTGCACGCCGGGGCCCGGCGGGGTCGCCGAGGAGCAGATGAAGACGGCCGGGTGCGGGGTGCCGTAGGGAGAGAGGGAGAGCTTGGGGCGCAGCAGGATCTGGAGACCGGAGACCGCGCCGGAGCCGATGTCGCCGCCCACGTAGTTGGCGTTGCGGGCGGCCAGTTCGGGTGGGCCCGCGGTCGCCCGGGCGAGGACGCGATCGCGGAAACCCGGGGCGAAGCGCTCCAGTTGGCGTTCCAGGGCGTCCGTGAGGTCGCCGGTCCAGCCGCTGGGGACATGGCCGTAGGCCCAGAAGACCTGTTTGCCGGCCGGGGCCCGGGTGGGGTCGACGATGCTGGGCTGCACGGTGATCATGAACGGCTTGTCGGGGGCGCGGTTCTCGCGGGACGCGGCGCGCAGGGCGGTGCCGATCTCGGTGCTGTCGGCGCCGATCTGTACCGTGCCGGCGGTGCGGGCCTCCTTGGCGGTCCAGGGCACCGGGCCGTCGAGTGCGTAGTCGACCTTGAAGACTCCGGCGCCGTAGCGGAAGTGCTCGTAGTAGTTGCCGAAGCCCGCGATCTTCGCCAGGGCGGTGGGCGAGGTGTCGAAGACGTAGGCGCGGGCCGGGGGGAGGTCGTCGAGGCGCTTGACCTCGTAGTCGGTGTGGATCTCACCGCCGAGGTCCTTGAGGTAAGCGGCCAGCGCGTCCGAGATGGACTGGGAGCCGCCGCGCGCCACCGGCCAGCCACGCGCGTGTGCCGCCAGGGCGAAGACCAGGCCGATCGCGCCGGTGGCGAAGCCGCTGAGCGGGGCCATGACGTGGCCGACAAGGCCGGCGAACAGGGTCTTGGCGCGCTCGTCCCGGAAGCGGCTGGTCAGCCAGGTGGACGGGGGCAGGCCGGCCAGGCCGAAGCGGGCGAGGGTCACCGGGTCGCGCGGCAGCGCGGTGCGCGGCAGGGACATGAAGTCGCGGACCAGGGTGTCCCACTTCGGGAGGAAGGGCTCGACCAGCCTCCGGTACGTCCCCGCGTCGCGCGGCCCGAAGGAGGCGGCCGTCTCCGCGACCGACCGCGACAGCACGGCCGCGCTGCCGTCGGTGAAGGGATGCGCCATGGGCAGCTCGGGGTGCAGCCACTCCAGGCCGTAGCGCTCCAGGGGCAGGGCGCGGAACGCCGGTGAGTTCACGCCGAGCGGGTGCGCCGCCGCGCAGGGGTCGTGCCGGAAGCCGGGGAGGGTCAGCTCCTCGGTGCGGGCGCCGCCGCCCACGGTCTCCCTGGCCTCGAACACGGCCACGGAGAAGCCGCGCCGGGCCAGCTCCACGGCAGCCGTCAGTCCGTTCGGCCCCGCACCCACCACGACCGCATCGAGCATCGACGGCACCTTCGGACCCCTTCGTCAGCCGATGGCAAACTCGGAGTCAGGATATGCCGCAGGACCGACAACCCCGGGGCCGGTCCGTCCAGTGTGCGGAACCCGTGACCCTACGACGCCCTCAGCAGGTCGATCACGCGCCGGGCCGTCGCCGCGTCCCGGGCCGCCGTGAACGGCAGTGCGTTGCCTCCCGTGATCCGGAAGGGCTCTCCGGTGAGGGTGAGGTGGGCGCCGCCCGCCTCCTCGACGAGGAGCAGGCCCGCCGCGTGGTCCCAGGCGGCCTCCCAGGAGAAGGCCGTGGCGTCCAACTCGCCCCGGGCGAGGGCGAGATACTCCAGTCCGGCCGAGCCGCACGGGCGCGTGTGCACCCCGTCCGCCCACAGGCCGAGCAGCGCGCGCTTCTGGGCGTCCGTCGTGTAGTCCGGGTGGGAGGTCGCCACCTCGAGGTCCCGGGCGGGATCCGGGGCGCCGGAGCGCAGCCGTACGCCGTCGAGGAAGGCGCCGCCGCCCTTCACCGCCGTGGCCAGTTGGTCGCGGGCGGGTGCGTAGGTCCAGGACGCGAGCAGTTCGCCGTGCCGGGCGAGCGCGACCAGGGTGCAGAAGCCGGTCTCGCCGCGCACGAACTGCCGTGTCCCGTCGACCGGGTCGACGATCCAGACCGGGGCGTCGCCCTGGATCGCCTCGTACGTCTCCGGGTCGGCGTGCACCGCTTCCTCGCCGACCACGACGGAGCCGGGCAGGAGGGAGCCGAGCACCTTCGTCAGATACCGCTCGGCGTTGCGGTCGGCGTCCGTGACCAGGTCGTGCGGGCCGCTCTTCTGGTCTATCTCGTGCGCGGCGAGCTGCCGGAAGCGGGGCATGATCTCCGTGGCCGCCGCGGTACGGATCGCTTCTTCGATGTCGGCCGTGCGCTGTACGAGAAACTCGTCGATGGTTTCGGTGTCTTCGATCATGCCTCCATGAGAGCACGCGTCACTGACAATCCCCTCCCGCCCGGTACACACCGGGTGGAATCACCGTGAACACCCGGGTTTGGTCACCGCCCCACGGCGTACCCCTGCATGCCTCGCGGGTTCGCCGCCGCCGACAGGATCCCGGTCTCCGGGTCCCGGGCGACCGCGCACAGCCGCCCCTCCGACCAGGCGTCCCCGACGGTCACGTCGTGGCCGCGCCGCCGCAGCTCCTCCACCACCGCCGCGTCCGTGCGGGACTCGACCGTCACGCTCCCCGGTCGCATGCCGCGCGGGTAGAAGGATCCGGGGAAGCTGTCGTTGTGCCAGTTCGGGGCGTCGATCGCGCCCTGGAGGTCGAGGCCGCCGCGCACCTTCGCACGCGTGGCGAGCGCCAGGAAGAAGTGCAGCTGCCACTGGTCCTGCTGGTCGCCTCCGGGTGTGCCGAACGCCAGGACCGGGACTCCGTCGCGCAGGGCGATCGACGGGGTGAGCGTGGTGCGCGGACGGCGGCCCGGGGCAAGGGAGTTGGGCAGGCCGGGCTCCAGCCAGGCCATCTGGAGCCGGGTGCCCAGGGGGAAGCCCAGTTCGGGCACCACCGGGTTGGACTGGAGCCAGCCGCCGCTGGGGGTGGCCGCGATCATGTTGCCCCAGCGGTCGACGACATCGAGGTGGCAGGTGTCGCCACGGGTGCCCCCGTCGGCGGCGACCCGTGCGACGGTCGGCTCCCCCGCCCCCATCGGGTCGAAACCGGGCTCCGCGGGCGCCACCACGCGCGCGTGCCCGCTCAGTCGCGGAGCACGCCCGCCGGGGCTGCCCGGCCGCAGCTCGTACGACGCCTTCTCGTCGATCAGCTCCCGCCGCACCGCGTTGTAGTCCGCCGACAGCAACTCCCCCAGCGGTACGGCGTCCTCGCCCGCGTCGCCGTACCAGGCCTCCCGGTCGGCCATCGCGAGCTTGCAGCCCTCGATCAGGAGGTGGACGTAGTCGGCGGACCCGTAGGAGGGCAATGCGGGCGGCAGCAGTGCCAGTTGCTGGAGGAGGACCGGGCCCTGGCTCCAGGGGCCGGCCTTGCAGAGCGTCCAGCCGTTCCAGTCGTACGTCACCGGTGTCTCGTAGGACGCGGACCAGGAGGCCAGGTCGGCGGCCGTGAGGGTCCCGGTGTGGCGCTCGCCGCTGGTGTCCATGGTGAGCCGCCCGGACTGCCGCAGGAGGGCCTCAGCGACGAACCCGGACCGCCACGCCTCCCGCGCCGCCTCGATCTGGGCGATCCGGTCCCCCGCCTCCGCGACCTCGGCGAGCAGCCGCCGCCAGGTGGCGGCGAGAGCGGGATTGCGGAACAGCTCACCGGGCCTGGGCGCCTTCCCGCCCGGCAGATACACGTCCGCCGACGAGGTCCACTCCGTCTCGAACAGCTCCCGTACGGCCTCGACGGTCGCCCCGACGTTCTCCACGCACGCGTGGCCGTCCCCGGCGTACCCGATGGCGTACTTCAGAACGTCGGCCAGGGACTTCGTGCCGTAGTCCCGGAGGAGGACCATCCAGGCGTCGAAGGCGCCGGGGACGGCCGCCGCGAGGGGTCCGGTACCGGGTACGAGATCCAGCCCCAGTCCCCTGTAGTGCTCGATCGTCGCCCCGGCCGGTGCGACGCCCTGTCCGCACAGCACCCGTACCTCCCCGCCCGCCGGGGCGAGGAGGATGGGCACCTCACCGGCGGGTCCGTTGAGGTGCGGTTCCACGACGTGCAGCACGAACGCCCCGGCGACGGCGGCGTCGTACGCGTTGCCGCCGTCCTCCAGGACCGCCATCGCCGACTGCGAAGCCAGCCAGTGGGTGGAGGACACCATGCCGAAGGTGCCCTGGAGCGTGGGGCGGGTGGTGAACATACGGAACATCTAACCAACCGGGATGTCCGCGAACCCTAGGCGTTCATGAACTGGCCCGGCCGCAGCGCCCGGTCGGTGATCCGTACGTCGCCGATGGTGCCGTGGAAGACCTGGCTGACCGCGCCCGCCCACTGGTAACCGCCAAGGAGGAACGGCATGTCGAGGGTCGTCAGGCCGACCGCCGTGCTGGTCGGGTTGCGGCCCTCCTCGCAGCCGTTGACGTAGAGCTTGCTGATCCGGCCGTCGTTGGCGACGGCGACGTGCCACCACTCCTCCTGCTGGAGGAGGTGGCTCCAGGCGGTCGTGGCGCCGTTCTGGTTGAGCGGGTAGGCGTTCCACTGGAGCTCGACGGAGCTGGAGAGGCTGAGGGTCAGGACGGGCTCGTCGGCGGTGGCGGCGGGGCCGTTCTTGCCCGCCTGGGCCGCCGTGCCCGCGCGGCTGAGCATCGAGGACCAGCCGTTGCGGCCGCCGTCCCAGTCGGCGGGGACCTTGAAGAAGACCTCGAAGGTGTAACCGCGGGCGAAGGTCTCGCGGTTGAGCGGTGCCGTGTCGACGGTCCGGAGGTACGCGCCGCTGACCGGGTTGCCCTGGCCCGTGAACACCAGCCCCGCGTGGGCGGGTTGGTCGGGGTGGTGGTCGGCGGTCCAAGTGAGCGCGTGTGCGGGGGTGTTGGGGACAGTCCTCAGGATCAGATCGTTGCCGTGGCCCGCCTGGTCCCTGACGACCGTGCCGGCGGCGACCTCGGAGCCCGCCGTACCGCCCTCGTCGAACCGCCAGTACGCCAGCGTGCCGGGCAGCAGCATCCGGCGCGCGGGGCGGGGCTTGCGCGGCGGCACCGGAGCGAAGCCGGCGAAGCGCTTCTCGAAGTCGATCGTCATGGAGAAGTAGTCGACCTTCGAGGTCAGTTCGAGTTCCTTCGCCGCGAGGGCGTTCAACTCGCCCTTGTCCGCAAGCTCGCGGATCCACGGCGAGAAGGTCGCGACGTCGATCATCCCCCGGTCGAGGTCGAAGCGGTAGGAGCGGATCATGCCCGCGCCGCCGTAGTAGCGGTCCTGGTAGTTGGTGATGTGCAGGTGGACGTCGTTGCCCGCGCTGTTCTTCAGCACCGTGCTGCCGGGCGGCCAGTAGTGGCCGTTGAGGGTGAGGAAGACCTGGTCGTTGTCCTTGATCAGGCCGTCCCACAACTGCTGTCCGTAGTCGGAGAGTTCGGCCGCGCCGTCCTCGTCCGAGCCGACGATCTCGTGCGTGGTGACGATCACCGGGAGCGTCGGGTTCGCGGCGATGACGGCGTTCGCCCAGGCGAAACCCTTGGCCGACAGGCGCCAGTCCAGCGAGAGCAGCAGCCAACTCCAGCCGCCCGCAAGGAAGATGTGCGCGGTGTTGTAGCCGTCGGGGCTGGAGGAGTGGTACCCGGGCGTCTTCCTGGCCCGCGCCGGGCTGAAGGTGTCCAGGTAGGGGGTGGCGCCACGCTGGTCGTCGGCGCGGACGTCGTGGTTGCCCGCCAGCACGCCGTACGAGGCGCCCGCGCGGTCGAGCATGTCGAACACCTTGGTGACCGCCGCGTACTCCTCGGGGAGGCCGTTCTGCGTCACGTCACCGAGGTGGGCCAGGAACACGATGTTCTCGTCGTTGCCGCCCGCGCGGCCCGCCGGGTCGAGGACGTAGCGGAACGACGCCTCCATCGGCACCGGGTGGATGCGGTCCTGGTCGAACATGTACTGCGTGTCGGGCATCACGACCACGGTGAACCGCGGGTTGTCCGGATCCGGGTCCCACTTCCCGCGCGGGACGGATGACATCGTTGTCTGCCCGTACGGATCGGCGTCGCCCCTCTCCGCGTGCGCGGGGGCCGCGCCCAGCAGCCCGGCGGCGGCCGTTCCCGCGCCGAGCGCACCGGCCCGGTGCAGGAACGTACGGCGGCTCGACGCGGCCACGCCGTCACCGTCCAGGTCCGCCGTGCGCGGGCAGTCGCAGCCCGCCGCGTGCCGCTCGTGGCCGTCGTCGAGGCCTCTGTCACCCGTGGGAGAGCTGTCCATGTCCGCTCCAATGCCGAGTAGGAGAACGGCGTCACGCTACGGACGGCCTCGGTACGGCGGATTGGCGCGCCGGGTACCGGCTGCCGAACGCTCCCCCAACACCACACGCCCCGCTAGGAGTTGCGCCGGCCGGCGGTGAGCAGATGGCCGCTGCTGCCGAGCAGCGTGGGCTCGGACTCGATCCGGCGGGTGGCCGCCAGGACGGCCTCGCGGTGCTCCGGGTCGTCCAGCCAGTCCTCGATGCCGCCCATCAGCCAGGCGACGCCCTCGAGGCCGTACTGGCCCTCGACGGTCAGGCCGCTCTCCGTGAACTCCTCGGGGGCTTCGTGCGGTTGGGCGAAGTAGGCGGTCGTGAAGAGGCCGCCGTCCTCGGAGTCATGGCGTCCCTCCCCCGTCTCGCGGTCGACCCGCGCGCGGTGCGGGGCGGTGAAGTACAGCTCGTGCTTGAGCAGGTCGTGCAGTCCCGCGAAGCGGTTGATGGTCGCCGCGACGACCAGCCCGCCCGGCCGCACCACCCGGCGCGCCTCGCTCAACGCCCGTACGCGGTCGGCCCGTTCGGGCAGGTGGTACAGCGGTCCGAGCAGCAACACCACGTCGTACGAGGCGTCTTGGGCGGTCAGCGCCCTGGCGTCCCCGGCGCGGGCGGTGACGCCCGGCAGTCGGCCCGCCTGTTCCACGTGCAGCGGTACGGGGTCCACGAGTTGGACCTCGTACCCGTCCCGCGCGAGCCACTCGGCGTGGATGCCGCTGCCCCCGCCGACGTCCAGCACCCGCGCGGGAGCCGTCGGCAGCAGGCGCCGCAGGACGTCCTGGGTGCGCCAGAACTCCAGCCGCTCCGAGCCCTGTCTGAGGCGGCCGTCCTCCTTGCCCTGGCCGTAGTAGGCGAGGATCTCCTCGCGGACGTGGACGGCCGGGTCCTGCGTGCGTGTCGTCTCGGTCATCGCCCCAGGGTGCGATCCGGTGTGTCGGCCTCGCAACGGGATTCCGGTGCGCGGGCCGTCACCAGCCCCGACTCGTAGGCGAACACGACGAGTTGGGCCCGGTCCCGAGCTCCGAGTTTGGTCATCGCCCGGCTGACGTGGGTCTTCGCCGTGAACGGGCTGATGACCATGTGGGCGGCGATCTCCTCGTTGGTGAGGCCCCGGGCGGCCAGGGCGGTGACCTCGCGTTCGCGGCGGGTGAGGTGCTCCAGGCCGGTGGCGGTGGAGCGGTCGGGGGGCCGGGAGACGAACTCGCCGATGAGGGTGCGGGTGATCGCCGGGGAGAGCAGCGCCTCTCCGCCGGCGACGATCTCGATCGCCTGGAGCAGGTCCGCCGGGTCGGTGTCCTTCAGCAGGAAGCCGCTGGCGCCCGCGCGGAGCGCCTCGAAGACGTACTCGTCCAGGCCGTAGTTGGTGAGGATGACGACGCGGACCGCCGCGAGGGCCGGGTCGGCGGCGATACGGCGGGTCGCCTCGATGCCCGTCATCACCGGCATCTGTACGTCGATCAGCGCGATGTCGGGGAGCTGCGCACGCACAAGGGCCACGCCCTGTTCGCCGTCGGCCGCCTCGCCCACCACCTCGATGCCTTCCTCGGCGTCGAGGAGGGCACGGAAGCCCGCGCGCATCAGCGCCTGGTCGTCGACGACCGCAACCCGGATCATCCCGCCTCCCCCAGCGGCAGTTCGGCCCGTACCGAGAAGCCGCCCTCCGCGCGCGGGGCGGTGTGCAGGGTGCCGCCCAACGCCGTCACGCGCTCGCGCATGCCGGTGAGGCCGATCCCCGGCTTCGGCGGACAGTCGGGCTGGGCCGCGCCGTCGTCCTCCACGCGTATCGTCAAGTCCGCCTCGCCGTAGTCGAGTTGCACGCTCACCTTGGCCGGGCCCGCGTGCCGGGCCGCGTTGGTGAGGGCCTCCTGGACGATGCGGTACACCGCGCGGTCGACCGTCGCGGCCAGCGGGCGCTCCTCGCCGGTCACCGCGAGTTCGACGGCGAGGCCGGCCGCGCAGGCCCTCTCGACGAGCAGCTCGGGGGTGCCGGTGGGCTCCTCGGTGGTGCGCAGGATCTCCAGCGTGGCCCGCAGTTCGCGCATCGCCTCGCCGCCCGCCTCCTGGATGGCGAGCAGCGCGGGTGGCACCTCCTCGCCGCGCTTGCGGGCGAGATGGACGGCGACGCCCGCCTGGAGCTTGACGATCGAGATGCTGTGCGTGAGGGAGTCGTGCAACTCCCTTGCTATCCGCAGCCGTTCCTCGCCCGCGCGGCGCAACGCGACCTCCTCGCGGGTGCGTTCGGCCTCCAGGGCGCGCTGTTCGGTCTGGCGCAGATACGCCTGCCAGTTGCGGTCGGCGAGGCCGGTGACCACCGCGCACAGGAACCAGCCGGCGATGAGCGCGGTCCGCTCGACCACCTGCTGGGTCGTGGGCCCCGTCGCGAAGTACGCCAGCAGGAACAGCGCACCCGCCACGGCCGCCCAACTCCGGTGCCCCACGCGGGCCGCCGTGTGCATGGCGGCGAGGACGGGCAGACCGGCGACCGGCCCCGGGTGGGCGTGCAGGACGTAGGCCGCCTCCCCCGCCGCGGCCACGACGAGGACCGCGCGCGGAGCCGTCTGGTAGAACGCCAGGGCCGCCGAGGCGAGCGCGACGAGCACGTAGTCGACCGCGGTCGTGTCCGTGTCGAAGGCGGCGACGGTCATGACGAGGGCACCGATCACGACCGCGAGGGACGCGTCGGCGAGGCGCCTGCGTGGGGTCACATCGACCGGATACCCGCTCATGACCGCACAGTAGACCGCCGCGCCGACACGGGCGTCAGCCCTGTGGACAACTCCTGGACTACTCCCCACGCAGTACTCCCGTGCCCCGTCCCGCCTGGCTGAGGCAGCCCCAACTCCCTTCGACCGTACGACGACCGGGGGCACCCGACCGGCGCACGCTGCTGCCATGTCCACACCCTTCCGGCACACCCAGCCGCCGTCGCCGAAGTCGGCCACCGGCCGCACCGCCGAGGTCTTCGAGCAGATCGCCGTCGACTTCGGGATCGAACGGCCCCCGACCTTCGTGGTCCTGTCCTCCGTCCCCGAACTCCTCGCCCCCGCCTGGGCGTTGATGCGCGAGTCGCTCATCGCGGGCGCCGGCAGCCGCACCGGCAAGGAGCTGGCGGCGCTCGGGGTCTCGCTCGCCAACAAGTGCCCGTTCTGCGCGGACGCGCACACCGTCCTGCTGCACGCCACCGGCGACCACGCCCTCGCCGAGCACCTGGCGCGCGGCGGCACCCCGGAGAACGAGGAGCACGCGCGCGTGCTCGACTGGGGCCGCCGCACGCGCGTGCCCGGCGCGGCCCTCACGCCGTACCCGTTCCCGCGCGAGCAGGCGCCCGCCTACCTGGGCACCGCACTCGCCTTCCACTTCATCAACCGCGTCGTGTCGGCCCTGCTGACCGAACAGCTCCTCCCGGGCAACGCCCAGCGGTTCCGGGCCGTCCGCAGTCTCGCGGGCCGCAGCGTCGCCCGTACGGTGCGCCGTACCGCCGTCCCCGGAGCGGCTCTCCCGCTGCTCGACACGCCGGGACCCGGCCCGGACTGGGTCGCCGGAACGCCGGTGGGCCCGGCCTACGACGCGCTGCGCACGGCCGCGCGGGCGGGCGCGGACCTTCTCGACGAGGACGACCACACCCTCGTACGGGAGACGCTGTGGGCCTGGGACGGTTCGCATCCGCCGGTCGTCCTGCGCGGCTTCCCGAACCGGCGGGAGCGGCCGGCGGCGCGCCTCGCGGTGCTGGCCGCGCTCGCGCCGTACCGGATCACGGAGGAGGACGTGGCCGCCTGGCGTGGGCCGTCGGACAGTGACGCGCGTCTCGTGCGGCTCGTCGCGTACGGGGCGTTCGCGGCCGTCGAACGGATCGAGACGACGATGCGCGTGCCCGCCGTCCGGCCCTGAAGCGCGCACGGGGGACAGACATTTGGGGACACACAACGCGTCCACAGTCGGGCACTGTCACCGCACAGGCACGGAGCGAGTTCATACTTCCGCCTCACAGGGAGTCATGTGACACTGGCCGTCCCCGTCCGCAGTGCGGACCCGCTCCGCACCCTTCCCCCACGAGAAGTGCGACTTGCGTTCTCTTCCTCTGCCGCTCGCTCTCACCGCGCGTCTGTCGCCGGTCGTCGTGCTCGCCGCGATGGGCTGGGCCCTGACGTCCGGTCCGTTCGCCGCGACGACGACCGCCGATCACAAGGCGACGCCCGAGTCCGACTCCTCGTCCGGGGCCTCGGCCCCCTCGACGGCGCCCGTGGTCAAGGCCTACTCCACCTCTCCCGCCCCGTGCGGAAGTGTGTCGGTGGCGACGATCAAGTCACTGGTACCGGGCGCGAAGACGGCCGGCAAGGAGATCCCGTCGACGGACACGAAGGTGCGCCGCACCTGCTCGTGGAACGCGCTCAAGGGGTACGACTACCGCTGGCTCGACGTGTCGTACGAGATCACGGAATCGGACGAAGCGGCGAAGAAGTCGTACACCGAGACGACTACGGAGAAGAGCGGCGGCGGCGCGGTTCCCGGGCTCGGTGACTCCGCCTACTCCATCGTGAACCTCACCACGGAGGACAAGCAGCAGACGCGTGAGGGCACGGTCGTCGTCCGCGCGGGCAACGCGCTGGTGACCATCACGTACAACGGCAGCGACTTCGAGAACAAGAAGGCGCCGAGTACGGACGTCATCAACAAGGGCGCGATCAAGGCCGCGAAGGAAGCGGTGACCGCGCTGCAGGGCGCCAAGGCCAGCTAGCCCCGGCGCCCTGCGGCACTGCGAGTCCTACGCCTCGACGGGCGTCGGCTTCTTTCCGGTCAGCAGGGTCAGCGCCACGTAGAGGAGCATCGACGTGCCGAGGCCGACCGCCCAGCCGTAGTCGGCGAGGGAGGACAGAGCCGGGATGGGCCGGCCGTCGATCAGCGGGTGGAAGTCGGCGCCGCCGACGGCGAGTACGCCACCCACCACGAAGGCGACGACGGCCCGCCAGTTCCAGCCGCCGTCGTACCAGTAGCGGCCGCCCGCGCGGTACAGGTCGGCGAGGTCGAGCTTGCCGCGGCGCAGGATCCAGTAGTCGGCGATGAGGATGCCGGCGACCGTGCCGAGCAGACCGCCGACCAGACCGAGCCAGGTGAAGATGTAGCCCTGCGGGTCGGAGTAGAGCTTCCACGGGAAGATCAGCACCCCGAGGACGCTGGTCACGAGGGCGCCGGTGCGGAAACTGATCTTCCGGGGCGCGATGTTGGAGAAGTCGAAGGCGGGCGAGACCAGGTTGGCCGCGATGTTCACGGACAGGGTCGCGACCAGGACGGTCACCAACGCGTAGAGCAGGCCGACGACGTTGTCCGTCTTCGCCGCGAGCTGCACCGGGTCCCAGATCGCCTTGCCGTAGACGGCCTGCGAACCGGAGGTGACCAGCACCGACAGGAACGCGAACAGGGTCATGGTGGTCGGCAGACCGAGGGCCTGGCCCCATGTCTGGGCCTTCTGGCTCTTGCCGTAGCGGGTGAAGTCCGGGATGTTCAGCGACAGCGTGGACCAGAAGCCGATCATGCCCATCAGCGAGGGCCAGAACAGCTTCCAGAAGCTGCCGCCCCAACCGAGCTTGGAGGGCTGGTCGAAGAGCGGGCCGAAGCCGCCGGCCTTGCTGCTCATCCACCACAGCATCACGAACGCGCCGACGAGCACGAAGGGCGCGGCCCAGTTCTCGAAGCGGCGGATCGTCTCCATGCCCCGGTAGATGATGGCGACTTGGAGCACCCAGAACAGTGCGAACGACAGCCACATCGTCCAGGCGTACCCGCCGATGTGCGAGGCGTTCGCCCAACTGTCCCCGATCAGCTTGCCGGCGAGGAAGAAGATCGCCTCACCGCCGATCCAGGTCTGGATGCCGAACCAGCCACAGGCCACCAACGCCCGTACCACGGCAGGGAGGTTGGCGCCGCGCACGCCGAACGAGGCACGCGCGAAGACCGGGAAGGGGATGCCGTACTTCGGTCCCGCGTGCCCGGTGAGCAGCATCGGCACGAGCACGATCAGGTTGGCCAGGGCGATGGTGAACACCGCCTGCTTCCAGTCCATGCCGACGGCGATGAGCCCGGAAGCGAGGGTCCAGGAGGCCGTGTTGTGGGCCATGCCGACCCACAGCGCGGAGAAGTTGTACGTGGTCCAGGTGCGCTTCTCGACGGGAACCGGCAGCAGATCGTCGTTGGCGTACGGACCGGCGGGCAGCGGAGACCCCGGGGAGAGCTCCACCCGCCCGTCGGCGAGGGTGACTTGAGCGGTCGGCTCTATGGCCGTGGGAGCGGTGTCGGTCATGGGCAGGCCAATCAATGAGGTGGGTCCGGAAAGGCCGTGCGGGGCTCCGGCCCCCCTCCCCAGGACGGTGGGGAGGGGGAGAACTGGAGTGGGGGGACGGGGAGTTGAGCGGTGGTGCGGGTGTGCGTCAGCCGTTGACGGCCGGGATCACCTTCGACCCGTAGGCGTCGATCGTGGCCTCGTGGGCTCCGGCTCGGCCGAGAAGCAGATCGAAAAGCTGGGCGCCCTGCGCGAGTTGGGCGTCGACCAGTTCGCCGTCTACGACATGCACGACGCGCAGGGCGCCCAGCTTTTCGATCTGCTTCTCGGCCGAGCCGATGATGCAGAACCGGTCGACGATCTCGTCGGGGACGAAGGCGGTGTCGGGGTTGTCGGCACGGCCGTGGTGCGAATAGTCGTACCCCTCACGGGCCTTGATGTAGTCCGTGAGTTCCTCGGGTACGGCGGCGGAGTGTTCGCCGTACTTGGAGACGAGGTCGGCGACGTGGTTGCCGACCATGCCGCCGAACCAGCGGCACTGGTCGCGCGCGTGGGCGAGCGCCTCGGGCGAGTCGTCCTCGGTGACGTAGGCCGGGGCGGCGACACAGATCTTGACCTCGGACGGGTCGCGTCCGGCGGCGACGGCCGCGTCCTTGACCGCCTTCACCATGTACTCGGTGAGGTAGAGGTCCGAGAGCTGGAGGATGAAGCCGTCGGCCTCCTCGCCGGTCATCTTCAGGGCCTTGGGGCCGTACGCGGCCATCCAGACCGGGAGTTGGGCGTCCTCCTTGGCCCAGGGGAACTTGATGACCGTGCCGCCGAGGTCCGCCTCCTGGCCGGAGCCGAGGGCCCTGATGACCTTCATGGCCTCGCTGATCCGGGCCAGGGTGTTGGGAGTTCGGCCCGCAACGCGCATCGCGGAGTCGCCGCGGCCGATGCCGCAGACCGTGCGGTTGCCGAACATGTCGTTCAGGGTGGCGAAGGTGGAGGCGGTGACCTCCCAGGTGCGGGTGCCCGGGTTGGTGACCATCGGGCCGACCGTCAACTTCGTGGTGTTGGCCAGGATCTGACTGTAGATCACGAACGGCTCCTGCCACAGCACGGCGGAGTCGAAGGTCCAGCCGTAGGTGAAGCCGTTGCGCTCGGCGCGCTTCATCAGGCTGATGACCCGTGAGGCCGGCGGGTCGGTCTGCAGGACGAGTCCGAAGTCCATGTGCGCCACTCCTAGTTGAGGTACTGACTGGTGGAGCGCGGGGTGTAGACGCCGTGGCCCGCGTGCCCGGTGTACTCCCGCTCGGTGATGACGAGTTCGCCGCGCGAGAGGACGGTCTCGACGCGGCCGGTGAGGCGCTTGCCCTCGTACGCCGAGTAGTCGACGTTCATGTGGTGGGTCTCGGCGGAGACAACCTGCTCGGCGTGCGGGTCGTAGATGACCACGTCGGCGTCGGCGCCCGGGGCGATGGTGCCCTTCTTCGGGTAGAGGCCGAACATCCGCGCCGGGGAGGCGCAGGCGATCTCGATCCAGCGGCGACGGCTGATGTGTCCGTCGACGACACCCTGGTGGAGCAGGTCCATGCGGTTCTCGACGCCCGGCATGCCGTTGGGGATCTTCGAGAAGTCGCCCCGGCCCATTTCCTTCTGGCCCACGAAGCAGAAGGGGCAGTGGTCGGTGGAGACCACCTGGAGGTCGTTGGTGCGCAGGCCCTGCCAGAGCTTGGCCTGGTGCTCCTTGGGACGGAGGGGCGTGCTGCACACGTACTTCGCGCCCTCGAAGTCGGGCTCGGCGAGGTTGTCGGTGGAGAGGAACAGGTACTGCGGACAGGTCTCGCCGAAGACGGGCAGGCCCTCGTCGCGCGCCTTGGCCAGCTCGGCGACCGCCTCCATCGCGGAGACGTGCACGACGTAGAGCGGGGCACCGGCGACCTGCGCGAGCTTGATCGCGCGGTGGGTGGCCTCGGCTTCGAGAAGGGACTTGCGGACCTCGCCGTGGTAGCGGGGGTCGGTCTCGCCACGGGCCAGCGCCTGCTCCACCAGCACGTCGATCGCGATGCCGTTCTCGGCATGCATCATGATCAACCCGCCGTTGTCGGCGGCGCGTTGCATGGCACGCAGGATCTGGCCGTCGTCGCTGTAGAAGACGCCCGGGTAGGCCATGAACTGCTTGAAGGAGGTGACGCCCTCCTCGACCAGCAGGTCCATCTCCTTGAGGGTGTCCTCGTTGACGTCGGAGACGATCATGTGGAAGCCGTAGTCGATGGCGCAGTTGCCCTCGGCCTTGGCGTGCCAGGCGTCGAGGCCCTCGCGGAGGGCTCCGCCGACGCTCTGGATCGCGAAGTCGACGATGGTCGTCGTACCGCCCCAGGCGGCGGCCCGGGTGCCGGTCTCGAAGGTGTCGGCCGCCTTGGTGCCGCCGAACGGCATCTCCATGTGGGTGTGGGCGTCGACCCCGCCCGGGATGACGTACTTCCCGGTGGCGTCGATGACCCGCTCGGCGGTCCAGGCCTCGGCGGCCGCGCTGCCGGAGGTGGCGAGGGCCGCGATGCGGCCGTCCTCGATCAGGACGTCGGCGTGGAGTTCGTCGGACGCGGTGATGACTAGGCCGCCGCGGATGACGGTACGGGTGCTCATGGTTTTGACTCCGCTGGATTGTGGTCGGGTGCGGGTCGTTGGGGGCTGGTCGCGCCCTGCGGCGAAGCCGCCGCTGGACGCTGCTCCGCGCCCCTGGAAGCGGGGCGCGGGAATCCTGCGTGCCTTACGGTGCGGTCAGCGGGCCGTACGCGTCCGGGCGGCGGTCGCGGTAGAACTGCCAGCGGTCGCGGACCTCGCGCAGTTTCGCCAAGTCCAGGTCGCGGACGACCAGTTCGGTCTCCTTGTCGCTGGCGACCTCGCCGACGAACTGGGCCTCCGGGTCGACGAAGTAGGTCGTGCCGTAGAAGTCGTTGTCGCCCAACTCCTCGACACCGACCCGGTTGATGGCGCCGACGAAGTACTCGTTGGCGGCAGCGGCGGCCGGCTGCTCCAACTGCCAGAGATAGGCCGACAGTCCGCGCGAGGTGGCCGACGGGTTGAAGACGATCTCGGCGCCCGCGAGGCCCAGTGCGCGCCAGCCCTCCGGGAAGTGCCGGTCGTAGCAGATGTAGACACCGATCCTGCCGACCTTGGTGTCGAAGATCGGCCAGCCGCTGTTGCCCGGGCGGAAGTAGAACTTCTCCCAGAATCCGGGGACTTGGGGGATGTGGTGCTTGCGGTACTTGCCGAGGTACGAGCCGTCCGCGTCGATCACGGCGGCCGTGTTGTAGAGGACGCCGGGCTGCTCCTCCTCGTACATCGGCAGGACCAGGACGATGCCGTGCTCCTTGGCGAGCGCCTGGAAGCGCTTGACGATCGGGCCGTCCGGGATCGCCTCGGCGTACTCGTAGAACGCCTTGTCCTGGACCTGGCAGAAGTACGGTCCGTAGAACAGCTCCTGGAAGCACAGGACTTGAGCACCCTGCGCGGCCGCGTCGCGGACCGCCTGCTCGTGTACCTGGATCATGGACTCCTTGTCGCCCGTCCAGGCTGTCTGGAAGAGAGCGGCACGAATCACTGTGCTCATCGGGACCTCCGGTCGCTAGGTGTGCGAGGAGCCTAAGAAGTCCGGAAGTCGTCTTTGAGTTGCACGGTGTCACGTCTGCGGGCGCGCGGCGTTCCACGGTGTCACCCTGTCGTGGCCGCATGTTTCACCGCCGTTTTCGCAGGTAGTCCCATGTTTCACCCCTGTTGCGCGTCGTGCGCGAGGAGCGCGATGTGCACCGAGGCGGCCTGCTCGAAGTCGTCGAGGTCCACCCCGAGCCGGCCCTCTATCGCCTCCAGCCGGCGGTACAGCGCGGGCCGCGAGACATGGTGGAGCTGAGCGGTGCGCGACTTGTTGCGGCCGGTGGCCAGATACGAGCGCAGTACGGCGAGCAGGTCCTCGTCGGCTGCGCACAGCAGCCCGTCCAGCTCCCGTTCGGCGAAGGACTGCACCTGCGGGTCGTCCCTCAACAGCCGGATCAGACCGCGCAGATGGACGTCCTTGAGGCGTACGACGGAGGGGAGGTCGAGGGCGTCGCTGGAGTCGGCCACGGCGTCGGCGACGTGCTGTGCCTCGCGCAGCCCGGCGGGCACGTCGTCCCAGACGGTGCGCTGGCCTGCGGCGGCCACCACCGCCTTCAACGCCCCCGACTCGGTGCGCAGTCGGCTAGCGAAGTGCGCGGCGAGGGCGTCCGCGTCTTGGTCCCGGGGCAGGCTGAGCAGCACGGCGGTGGCCCCGTCGGCCAGTTCGGCGACGAGTCCGGGGAGCCCCAACAGCCGTAGCACCCGGTCGAGTTGGGCCGTGTCGCCGTCGCGTACGACCATCGGGACGAAGGTGCGGCGGTTGACGGGGAGTCCTGCGGCCCGGGCGCGGGGCAGCAGTTGGCGGGCCGGAACGACGCCGCTCGCGAGGTCGGTCAGCAGGCTCTGCGCGGACTGTTCCTCCCAGGTGTGGGCGGAGCCGCCGAGCATACGGTGCAGGACGAGGGCCTCGGCGCCGCGGTCGGCGAGGAGGCGGCCGGTGGCGGTGTCGCCGCGGTAGCCGCACAGCATGATCTGGCCCCAGCGCTCGCCGCGTCCGCCCAGTTCGGCGCGGATCCAGCCGTCGCCCTCGCTGCCGCCCGCCTGTCGGGAGATGCGCTCCCAGTCGCGCAGCACGTCGTCCACCGCCGACCGCTCCCCCGCCGTGGCGAGGACGCGGTGGGCGAGGTTGGTGACGACGACGGGGCAGGCGCTGTGCGCCGCGACCTCGTCGAGCAGGCTCTGCAGCGGGGCGCCGCCGGTGATGAGTCCGGTGAGCGCGGTCCGTACGGCCTCGGAGAGGCTGACGGCGGCGAACTTCCGCCGTACCAGCCGGGATTGGACCTCTTCCGTCAACTCCGCGAAGGGGAAGGGGCGGTGAAGCACCACCATGGGCAGCCCGCACCGCTCGGCCGCGCGGCGCATCACGTCCGGCGGAGCGGGGAAGGCACGGCCGAGACCGAGGACGACCGCGGATGCCTCCGCGCGGTGCAGGGACTGGATGTACTCGGCCTGGGCGCCCTCGTCACCGGCGAGCAGGACGCCGGTGGTGAGGATCATCTCGCCGCCGCTGAGCATCACTCCGACATCGGCGGCCTCGGCGACGTGCACCCAGCGCACGGGCCGGTCGAGCTGGCTCGCGCCGGCCACCACCTCGGGTTCCCCGGCGAGGACCCGTTCCAGGCCGAGGACCTGACGCACCGAAAGGGCGGGCTCCAGGGTGTCCAGGGTGGTGGCCATAACGCTCTTCCCTTGCTCGTCCTGCTACTACTGCGTGCTCCGCAGAGCCTGTTCGAGGATGGCGGCGCCCTCTTCGGCCTCCGCGACGGTCAGGGACAGCGGCGGGGCGATGCGCAGGGCGCTGGTGTTGTGCCCGCCGCCCTTGCCGAGCAACAACCCGCCCTCGCGGGCCGCTTCGAGCACGGCGGACGCCGCCTGCGGATCGGCTTCGTCGGTGCCGGGTTTCACCAGCTCGACGCCGATCATCAGCCCGCGCCCGCGCACTTCCCGTACGCCGGGATGCTGGGCGGCGACGGCCCGCAGCCGCTCGATGAGGAGGCCGCCGACGCGGCGGGCGTTGCCCTGGAGGTCGTGCTCCAGGAGGTAGGTGAGGTTGGCGAGGCCCGCCGCCATGGTGATCTGGGTGCCGCCGAAGGTCGAAATGCTGTTGGAGTCCAGGCAGTTCATGATGTCGGCGCGGGCGACGACCCCGCCGATCGAGCTGCCGTTGCCGATGCCCTTGGCGAAGGTGAGGATGTCCGGCGGACCGTTCTCCGCGTGCGCCTGCCAGCCCCAGAAGTGGTCGCCGGTGCGGCCCCAGCCGGTCTGCACCTCGTCGGCGATCCACAACACGCCCTGCTCGGCGAGGACTTCGCGGAAGGCGGCGTACAGACCGTCGGGCGGGGAGGTGAACCCGCCGACGCCCTGGACGGGTTCGGCGATGAGCGCGGCGGGCGGCCGGACATGACCGAGCAGGTCCTTCAGGTCGTCCACACAGGCCGCGATGAACTCGGCGTCGTTCAGGTGCGCGTAGGGTCCGCGCGTCCGGACACCCCCGTGGACGTACAGCGTCTGGAGCGGGGACAGCGAGGTCGGGGACCAGCCGCGGTTGCCGGTGATGCCGACCGAGCTGAAGGAGCGGCCGTGGTAGCTGTTGCGCATGGCCAGGATCTGGTTGCTGCGCCGGTACGTGGTCGCGAGCATCAGCGCGGTGTCGTTGGCCTCGGTGCCCGAGGTGGTGAAGAAGACGCGGGCGTCGGGGATGCCGGACAACTGGGCGACGCGCTCGGCGAGTTCGACCATCGGCCGGTTGAGGTAGAGCGTGGACGAGTGGATGATCCGCCCGGCCTGCTCGCTGACCGCCTTGGTGACCTCGGGGAGCGCGTGCGCGGTCATGGTGGTGAGGATGCCGCCGAAGAAGTCGAGGTACTTGTTGCCCTCGGCGTCCCAGACGTGCCGGCCCTCGCCGTGCGTGATCTCGAGCGGGTCCTCGTAGTAGAGGGCGAGCCAGTCCGGGAGCACGGCCTTGTGCCGTCCCAGCAGGTCCTTGGTCACGGCTGCACCAGCCCTTCGTAGGCGTCGGGGCGGCGGTCACGGTAGAACGCCCACTGCTGTCGTACTTCTTCGATCAGGCCGAAGTCGAGGTCGCGGACCACGAGTTCCTCGGCCTTGTCGCTGGCGACGTCGCCGACGAACTGGCCGCGCGGGTTGACGAAGTACGAGGTTCCGTAGAAGTCGTTGTCCCCGTACTCCTCCACTCCCACCCGGTTGATGGCGGCGATGAAGTACTCGTTGGCGACGGCCGCCGCGGGCTGCTCCAGTTGCCAGAGGTAGGCGGAGAGGCCGCGTGAGGTGGCGGACGGGTTGTAGACCAACTGGGCGCCGTTGAGGCCGAGTTGACGCCAGCCCTCGGGGAAGTGGCGGTCGTAGCAGATATAGACGCCGATCTTGCCGACGGCGGTGTCGAAGACGGGCCAGCCGGCGTTGCCCGGCCTGAAGTAGTACTTCTCCCAGAAGCCCTTGACCTGGGGGATGTGGTGCTTGCGGTACTTGCCGAGGAAGGTGCCGTCGGCGTCGATCACGGCCGCGGTGTTGTAGTAGAAGCCGTCCTGCTCGATCTCGAAGACGGGGACGACGATCACCATGCCGGTCTCGCGCGCGAGCTGTTGCATACGACGCACGGTCGGCCCGTCGGGCACCGGCTCGGCCCAGTCGTAGTGCTCCGGTTCCTGGACCTGACAGAAGTAGGGGGCGTTGAACACTTCCTGGAACCCGATGACCTTGGCGCCCTGGCGGGCCGCCTCGCGGGCGTGTTCCTCGTGTTTCGCCACCATGGAGTCGGTGTCACCGGTCCAGGTGGCCTGGACCAGAGCGGCGCGTACGACGTTGGCCATGAGCTGCTCCTTCGACGGGGACGTCACAGCCTCTACGCCCGTAGACAAAGGCCGTAGAGGGATGAACGTAAGCCTCCGGAGGAGCCTTGCCAAGACCATCGTCGTTAACCCGCGGAGTCGATCCTGTTTCACACTCCGGTGGGCGAGTCGATGGGCCGGTCAGGCAGTGAAGCCCGCGACCCGCAGCGCGTGGACGAGATCCCAGTGGCGTTCGTCCGAGGCGCCCCGGGCGGCCTCCACCAGCAGCGGGACGAGTTGTTGCGGGTCGGCCGCGACGCTGCGGGCGGCCTCCTCGGGGGTGCGGACCCGGACGTAGGCGTCGAGCAGGGCCATGATCTCGCGGCGGCGGCCCTCGGCGGCCAGCGCGAGCACGGCCTCGCCTATCTCGGCGGCGGGGCGGGCCACGCCCTGCCGCAGGATCTGCTCGCCGTCCGCCGTGCGGCCCGCCGCGACCAGCGCGTCCGCCGCGCCGACCAGCCGGTCGGCGGGCAGCGAGGCGGCCTCCCACAGGAGGGTCGCCCAGTCCGCGCCGAGCCCGGCACGCTGGAGTTCGGCCGCGAGCAGCGGGAAGCGCGCGGCGGGCCAGTACGCGGCCTCGACGAGCAGCGCGTGCGCCTCGCCGCTACGGCCCTCTCGCCGCAGCCCGACGAGCCGCTGAACGGCCTCCACAGTGCTCTGCCGCGCCTCCGCGTCCAGGGCCTCCCGCTTCGGCTGCGCCCGCTCGACCGGCCGGGCGGCCCCGGCGAACCGGGCTCCGCGCGGGGTGCGACGGGTGGTGGGCGCGGGCGCGGGGAGTTCCGGTACGGCGGCTGCGGGGTCCGGGGTCTGGG
>NZ_JAENRY010000619.1 GCF_016612545.1 Streptomyces sp. MBT65 | reverse complement strand
CACCCTTCGAAGCCTAGGCCGTCGTCATGCGGATCGTCCGATCACGAGGCAACCGGCGCTGATGTTTCGCGACGGCCTAGGCTTCGAAGGGTGATGGAGACCATCGTGTTCGACGTGGGCGAGACGATCATCCGAGACGACCGGTACTGGGCGTCGTGGGCGGACTGGCTGGACGTTTCCCGCCATACCGTCTCCGCACTCGTCGGAGCTGTGGTGGCCAGGGGCCAGGACAACGCGGAGACGCTCCGCCTCATCCGGCCGGGCATCGATGTCGC
Organism: Streptomyces sp. MBT65; assembly: GCF_016612545.1. Taxonomy (GTDB): domain Bacteria; phylum Actinomycetota; class Actinomycetes; order Streptomycetales; family Streptomycetaceae; genus Streptomyces. The sequence goes on along the minus strand of NZ_JAENRY010000619.1, from coordinate 1,129 downwards.
CGCCGAGTACCGCGCTCGGGAAACGGCCGGCCGAGGTGAGTACCTCGACGAGAGCGACCTCTACGACGACGTCCGCCCGGCCTTGTCCGCGCTTCGTGAACTCGGGGTGCGTGTCGTCGTGGCCGGGAACCAGACGTCCCGCGCCGGCGAGTTGCTGCGTGATCTCGACCTGCCGGTGGATCTCGTCGTCATGTCGGGGGACTGGGGGGTGGCGAAGCCGCAGCCTGAGTTCTTCGAGCGTGTGCTGGGGGTGGCTCGGGCGGCGGCGGACCGGACGGTCTACGTCGGCGACCATCCGGCCAACGACATCTTCCCCGCCAAGCGGGCGGGGCTGCGCGTCGCGCATATCCGCCGTGGTCCGTTGGGGCATCTATGGGCGGACGACGCCGAGGTGGTGGCGGCGGCGGACTGGCGCATCGACAGTCTTGGCCAGCTTGTGTCGATCGTGGCGGACCGACCATAGCGTCGCGGCCCCACCGGCTTTGGCGGGTGGGGCCGTTGCGATGACACCTACGACGCGGTCTGCTCGATCTCCGGCGCGGCCCGGTTCGTCGACCCGGGACGGCTGTTTGCGCTGGTACGTGCGCGGCTCATCCCGGGTGGTGTCTTCGTGTTCGCACAGCCGCCGGCCATCCCCGGCGCGTACGGACCGCAGGGTAGGCACAAGGGGGACTTCGCGGGCAGGGCCATGTTCACGTACCGGTACAACCAGCGTCCGGCCGTCTGGGAGAGGTCGTTGACCCGGGCCGGTCTCTCGTCGGCCATGGCGACGGTGCTCGACGCGCCCGAGCCCGGCCACATCGGGACGTTGATCGTGCGGGCCGGAGCGTAGCGTCGGTTCACGGCGAATCTTTCGTGTGCACCGGTCGGTGTGCCGGTCTTCGGCAGGACATCGAGGGCACGTCGGACGCGTGAGTGCGGCGGAATACACCATCCTGGCGCTGCGGAGTGAGATTCCGTGGCGGATCAATCCCCATCACACACCCGAGCTGGACGCCGACGCGAACTGTTGGGCGTTCGCGTTGTTGAGCGACGACCCGCGGGTTCCGGTGCCGCTGCGTGCCGACAACTACACGATGCGGGCGGCACTTTGCGGACGACATCCCCTCACCCCTTGACGGCCCCACCC
>NZ_JAENRY010000618.1 GCF_016612545.1 Streptomyces sp. MBT65 | reverse complement strand
GCTTCGGCGGCGGGGGCGGGAGCTGCTTCGACTGGGGCTTGGGGGACAGCGGGGCGAGCTTCTTGAGGCTCATGCCGAACTCCTTGGGTTGTGCAGTGGATTGTGCGTCAAAGTCGAGCGTGTTACCGCCCGGGGAATTCCCGACACCGATGAACCTACACGCGCCCGACCCCATGGATCGGCAAACCAGGCAAGCGAACGGCAAGCAGGTGCTGTGAATACCTTTGCGAATCCTGAGTTCCGGCGGCGAACCTGAGAGTTCTCTAATAAACCTGAGAACACCCTTAACGAACCTGTGCTTCCGCCTTCAATCGAGGGCGTCGAGGAGTCACGCTCGCCCGTCCCGGGGTCCGAACGTCTCCAGCGCTTCCGTGTCCGAAGCCCGTGCGTTGAGGAAGTAGTCCGCCCACTCCGAGATCTCCGGGTAGCCGGACTCGCGGACGAGGCGGGCGATCGCCGCCGGGATGTCGTACGGCGTCACACGCAGGTCCGTGCCGGGGCCGAGGAGGCACCAGTGGGCGCCGGGGCGGCCGTACGGCATGCCGATGCTGCCCGGGTTGATGATCAGGCGGCCTTGGGCGAGGCGGATGTACGGCATATGGGTGTGGCCGCAGACGATCGTGCGGATGTCCTCGTCCAGGCCGCCGAGGACCTCTGTCCAGCGGGCGGGCCGGGAGTCGACCAGGACAACCTCCTCGTCGTCGCGGGGAGTTGCGTGGCAGAAGAGGACCTTGCCGAGGCCGTGGATCGAGAGGGTGAGCGTCTTGGGGAGAGTAGCCAGGAAGTCGATCTGGTCGGCGCGGAGCGCGGTCGCCGCGTACGGGGCGATCGGGTCGGGGATCTCGTCGCGTTCACCTCTGCGGTACTCGACCAGTTCGCGGTCCGCGTTGCCCGACAGCCAGAGGACTCGGTCCGCCTGGGCGCGCAACAGGTCTACTACTTCCGCCGGTTGGGGGCCGGCCGTGATGTCGCCGGTGAGGACGATGCGGTCGGCCGCGGCCACCTCCGGTTCGGCGAGGACCGCTTCCAGGGCGGGGAGTACTCCGTGGACATCGGAGAGGACGGCGACTCGGCGCAGTTCATCGGTCACTTCCGTTCTCCCTCCAGCGCCTCCGCCAGTACCTCTGCCAGATGCCGTCCTCGTACCCCCGCCAGCTGCTCCAACTGCGTGCGGCAGGAGAAGCCGTCCGCCAGGATCACCGCGTTGTTCGGTGCCTCGCGTACGGCGGGCAGGAGTTGTTCCTCCGCGCAGGTCGTCGACACCTCGTAGTGGCCCTTCTCGAAGCCGAAGTTTCCTGCCAACCCGCAGCAGCCGCCCGCGAGTTCGCCGGTCAGGCCCGCTGCCGTGCGGAGGCGGCGGTCGGCGGTGTCGCCCAGGACCGCGTGCTGGTGGCAGTGGGTCTGGCCGGTCGCCGGGCGGTCGATGCGGGGCGGGGTCCAGTCGGGGGCCGCGTGGCGTTCCAGGGCCTCGGCGAAGGTGAGGACCATGGCGGCGAGGCGGGCCGCGCGGGGGTCGTCGGGGAGCAGCTCGGGGAGGTCCGTGCGGAGGGCCGCCGCGCAGCTCGGCTCCAGGACCACCACGGGTGGGGCGCCCTCGCCGTCCACCAGCACGCCCATCACGTCCAGGGTGGTGCGCATCACCTCGCGGGCGCGGTCCAGTTGGCCCGTCGACACATACGTCAGCCCACAGCAGACGGGCTTCCCCGTC
>NZ_JAENRY010000617.1 GCF_016612545.1 Streptomyces sp. MBT65 | reverse complement strand
CAGCCAGACGTACACCTCGGCGCCGAGGAGCAACAGCAGGAGCAGCCTGGCGCCGAGGTGTACGTCTGGCTGCGGCTACGGCGGCTCGGCCTCACCCGGCGCCAGGCGCTCGCGCGTCTCGTACCGGAGCGTCTGGCGCGGTACGTCGCGCACGAGGCGCGGATCCTGGCGAGCCTGGTCCGGTGGGTCGCTCGCCGTCCGCACGGTGTCGGCGGGGCCGACGCGGTCTTCCCGCACGCCCGTGACCAGGCCGCCATGATGTACGGCCTCACGTTCGTGTGCGTGGCGGAGACGGTCGCGCTGTCGTTCCTGCTCGCCCGCTGGCCCGTCGTCCACGCCGTCCTGCTGGTCGTCGACGTCTACACCGTGCTGTTCGTCCTCGGGATGCACGCCGCCGCCGTCACCCGGCCGCACGTCCTGGCCGGGGGTGTCCTGCGCATCCGGCAGGCGGCCCATGTCGACCTGCGTGTTCCGGTCGCCCGGATCGCCGGCGTCCGGCGCGAGACGCGCTACACCCACGAGAAGAAGGACGGCGAACTCAACCTGCCCGTCGGCTCACGGACCTCCCTCACCCTCGAACTGACCGAACCGGTCGACGCACCGACGTTCCTCGGCACCCCCCGGCTCGTACGGGTGATCCGGTTGCACGCCGACGATCCGAAGTCCCTCCACGACTCCGTCACCCGGGCACGGACGACGGCTCAGGACGCGGACTGAATGTCCCCCCGCGTGGACGCCGCGATGGTGTCCCGGTGGGCGAAGTCGCCCGGGGGGATGCCGGGATGGTGGCCGAGAGGGGTCGAGGGGACCGTGACGGAGGGGCCGAGGGTGAGGCGGGAGACGATGCGGTAGCGGTCCCCGCGATAGATCGAGTGGACGTATTCGACGGGCCGGCCCGTGGTGTCCGAGGTGAGGCGCTCGAAGAGCAGGGCCGGGGAGAGTTCGGGGACGTCGAGGAGTTCGGCCTCGGCGCGGGTGACGACGGTCGGCTCGATCGCCTGGACCGCCTCCTGGACGTGGACGCCGTGCTGTTCCCGGAAGTGTTCGTACAGGTCGCCGGCCTCCAACTCCCGTGCGGACAGGGTCGGGACGAGGTCGGCCCGGATGTGCAGGTGCTCGATGGCCATCGGGGCGCCGTCGACCAGACGCAGCCGTGCCACGTACACGATCTCGGCGGCGGGCGAGAGGCGCAACCTGCGGCCCACGCGGGCACCGGCCGGGACGGTGGTGAACTCCAGCAGGCGGCTCGACCAGGTGCCGGAGGCCTGAGGGGCCGTCATGGTCTGTTCGCCGGAGACCAGTTCCTGGGTGATCTTCTCCGGTGCCACGAACATGCCGCGCCCGTGTTCCCGTACCAGCAGCCCCGCGGCGGCGAGTTCGTCGACCGCCGCGCGCAAGGTCGGCCGGGACACGCCCAGTTGGGCGCAGAGAACGCGCTCTGAGGGGATCGCGTCACCCGGGCGGTGCGACTCGACGAGGTCGAGAACGAAGTCGCGGACCCGCTCCCGTTTGAGCACCGCACCTGGCGCGTCGGCCTTCATGTCGCACTCCCCTGCGTGGAGCCCCTGTTCGGTCACCCACTTGACCAGTTGACCAACGGTAGCCCGCAATCGCCCTGTTGACCCGGGCAGTGTAACCACCTCCCGGCGATGATCCTTCCCCTCCGGATCGACCGGCACGCCAAGTCGCCCTGCGACAGAGGGGGTTGTCGGCCGCATTGGTCTATGCCACCTTCATCCCCACCTCGACAGGTGAACTGTCCAGTGGGTTTCACTGATCAGGTGGTAAGCCGATCGCTCATGTCCTCCCCAGGTGAAGCTCCCCCACACGCCCCGCCCCGGAGACGATCCATGCC
>NZ_JAENRY010000616.1 GCF_016612545.1 Streptomyces sp. MBT65 | reverse complement strand
AACCCCCCAAGGGGCGCGGGGCCGCACCGCGATGCGGCCCCGCGCCCCTTGGGGGGTTGTGGTGGGCGGGGTCAGGAGGTGCGGGTGTGGCGGGCGTTGCATCGGCGGAGGTGCACGGTGTTCAGGGGCGCGGGGCGCAGCCCAGGACGTGTGCCTTCACCAGTTCCGCGATTCGTGGGTCCCGGCGGCGGAACGCGGCCACCAGCTCCTCGTGTTCCTCCGCGTACGACTGCTGGACCGTGCCCAGCCAGCGGATCGAGAGGGCGGTGAAGACCTCGATGCCCAGGCCCTCCCAGGTGTGCAGCAGCACCGAGTTGCCGGCCGCGCGGACCAGCTCGCGGTGGAAGCCGACGGTGTGCCGCACCTGGCCCGTACCGTCCGCCTCGCGGTCCGCCTCGTAGAGCGCGGCGACATGCGGCTCGAGCGCCGAGCAGTCCGTCGCGAGCCGCTCGGCCGCCAGTTCCGCCGCGATCGCCTCCAGGCCGGCCCGCACCGGGTAGCTCTCCTCCAGGTCGGCCGCGGTCAGATTCCGTACCCGTACGCCCTTGTTCGGCGCGGACTCGATCAGCCGCAGCGACTCCAGCTCGCGCAACGCCTCCCGCACCGGCGTCTGGCTGACCTCGAGCTCCGTCGCGATCCGTCGCTCCACGATCCGCTCGCCCGGCTTCCAGCGCCCGCTGACGATCCCCTCCACGATGTGCTCGCGGATCTGTTCGCGCAGCGAGTGGACGACGGGCGCGGTCATGAGAGCTCCTTAAGGGCGTTTGACGTTTAGACAATAAGGCCGCACGCCCGCTCGGGAGGGGCGCACGGGGGCGCTTTCATGCAGGTGAGACGAGACTTACACGCTGGTGGGGCGGTCGGCGCGGGTGCCCTGCGGGGCGTCGGGGCGCGATGAACTGGGGAGTTCGAAGCGGGGCCCGGGGTCCCGGGCCGGTGGCGGTGGGGTGACCGGTTGTCGACCGGCGCTCACTCCGGCGTGCGGCCCGAAGGACACCGCGCGGTTGCGGATCATCGCCGACACCCCGCCCCCGGCGGCGCCCGCGTCTTCGTGAGACCGGACGGCGCCCGGGAGTTCGGCCGAGCCGGCCGGGGACGGCTGTGCGCCCCGCCCGGCGGCCACACCGGCGCCGGCACCCGACGGGATCGTACGCCCGGATGCCAGGCTGCATACGACGTGTCGCGCACCCGGGAAACGCGCGGTGCCCCCGCCCGGAGAACTCCGGAACGGGGGCACCGTACGAACGACAGGCCAGGTGGCCGCTGACTACAGGCCGAGCTCCACCTCGAACTCGCCCGCCTCCAGGATCGCCTTGACGGCCGTCAGGTAACGGGCCGCGTCGGCGCCGTCGACCAGGCGGTGGTCGTAGGAGAGGGTCAGGTACGTCATGTCGCGGACGCCGATGACCGTGCCGTCCTCCGTCTCGATGACGGCCGGGCGCTTGACCGTGGCGCCGATGCCGAGGATCGCGACCTGGTTCGGGGGCACGATGATCGTGTCGAAGAGCGCGCCGCGCGAACCGGTGTTGGAGATGGTGAAGGTCGCGCCGGACAGCTCGTCCGGGGTGATCTTGTTCGCCCGGACCTTGCCCGCGAGCTCGGCGGTGGCCTTGGCGATGCCGGCGATGTTCAGGTCGCCCGCGTGCTTGATGACCGGGGTCATCAGGCCCTTCTCCGAGTCCACCGCGATACCGATGCTCTCGGTGTCGAAGTAGGTGATCGTGCCCTCGTCGACGTTGATCCGGGCGTTGACGGCCGGGTGGGCCTTCAGCGCCTGGGCCGCCGCCTTGACGTAGAACGGCATCGGGGAGAGCTTGACGCCCTCGCGGGCCGCGAAGGAGTCCTTCGCCTGACCGCGCAGGCGCATCAGGCGCGTGACGTCGACCTCGACGACCGAGGACAGCTGCGCCTGCTCGTGCAGCGCCTTGACCATGTTGTCGCCGATGACCTTGCGGATGCGGGGCATCTTGACGGTCTGGCCGCGGAGGGGAGAGGCCTCCAGGGTCGGGGTCTTCTTCGCGCCGACGGCCGGAGCGGCCGCGGCCGCGACGGGAGCCGGAGCCGCCGCAGCCGCCTTCGCTGCCTCGGCGGCGGCGAGGACGTCCTGCTTGCGGATACGGCCGCCGACGCCGGTGCCCTTGACGGTGGACAGGTCCACGCCGTTCTCGGAGGCGAGCTTGCGCACCAGCGGGGTGACGTAGGCGCCGTCGTCCGTCGCCTGCGCGGCGGCGGGCGCCGGAGCTGCCGGGGCCACCGGAGCCGGAGCCGCGCCCGGCGCGGCTCCGGCTCCGGTGGCCCCGGCAGCTCCGGCGCCCGCCGCCGCGCAGGCGACGGACGACGGCGCCTACGTCACCCCGCTGG
>NZ_JAENRY010000615.1 GCF_016612545.1 Streptomyces sp. MBT65 | reverse complement strand
GGCAGGGGTTGTGGCGGGCGGCCCGGGAGTACCGGAGTGTTCCCGCCGATCCGGGGCAGCGGGGGCCGGTGGAGGCCCGGGCGCGGATCGTGGTCGGCCGGCCTCCGGGGGACGCCGCCGCGCTGCGCACCCGGGAGGAGCTGGCCGGGAGTATCGACGGGGCGCTGCTGGATCCTTCCGTACGGCAGGTGTTGCTCACGGGGGCGGGCGGGGTCGGCAAGTCGCAGTTGGCCTCGGCGGCGTTCCACCGTGCGGAGCGGCGGGCCGAGGTGCTGCTCTGGGTGTCCGCGGGCGACCGGGTGTCGGTGCTGGGCGGTTACGCCCGTGCGTGGCGGGCGCTGTCGGGGGCGAGCGTGACGGGTGCGGCGCATGCCTCCGGCGGGGACGACGAGACCCAGGCCGAGTTGTTCCTCGCGTGGCTGCGGTCAACTGCCGTTCCCTGGCTGGTGGTTCTGGACGACATCGACGACCCCGCCGAGCTGGCCGGGCTACGGCCCACCGGTGACGCCGGCCGGACCGTCCTGGTCACCCGGCGAAGGGACGCGGCACTGCTGCGGCCGGGGGTGCGGGTAATACCCGTGGGGGTGTTCACGCCGGACGAGGCCACGGCGTACCTGACCGACCGGCTCCGGCTCGACCCGGGGAATCCGGGCGGACCGGGTGATCCAGGTGATCCGGGCTCGGCCGCGCACCGCCACGAGGACCTGGCGACCCTCGCCGCGCTGCTGGGCCGCTTCCCGCTCGCGCTCTCCCAGGCCGCCGCGTTCCTCATCGACACCGGCATGGACCTGCCGACCTACCTGACCCTGCTGTCCGACCGGCGGGAGAGCGTCGCCGGGCTCCTCCCGTCCTCCTCCCCCGCGGACGAACACGGCGCCACGGTGACGGACACCCTCCAACTCGCCCTGGACCGGGCGGAGTCGCTCGCGCCGCCCGGCACGGCCCGGGCGATGCTCGAACTGATCTCGATGTTCGCGCCGGACGGCATCCCGGACGCGGTACTGCTCGGTTCGGCGGCGCGCGCCTGGCTCGGCAGCGGCCCCGCCCCGGACTCCGTACCGGAACGGGCCACCCTCCTCGCACTCCGGGCACTGCACCGCCTGAGCCTGGTCACCCACCACGTCCCCGCCCCCGCCGACGGCGCCCTGCCCGTCGTAGAGGTGCATGCCCTGGTCCAACGGGCGATCCGCGACGGCATACCGCCCGACCACCACGAACGCCTCGCCACAGCCGCGGCCGACGCCCTGGAGGAGACCTGGTCCACCCCGGGCCGCACCCCGGAAATGGAGAGCGCCCTCTACCGCAGCGCGGAAACCCTCCTGACCCATACGGACGGCCATCTGTGGCAGAACGGTTCGACACAACACCGGGTCGAGCCGGAACACCGCCTGGAATCAAGGCCGTTGCCCGATGCGCACCCCCTGCCCGAGCCACACGCCCCACCCACCCCCGGTCTCCACCC
>NZ_JAENRY010000614.1 GCF_016612545.1 Streptomyces sp. MBT65 | reverse complement strand
CGACTGTCTCCTGGTGGCGCCGGTCCGACCCCGGATAGAGCACCGGCGCCACCAGGAGACAGTCGCCCAGCAGGAAGGCGTCCTCGCAGTCCCGTAGCGCACGATCCTCCGGGGCACCCCACCACAGGGGCCGCACATAGGGCGCTCCGGTTCGCCGCGCCAGATGCGCCAACGTCATGAAGTACGGCAGCAGCCGCCGCCGTTCGACGAGCGCCACGCGCGCGTGCTCCAGCACGTCGGCACCGAACTCCCAGGGCTCCCGACGCCCCGCCCGCAGGCTCGCGTGGGTGCGGAACAGCGGCAGAAACGCGCCGAGTTGGAACCAGCGCAGATACAGCTCCGGCGAGGGACTCCCGTCGAACCCGCCCACGTCCGGGCCCGAGTACGGAACCCCGCACAGCCCGAGCCCCATGACCAGCGACAGCGAGGCCCGCAACCCGGGCCAGCCGGTCGCCACATCGCCGGACCAGGTGCCCCCGTAGCTCTGCATCCCGGCCCACCCGGAACGCGAGAAGAGGAACGGCCGCTCCTGGGGGGCCAGTTCGCGAAGCGCCTCGTAGGCGGCCCTGGCCATGCACAGGGCGTACACGTTGTGCGCCTCACGATGGTCACCGCCCCGCCCGTCCAGGTCGTGCCGGGCCGAACGGGGCAACGTCGACTCCCCGAAGGCCGTGAAGGACGTGGGCTCGTTCATGTCGTGCCAGAACCCCGCGAACCCCTGCGCGAGCCGCTCCTGGTAGAGACCGCCCCACCACTCCCGCACACGCGCCTGCGTGAAGTCCGGGAAAACGGCCTCCCCGGGCCACACGACACCCCGCACCAGCCGCCCCGAGGCATCCCGCACGAAGGCGTCCTCGGACATCCCGCTGTCGTAGACGGCGTTTCCCGACTCGGTCTTCACCGCCGGATCGACGATCGACACCAGCCGGACGCCGTCCCGCCGCAACTCCTCGGCGAGCGCCGGCAGCTTCGGGAACCGCTCCTGGTCGACCGTGAACACCTGGTGCTCGTCGTAGTGGTCGATATCCAGATGGACGGCGTCCAGCGGCAGCCCGCGCTCCTGGTAGCCGGCGACGATCCGCCGCACCTCCCGCTCACTGCCGAAGCCCCACCGCGCGTGATGGTGACCCAGCGCCCAGGCCGGCGGCAGCGCGGGAGCACCCGTGAGCGATACCCAGGCGTGCAGCACGCGCGCGGGAGTACCCACGATCACCCAGCAGCGCAGCGGACCGCCGTCCATCCGCAGCTCGGACGCCCCCGCCCGGTCGTGCCCGGAACCGGCACCCTCCTCGCCCTCCCGCAGCGTCACCGTGCCGTCCCAGGAGGTGTCGTGGAACACCAGGTGTGTGGCCGCGTCGGCGACCACCAACTGCACCGGCATGGTGACGTACAACGGATCGTCACCCGGCACGAAGGCCCGCCCGGGGTCGGTGTTCCACAGCCGGTACGTCCCGTCGCGCAACCGGGGGCC
>NZ_JAENRY010000613.1 GCF_016612545.1 Streptomyces sp. MBT65 | reverse complement strand
AGACGTGACAGCCCCTCCGCCTCGAAGTCGCCCACACCCCCGCACAGCCCACCAGAGCCGGGCAGCTCCCGATTCCCCTCACCCTCCCTGCCCCAGGCCCGCCCTACGCCGCCCGGTCCACCAGTGCCACCGGTGGCTCGTCGTCCATTTCGAAGGCCATCGGGAAGGGTGCGTGTCCGGCGAGGTGGAACCAGCGGACCTTGCGGTGTTCGCGGAGGCGTCGGGCCGCGCCCACGGCGTCATTGTGGAAGCGGCGGGCCATCGGGACGCGTCGTACCGCCTCGGCGAGTTCGTGGGCCGCCTCCTCGCCCCCGGGGGCCTCCCGGACGCCCTCCACCTGTGGCGCCTCCCCGAAGACCGCGCGCAGCGCCTGGCTCAACTCGCTCTCGGCGACCTCCCGTTGCTCCTCCTCGGCCTGCCGGGCGGCGTGCGCGGCCTCGTAGAGGACGATCGAGGCGGCCGGGTCGAGGACGCCGGAGGTGGCCAACTCCTGGGTCACGGAGGCGCGGCGCAGCAGTTGGGCGTCAAGTGCCGCGCGGGCCGCGTCGATCCGGGTGTGCAGCCGGTCGAGCCGTCCCGCGGTCCAGCTCAGGTACAGGCCGATGGCCACGAGGGCGACGAGGATCCAGATCAGGGTTGCGGTCACGGGCGGCAAGGCTACCCGCCCGCGGTCACCGCCCCGTCAGGTCCCACGCGCACCGGAACCGCCGTGCCCCGTGGACGAGTCGGGGGCGTCCTTCGAGCGGGCGGCGACCAGATCACCCGCTCCTCCCCCACCGTGTTGCCTGCCGTGTCGCACAGGCCGAAGCCATTGGGCTCGTACGCGTCCACCGGGACCGTGGCGGTCGCACCCACCCGCGCGGGAGCCGACCCGGAGGAAGTCGCCCTGCCAGGTGTTCAGCCGTCCGGGGCGAACTCGTCGCCCCAGGATTACTGCCGCCGCTCGATGCCACCCCGTGCCTCGTACTCCCACGCGGCCGCGGTGGGCAACCGGGCCCCCGCCCAGGCGCTGTGGGAGCGCGTCGCGGTGCGAGACGTGCACCACGGGGTGATGCGCGCGGCCCGTAACGTCCGAGCCGGGCCCCTCGGGCGCGCTCCAGAAGGCGCCGCCCTCCACGCCCAGCCACCAGGGCGCCGCCTCGACCTGCCCGAACACCGCCTCCCGCACACGGAGGTGCAGCCGCACAGCACCGCGACACCGGCGTCCCGCGCGTGGGCGCACCAGCAGACCACACACGAACCAACCGCCGTACCCCTCCACCGCGGTGACGTATCCGGTGTCGCCCCCGAATCAACCACCCTGCACAGTGAGTTGGAAAAGCGAACCGACCTCCCCGCGCGCGGGCGCGCACCCCAACCCCTCAAGGTCGTCACCCGGTACCCCCGGTCCCCCCGCCCGCACTCTCAGTCCCGCGCCAGTCCGAACCGCGCCCGCAGACCGCTGCGTTCGTCCGTGGCGACGGCTGCCGCGCCGGCGGTCACC
>NZ_JAENRY010000612.1 GCF_016612545.1 Streptomyces sp. MBT65 | reverse complement strand
CCCCCAGGACCCAACCCCCGACACCCCCGCAGGAGGCCCGCAGTGAACGACGTGCTCGACGTCGCCCTGCGACTCCTGATCGTCTTCGTCGTCTTCCTCACCTTCCCTCTCATCGTCGGCCAGACCGAGCACAAGGTGATGGCCCACATGCAGGGCCGCCTCGGCCCGATGTACGCCGGCGGCTTCCACGGCTGGGCCCAACTCGTCGCGGACGGCGTGAAGTTCGCCCAGAAGGAAGACATCGTCCCGACGGGCGCGGACCGCCGTGTCTTCCAACTCGCCCCCGCCGTCGCCCTCCTCCCGTACCTGCTCGTCCTCCTCGCCATCCCCATCGGCCCGAGCGAGGGCGCCGTCGGCCAGGTCCTGGACGCGGGCATCTTCTTCGTCCTCGCGGTGATGGGCGTGAGCGTCCTCGGCTCCCTCATGGCCGGCTGGGCCTCCGCCAACAAGTTCTCCCTCCTCGGCGGCCTCCGCACCGCCGCACAACTCCTCGCCTACGAACTCCCCATGCTGCTCACCGCCGCCTCCGTGGCGATGGCAGCCGGCACGGTCTCCCTCCCCGGCATCCTCGACGCCTTCCACTGGTGGTGGCTGCCCTGGCAGATCGTCGGCGCGATCGTCTTCTTCGTGGCGGGCCTGGCCGAACTCCAGCGCCCTCCCTTCGACATGCCCGTCGCCGACTCCGAGATCATCTTCGGCGCCTACACCGAGTACACCGGTCTCCGCTTCGCCCTCTTCCTCCTCGCCGAGTACGCCGGAATCGTCGTCCTGTGCGGCCTGACCACCGTCCTCTTCCTGGGCGGCTGGCACGGCCCGTGGGGCGCGGACGGCCTCGGCTGGGTGTGGACCCTGCTGAAGACCGCACTCCTCGCCTTCGTCGTCATCTGGCTCCGCGTCACCTACCCCCGCCTGCGCGAGGACCAGCTCCAGAAGCTCTCCTGGACCCTCCTCGTCCCCCTCTCCCTCGCTCAGATCGCCCTCACCGGCATCGTGAAGGTGGTGTTCCTCTGATGGCCCCGATCCCCGGCTCAGGCCTGGCCAAGGGCCTGGCCGTCACCCTCCGCACGATGACGAAGAAAACCGTCACCGAGCAGTACCCGGACACCCAGCCCGACCTCCCGCCCCGCACCCGCGGAGTCATCGGCCTGTTCGAGGAGAACTGCACGGTCTGCATGCTCTGCGCCCGTGAGTGCCCCGACTGGTGCATCTACATCGACTCCCACAAGGAGACGGTGCCGGCGGCCGCCCCCGGCGGCCGAGAGCGCAGCCGCAACGTCCTCGACCGCTTCGCCATCGACTTCTCCCTGTGCATGTACTGCGGTATCTGCATCGAGGTCTGTCCTTTCGACGCGCTGTTCTGGTCCCCGGAGTTCGAGTACGCCGAGACCGACATCCACGAACTCACCCACGAGCGCGACAAGCTCCGCGAGTGGATGTGGACCGTCCCGGCCCCACCCGCCCTCGACCCCGGCGCCGAGGAACCCAAGGAG
>NZ_JAENRY010000611.1 GCF_016612545.1 Streptomyces sp. MBT65 | reverse complement strand
CGGCTGGGTCATGACGAGTACCTCGGGAGGACGGCGGGGACGGGGAGAAGTGGGGGTCTCACTTGCCGTACGCGAGCATCAACTTCTCCTTCGTGTCGTCATTGCCGTTCAGCCGGGTCGAGGAGATGTAGAAGCGGCCGTCGACGTAGTCGACGTCCCGGGAGTAGAAGCTCGACTCGATCCGCGCGGTGCCCGCCGGCATCTGGAGGAGCTTCGTCGTGGTGTGCGAGGAGCCGGTGGTCGGGACGGACACGACCTGGCCGCCCGCGGTGTAGGAGGCCTCGACATAGGCGGTGAGCCGTCCGCCCTCGGCCTTGACCGGGACCATCGACACGGCCGCGGGCGACTTGACGCGCCACTTCTCCTTGCCGGTGGCGAGGTCGATCGCGACGATCTGGTTGGCGCCGGTCGTCGCCTCCGTCGGCAGGTACAGGGTGTTCGCGTCGGCCGCGACGCCCTGGCAGCCCTGGAGGTCGTCGAGGATCGACAGCCCGCAGGAGGGGGCGAAGGCGGCCTTGGAGTCGACCTGCGAGCGGACCGAACCGTCGTTCTTCAGCGTCGAGATGTTCCAGTGCTTGTGGTCCGCGTCGGTCATGTAGAGGACGACCGGGTCCACGGAGTAGACGTGGTCCACCGTCCAGCCCTTGGGGATCGCCTTGGTCCACCTGGCCGCGCCGGTCGCCGGGTCCAGCTCCTGCACCTCGTCGTGCTCGGTCGAGGTGCCCGCCCCGCAGGACGCGACGGAGATCAGCCGGGTGCCGCCCGCGAACGCGCCCGGGAAGCAGGCCGCGCCGTACTTCTTCTTCTCGTAGAGCTGCTTGCCGGTGCCGATGTCGTAGGCGATCCCGGACTCCGAGCGGCCCACCATCAGCGTCTTGCCGGTGACGGTCAGCCCGATGCTGAGCGCGCTGTCGAACAGGGCGCCGTCCGGGACGGTCGCCGTCCAGCCCTTCGCCCCGGTGTCCAGGTCGAGTTGCTGGAGGTGGTTGCACTTGGCGTTGTCGCTGACCCCGCTCTCGTACGCCACCACGATCTTGTCGTCGGCGGACTTCTGCGGGGTGACCGCGCAGATCTTCTGCGGGAAGGTGATCGTGGGCCACGTCGGTTTGCCGTCGCCCACGTTGTAGGCGACGACTTCCTTGTACGCCGCCTTCACCGCCGTCTTGCCGGTGATCCACATGCCGGGGGCGTCGGCGCCGGAACCGGGCGCGTCCGGTGCCTCCTTGTACCAGAGCACCTTCGCCTCGCCGGACTTGCGGCCCTCGTTGAGGTTCTCGGGGTCCTTGCCGCCGTCGCCGCTGCCGTCACCGGGGTTGGCGGGGTCGTCGGCCGTACCGGAAGCCGTGGGGCTGTCACTCTTCTCCGCCACCGGCTTCTTGTCGTCGCCGCCGCTGGTGACCGCCCACACGGTGCCGCCGACGACCAGCAGACCCGCGACGGCGGCCGCGATCACGAGGGCGGGTCTGCCCTTGAACGGGCCGCGGCCCGTTCAA
>NZ_JAENRY010000610.1 GCF_016612545.1 Streptomyces sp. MBT65 | reverse complement strand
CCGCCGCCCCTACCCGTCCCGTCCTCCAGGGGCTCTGCCCCTTCGACCCCGTTCCCAGGGGGCGGAGCCCCCTGGGAACGGGGTCGAAGGGGCAGAGCCCCTGGAGGACGGGACGGGTAGGGGCGGCGGGGGCGCTGCATCCATCAGCGGCTCCGCCGCGGGTCATCCGTTCCGCCACCCCACCCGAGGCCGAATCCACCGAAACACCCCCTTCACCTTCACCTTCGACGGCACCGAATACACGGGCTACCAGGGCGACACCCTCGCCTCCGCCCTCCTCGCCAACGGCATCATCCAAACCGGCACCAGCATCAAACTCGGCCGCCCCCGAGGCATCTTCACCGCCGGCGTCGAAGAACCCAACGCCGTGATCCAGATAGAGGCCCCGTTCCCCGAGCCGATGCTCCCGGCCACGACCATCGAGCTGTACGACGGCCTCGTGGCGACCAGCCTCCCGGGCCAGGGCCGCCTCGCCACGGAACCCGACCCCGCCCGCTACGACGCGGTCCACGCCCACTGCGACCTCCTGATCGTGGGCGCAGGCCCGGCCGGCCTCGCAGCCGCCGCAGCGGCAGCCCACACCGGAGCCCGAGTCATCCTCACCGACGACCGCCCCGACCTGGGCGGCAGCCTGCTGGACACAGCCCAACTCCAGGACTGGGTAGCGGAGTCGACCGAGAGGCTCACCACCGCCCCCGACGTACGCGTACTACGTCGCACCACCGTCTTCGGCCACTACGACGACAACCACCTCCTCGCCGTAGAGCGCCGCACCAACCACCTGGGCGCAGCCGCCCCCACCCACGTCTCCCGCGAACGCGTCTGGCGCATCCGAGCCCGCCGAGTAGTCCTCGCAACAGGCGCCCACGAACGCTCACTCGCCTTCGCGGACAACGACCGCCCCGGAGTGATGCTCGCCGCCTCGGCCCGCGCCTACGTCAACCGCCACGGCGTCCTACCCGGCCGCCAGGCGGTCGTCTTCACCACCAACGACAGCGCGTACGCAGCCGCGTTGGACCTCGCAGCGGCCGGAATCCGCATCGCGGCGATCGTGGACACCCGCCCGTCCGCACCGGCGGAGTGGGCACGCAGAGCCACAGAGGCCGGCATCGAGGTACTGACCGGACACGCGGTCGTAGGCACCGAGGGCACCCCCCGACTCACCGCCGTGACGGTCGCCCCCTACGCCGAAACCACAGGCACGACACGCCACTTCGCGACCGACCTCCTCCTGGTCTCCGGCGGCTGGAACCCGGTAGCCCACCTCTTCAGCCAGGCCGGCGGCAAACTCCGGTACGACGACACCCTCGGCTCCTTCGTCCCCGACACCTGCCGCCAGCAGGTCGAGGTCGCGGGCAGCGCGAACGGAGCGTCGGACCTGGCCGAAGCCCTCGCGCAGGGCGCCTCCGCGGGCGCCCGCGCCATCGAGGCCGAGGGCTACACCGCCGAGGCACCGAACCTGCCCCAGGTGCCCACCGAACCCGCCCCCACCC
>NZ_JAENRY010000060.1 GCF_016612545.1 Streptomyces sp. MBT65 | reverse complement strand
GGGGCGGGGGTGACGCCGTGGCCGGTGACGCTGCCCAGGCAGACGCCGGGTGGGGTGGGTTCGCCGCGACTGGAGTACGAGGTGAGTCTGGTGTCGGCGCCTTCCGGGGGCGAGGTGACGGTGTGGGCGTATCTGTCCCCTCGTAACCCTGCGTTGCCGACGGGCGGGCTGCGCTACGGCGTCTCGCTGGACGACGGGCCGATCGAGACCGTCGACATCAACGTCGGTGCTGATGACGGGCTGTTGAACGCGGTGTGGGCGCGGAACACGTCCGACAACGTCAACGCGACGGCGACGAGACACTCCGTGACGAAGGCCGGGGTACACCGGTTGAGGTTCTGGATGGGGGACCCGACGGTGGTGGTGCAGCGGCTCGTGATCGACACGGGGGGTCTGCCGGCGCTGTATCTGGGGCCGTTGGAGAGTCGGCGGGTGTAGCGGAGGGGCCGGGGTGGGCGTGCCGAGTGGGTCGACAGTAACGTCGCCCGGCGCGCGGTGCTCGCTGTCCTCGCGCCCGGCACCGTCGCGTTCGCGTTCCTCCTCTTCACCGGAATCGTCCCGACTCCCAACTGACGGCGGCCGGTTGTTGATCGCTGCTAGCTACAGAGTGGGTTCAGACTGTCACTGGGAGTAGCTAAGGTGGTGGTGATGATGGTCGAGGCGCAGCACCTCGACGGAAACGACGGACAGGCCAGGTGCGGGGGATGGCAGTGTGCTGCCGAACGACATTGGATCGGGAGCGAGTTCCGGGTCGTCGTGGGCGGCGGGGGTCTTCGACGCGGTGCGGGGTGCCGCCGCGGACGTCGTCACCGAGTTCTCGTCCTTCACGGTGTTCCGGAAGCACGTAGACCAGTTGATCCACGATCTGAGGGACTCGGACGCCGGCCCGGGCAGGGGCGGCCAAGAGCAGCTCGTGCGGCGGCAGTTCGGCGGTGGTGGCGGCCAATGGGCGGAGGCGGCCGGGCTGTTCACCGCGTACCAGACGGTCGTCGGCGAACTCGAAACACTCTCGAAGCTGCTCTCCGACTCGATGGAGGGCATGAACATCGCGGTCCTGGCCTCGCACAAGGGATACCGGAACATCGACCTCGACGTCCGTGACCGGATGACCGCGATCAGCACGGAGACGACGAAGCACTACGGCGGCACGTACGACCCCGACCCCCGGTTCCCGAAGAAACCCCCCACCACGGCCGGGGTCGACGCGGGAGGCACGATCTGATGTCCGCCACAACGCCCGGAACCGGCAGCACCTCCTTCGAGGACATGAGCCACGAGCAGATGCTCGCGTGGCTCGACCAGG
Source organism: Streptomyces sp. MBT65 (assembly GCF_016612545.1). Classification (GTDB taxonomy): domain Bacteria; phylum Actinomycetota; class Actinomycetes; order Streptomycetales; family Streptomycetaceae; genus Streptomyces. The sequence goes on along the minus strand of NZ_JAENRY010000060.1, from coordinate 55,181 downwards.
CGAACTCGGGCACGGTGCGGTCCGCCGCCGACCGCCTGACCGCGGCGGCTAAAAAGATCCGCAAGATCGGCGAGGAACTCAAGGTCCGCCCCCAGTACGTGGATTGGAAGGGCGAGGGAGCCGACGCCTTCCGCACCTGGGCCGGCGACCTGGCCAACTCCACCCTTCGCCTGGGCGACTTCAGCGACGACGCGGCGAAGTGGCTCGGCCAGGCATCCGACGCGATCGCCCACGCCCAGGCCTCGATCCCACGCGACCCGAAGCCCGCACCGGCGCACCCGAACGCGGCGACACCGGCCCACAACGCCCTGGACGCCACACCCGCCACCGCCAAGTCCGCGACCGAACTCGCCGCCTCCGCCGCGGCCGGGGAGAAGATCCGCCAGGAAGCCGCGTCACAGATGCTCAAGCTGGGGCAGTCGTATCGACTGTCGGCGACGCAGTTGGAGGGGTTGGAGCGGCCGAGGTTTCCGCCGCCGCCGACGCAACTCCAACCGGCGGTCGTCAAGCGCGACGAGAACGAAGTGGTTTCTGTTGGAGGTGCGGGCAGTCGTATGTCGTCCACCGGGGCTACGACCGGAGCGCTTTCGGTTGCTGCGGAGGTTCCGACGACGACGCGGGCTGCTGACGACACCGAATCGGCGGCCGGTGAAGCCCGCCCGCACACGACGGTTAACCGACTCTCGCCCGAAGTACCGGATCAGGTGGCGGTGAGGGTCGACGGCGTTCAAGTGTTCTCGCACCCGCCAGTGCCGCCGGCGAGTCCAGTCGGACCGTTGGACGAGGGCCGGACTGTCGGCAGCGGTTCGGGGCTCACCGGAGTGACGCCGCCGACGGTGCCGGGCGGCGTACGGAACCCGTCTTCGAACCCCTTGGGAACGGGAACGGTGCGTCCGACGACCGGCGGGCGTGCTGTTGCTCAGCCCGCGAGAGGGGCAGCAGGGACGGTGCGTCCGGTGACTGGTGGCCGGCCTGTGGGACCGCTGGGACGCGAGACCGCGCAGCCCACTGCCGGGCAGGCGTCCGGCAGCAGGGGCAGCAACGGCATCACCGGTGGCCGCCCCACTTCACCTTCACCGGCGGCCGGATCGTCGACCGGTCGGCGTGCCGGTGGGCTGCCGCGCGGCACTGTCATCGGCGGCGGGACAGCCGGTACGGCGGGTGGTCCGGGTGGTGCGACCGCTCGCGGTCCGGCCGGGCCGAGATCCTCTGGGGGTACGGAAGGCGTAGGCGCAGGACAGCGAGCGACGCCGGTGGGCCGCCTAGGCACCAGTGACGGTGTCATGGGCGGTCGCCCGCAGCCGCAGCAGCGTCCGGGGGCCCGGCCGAGCGGGTCCCGTGCGTCGACCTCGCGGCGGAACGGCGAACAGGACGGACGGAACGGCGAGCAAGGCAAGAAGGCCGCTGACCGGAGCGAGGAAGCCGGGCCTGGGAAACCCACTGACCGCTCGGACACCCAGTCGGAGCCACCGACTTTGTGGCGCCATCCCGCTAGTGCTCAGTCCCAGTGAACAAGAGGAAGCAGATGCCTGCCGGCACGTCGAGGAATTCCTGCCAGGGGAGCGCCGTCTCCGCAACCGTGGGCCTGCTGTTGACGGGCATGGTGGCGACGCCCGCGTACGCGGAGTCCGTCCGGGAGCGGGAGTGGCACCTCACCGTCATGAAGGCCGAGCAGATCTGGCAGACCAGTACGGGCAAGGGCATCACGGTCGCGGTCATCGACACAGGAGTGGACGACAACCTGGCCGACCTGAAGGGCCGGGTGCTCGCAGGCCAGGACGAGGCACCGGATTCACCCGGCGACGAACACACGGACCACGACGGCCACGGAACCACCATGGCCCTCCTGATCGCCGGTACCGGCCAGGGAAACGGAGGCGAGGGTACCTTCGGGCTCGCACCGGGGGCCAGGATCCTCCCCGTGCGCATGCCGGACAGGGGATGGGACGCCGGCAGGTACAGCAGGGAGTTCGACCGGACCCTGAGCAGTGCGATCCGCTATGCGGCCGATTCCGGGGCACAGGTCATCAACATCTCGATGGGATCGTCCAAGGGATCGGATCAGCTCTCCGGCGCCGTGAAGTACGCGCTGGACAAGGGCTCGCTCGTGTTCGCGGCGGTCGGAAACAGTGGCGCCGGCGGAAATCAGGTCGAGTACCCCGCCGCCACTCCGGGCGTGGTCGGCGTGGGATCGGTGGGCAAGGACCTGCACAAGACCGCCGAGTCAGAGTTCGGCCCTCAGGTGGATCTCGCCGCCCCCGGCGACGAGATGTACCACGCCTGCCCGAACGGCAAGGACCTCTGCCGTTCCCACGGCACCAGCGACGCCACAGCCATCGCCTCCGCCTCCGCCGCCCTGATCTGGTCCAAGCACCCGACCTGGACCAACAACCAGGTCCTCCGCGTCCTGCTCAACACCGTCGGCGCCCCCACGGACGGCGCGAAGCGCAACGACTCGATCGGGTACGGCATCGTCCGGCCTCGTGTCGCGCTTCAGAGCCCGGGGAACCCTGGTCCGGCCGGGGCGTACCCGCTGCCTGACCTCGTCGCCGTACCGGCCTCGGCGGCTTCTAGTTCGAACGCTTCGGACTCCGGTGCGGCAGGTGCGTCGGCGAAGGAGGGCGATCTTCCGGCCTCGGCCTCGCCTTCGGGCGACGGCGGTAACGGTGTCCTCCGGGCAGGTTTGGCCGTTGGGTCCGTAGTGATGCTCGGCGCTGGTGCGGTGGTGCTCGCCGTACGTCGACATAGACGCCGGCATGCCTGAGCAGCGAAGGTTCGCAGCTTTGCAAGGGACCAAGTCGTCATCCTCGTTGGCACGTTGAGGATCTAGTTAGAAACTCTGTGCTCGGCCGCAGTCGGCCGGGAGTCGCAGGGGATCTCGGGAGGTACGGGGGAATGGCATGGGAAGAGTGGGAGCAGCTCAAAGCCGACGCGGCCCGGAGAGGCCCGGCGCACATGCGGCTCAACCAACTCCCCGCGGACGGCGGCAACGCCACCGGTGATCTGGTGGTGCACCAGGACGACCTCGGCGCCGTAGGGCATGAGGCGTGCATCCTCCACGACCGGTTGCGGCAGCGCGTGGATATCGCCGGTGCGGGCTCGGGCAAGGGCGAGTCCGGCTCGACCATGCAGGCCGGCGAGGAGTTGAAGGGGAGCGGTTTCGCGATGGGCCCCGCCCTCGTGACCACGGTCTCGATCTGGACCTCGCAGGTGAAGTCGGTCCTTCAGGCCGTCGCGCACATTTCGAACCATCTGGACTACAGCAAGAAGCTGCATGCCCAGGACGACACACGGATCTCTGCCGAGATCCGCGGCCGGGACGGTTCCGCGATGTCCGTGTCCAGCCTCAACGGCTATTTCCACTGAGAGAACTGAGAGAGACGAACCGCCGTGCCACTCAAGTACACGGACCTGCTCGACGTCGATCTCGGGAAGCTCGGTGCGGCCGTCGACGACTGGAAGCAAGCGGTCGACGCCCTCAAGTCACTGGACGAGGACGCCCGTTCGGGGATGAAGGCCAAGTCGGACTCGGCTCGCTGGGCCGGTGTGAACGCCGCTGTCACCCGGGGGTTCGTCGACAGGACGGCCAAAGAGTTCACCGATCTGCACACCGAGGCGAACAGCGTCTTCCAGGTCCTCGACGATGCGCACAGTGAACTCCTCGCGCTGCAACGCGCGTTGAAGGCCCTGGTGGAGGAAGCGCGGGCGAAGAACTACACGATCTCCGACAACGGGGACACCACGGTCACCGTGCACGAATGCGTCCTGCGGGACCAGGCGCAGACGGCGAAGGCAGGTGGCAAGGCAGGGCAGGACTGGCAGTCGATCGCCGACCAGATCTCGGCGACGGTCGGGCGCGCCGACGACGTGGACCAGTCGGTGAAGGCCGCGCTCGGCCGGTCCCACGGCAACGACCTGCACGACGCGGGCCACGCGGACTACGGCTCGCTCAACGAGGCACAGACCGACCGTGCCGTCGAACTCGCCAAGAAGGGCGAGCACATGAGCAACGCCGAGTTGAAGGAATTCGACCGGCTGATGAAGTACAACGGCACGGAAAAGGGCGGGGAGTTCGCCACCGACTTCTACAAGACCCTCGGCCCGGAGAAGACGTTGGAGTTCTACGGCTCCATGGCGCTCGACGGCACGGCCGGTGACGACAAGGTCCGTCTCGCCCTGACCAAGGACCTTCAGCAGTCCATGGGTCTGGCGCTGGCCAACGCCACCGACCCGGACCACAAGCACCACGTGCCCGCGAGCTGGGGTGATCAGATGCGCACGCTCGGCGGCCAGCGGCTGCACCTCGGGAACGCAGGGTTCAACCAGCCGTACGGATACCAGGTTCTCGGTGGTCTGCTGCGGTACGGGAACTACGACGCGGCCTTCATCAACCCCATCGCCGGACACATCGTCCAACTGCACCACCAGAACCCCAACCTGTTCACCCTCAACAGGCCCATGACGGGCGGGTTCGACGCCGATTTCGGCTACAACCCTTCGGGAAAGGTGGGCGCGGGATACGACCCGCTGACCAGTGCTCTCGAAGCGCTGGGGCACAGCCCGGAAGCCTCCAAGGCGTTCTTCGCCGACGACAGTCCGAAGGTGTACAACGCCGACGGCAGCGAATACAAAGGCGCGAAGCTCGGCTACACGTACTTCGACGAGCTGACGAACAAGAAGTTCCAGTGGCCGATGGACGGCTCGGGGGTGCCGTCGAAGGCCTACGGGGTGGACGCCCTGGGCCACGCGCTGGAGTCCGCGACGCTCGGGCACGCGTACGACGATCCGACACCGACGCTGGTACGCGACGAGGACTCGGCCAAGATCATGAAACAGGTCGTGCACACGTACGGCAACGATCCCAAGCTCGTCAGGCAGCAGGAGATCCTCTCCGACAGCCTCGGACGGATGGGGGCGGGCTATATCGACGATCTGAACTGGGGGCTCGACGAGAACCGCAAGGACAGCACCTTCGCGCCCGGGGCGGGGATCGACGGTCACGCCAAGTTCGGTCAGAGCGACACGATCAGCTTCCTCAGCACGCTCGGACAACATCCGGACGCTTATGCGGAAGTCTCCTCGGCGGGGCGGGTGTACACCACCAGCGTGCTCGAAGCGCAGGTGGGAGCCGACGGTTCCATCAACGAGCCTCGCGTACGCGATGCGACCCGCAGCGGCGCGGAGATCCAGGGACTCCTGGACCAGTCACGGGCCGACCAGCTCAAGGCCGGGCAACTCGCGGCGGACAAGGAGTACAACGACGCGCTCGAGAAGCGCAACGGCTGGATCGAGTTCGGTACCGGGGCGACCGTCGCGGCCGGTGTGGCCTTCCTGCCCGAGGTCGCCGCGGCCGGGGTCGTGGCCACGGCGATCCCGGTGATGACCGAAACGGGACAGGGCATGTTGGAGCAGCAGATCGGCAACGTCATCGGGGACTGGACCGAGGCCAAGCAGCAGGACAGCGGCGAGGACATCCAGGCTCAGCGCGCGAACATCTTCGAGGCCGGCCACGCGAACGCCGAATCACCGGCCAGGCGTTTCTTGATCAACCATCACATCAGCCAGACAGACACCCAGCTCGGCCAGGACCTCGAGGACGCGTGGGGCGTTGGTTACGACAGTGGCAGCCTCCGCGAGGATCAGCGTGGGCAATTGCCCCAAACAGGAGAATGACAATGCTGAGCAACGGGCCCGTGCGACAGCTGGCCTCCACAGTGGTGGCCGTCGCCGCCTTGGCCGCCTCTCTCGCTGCCTGCGACAGTAGTGAGCAGACCGGGAAGTCAAAGGGGACGTCGGCCCAGACGAAGCTGTGCGGCGCAAACCTGTCGGCAGGTACTCGGCGAGCACTCCTCGATGCGCTGGGAAGCCGTACGTACGACTGGGAATGGACAAACCGGAGGCGCCTTGGTGACCCCACCGAGCCGGATCAGAAGAGCCTCGGTGACGCCGCTAAAAAACTCGTCGCCGGATTCCGTGCCACCGGGACCGACGAATACCAGGAATACCCCCTGTGCTATGCCTCCGATCCATCAGTGGCCACCACCATGATCGACCTGTCCTTCTTCTTCCGAAAGGCGATCCCGGAGTCCCCAGCGTCTCAACTCACCTCGTACAAACTGGGCAAACTTTCGCTTGCCAGGTCGTCGCGTGCGTACTTGTACATGGAGTGCTCAAGTGGAAAATTCGGTTCTGGAGATGAGCCCGTTCTGATCCAGGCGAAACTGGGGCGCTTCCGGCCACCGGCAAGGGAATCCGAAACCAAGCGCATGGAGAACCTGAACGTCCTGCACGCGGTCTCCCTCGCGATGGCCAAGGAGCTCGGTTGTAAGGACGACGCCGGTCTGCCCGCGCGATTCAGCGCCCCGCGCAAGACGTGACGGCCGAGGGACTGTACGCGGGTGGTCAGTGCTCAGTCCCCAGTACTTTCACCGCCCGATCGAACCCCGAATCCCGCCCCGCCGCGAACTCCTCCTCCGTGAACACCGGCACCCTCACCTCCGGCGGAATCCCCGTGCCGTCGAAGGTTCGGCCGGAGTCGGTCAGGTACTCCTCGTTCGGGAGCGAGGCGGTCATGTCGTTGGGGAGTTCGCGTTCCATGACGTCGGAGAAGACGCCCTGGGTGGGTCGGCCGATGCGGATCGTGCGGCCGGGGCGGTCGATCAGGGCCTGGGTGAAGGTCTCGCCCGCGCTCACCGTCGAGCCGCCGGTCAGGACGGCCACCGGGCCGGTGTAGCGCGGGGCGTGGGCCGGGAGTACCGGGATCGGTTCGGGGCGGGTGTGGCGGCTCGGGTCCGCCGGGTCGTTGCGGGCGCGCTTGGCGTAGGCGACGTAGGGGGTGTCGGTCAGGCGTTCCGCGATGTGGATGCCGAGGGCGTCGGAGCCGCCGCCGTTGATGCGCAGGTCGATGATCAGGCCGTGCAGGTGACGTGAGCGTTCCGGCGTGAGGACGGTGTTCAACGCCCTGTCCAACTCCGCCAGTTGGGCCGCGTACGACGCCTTCTCGTCGGGCAGGTAGCCGCCGAAGCCGGAGATGCGGAGGTAGCCGATACGGCCGCCACCCGCCAGGTCCGCGTACGTGATACGGCCGTTGGCGAAGTCCCGTCGGTAGGGAGCGCCGGCCAGGTCTCGCGCCACGATGAACTTCTTGACCCTGGCGTCCAGTTGCTCGCTCGGCACCGCCGTGCCGGGGCGGCCCACGGCGAACACGCGGTCGCCGTCCTGGACCGCGACGTGGGCGTCGTAGAGCGGACGCACCATCCTGCTGAAGATGTCGAACAGTTCCGCCCTGGTCGTGTCCTTGTGCACCTGCGGGCGGTACTCGTCCCGTACCGCGTGCCAGTCGACGCCCTTGGCCGCGAAGAACGGGTAGTTCTCCTCGTAGGACTGCCAGAAGACGTCGAACGAGGTCAGCGGGTCCTTCGGGGTCGGGCGGGTGCAGGCGGGCGGCAGGGCGGAGACGCGGACCAGCTTGCGGTGGCCCACCGCGCTGGCCGCGCCGAGTGTGGCGTGGTCGCGGTCCGGGCCCAGTCGTACGGTCAGGACGTCGCCGCCCGCCGTGTACGTCCCCGGGCCCGCCCGCCGCGCGGTGTCGCCCTTGAGGCAGCTCACGGCGGTGGTCTGGTACTCCTGGTACGTCCCGTGGCGGAGGTCTAGGACCGTGCCGTAGCCGTCCATGCGCCAGAGGCCGTCGACGGCGCCGGTTCGAGGGGTGGCCGCCAGTGCGGTTGGCGTGGAGGTCCCGCCGGTGAGGGCGAGGGCGATGACAGCGGCGGTGCTGGTGGCGGTGGCGATACGCACGTTCTGATCTCCCCGTGGTGTGGCGGTCCGTACCCGTGTGCCTCACCACCGTGATCGACCACCCACCACCCTCACCATCCGGCACACCCATGCATCCGGGGTATGGGAAACCCCCGTACCGATGGTCATCCGCTCCACCTTCAACGCCTGCGACGCCCGCGAATCCTCACGAGCAACTCCCATGTCCCGCTGGGCAGTTCACACAACGACGGGGTGTCTGAGTACGGGTACTCAGACGCTCTGATGGCCGATACGGATGAGGCGGGTGATGTGGGGTCGCTACGGTACGTTGCGAGCGTTGCACGGTGCGATCGTGTGTTCGTATCTGCTCGATGGAGTGCCAAGTGGTACGGGGAGGAAGCAGGCGTCGCTTGGGAGGAGTGGGAGCAGCTCAAAACTGCGGCGGCTGAACGGAGTTCTGCCCGGATGCAGCTGAACCACGTACCGATGGATCCTGGTGGTTCCGGCGGTGACCTGGTGTCGAACCGACGTGACTGGGCCAAGGCCGGCGAGGCCGTCGGCTCGCTCCGCGAGGACATCGGCAAAGCGTTCGGGAAGCTGGCGGACGGCCAGAAAGGCCTCGGTGAAGACTCCGGCTGTCTGACCGCAGCGGCTCAGAAGGACGTCTACGACTCGTGGGAGACCTACGTCAAGAGTGTCAGCGCGCGGTGCGGGAGGCTCTCGGGGCTGCTGGAGAAGGCGGGCAGCGACCAGTTGAGGACCGATGAGGCGGTGGAGGTCGAGATCGGCAACCTGGACGTCGCGTACTCGGACACTCCGGCTGTCGGCGGCCAGGAGAAGGGGCGGTAGCGAGTCGTCATGGATCTCGCGACGCTCAAGGCCCTCAAGCCGACCGAGTACTCGGAAGCGGCCGACGGATACCGCAGCACCTCCGACATGGCGAGCGCGGTCAAGGACCGCATCGAGAACCAGATCGCCGTGGCCATGAGGAACTCCCTGAAGGGCGAGGCCGCGACCGCGGCCGTCAAGCAGCTCAGGGAGCTGGGCAAGAACTTCCATTACATCCAGGTCGAGTGCGGTCTTGTCGGTACGGCGCTCGAGGCGTTCTCGTACGAGGTGGGAGCGGCCAAGAACAAGCTCGACGCGGCGCTCGAAGGCGCGGGGGCGGCGAAGCTCACCGTGAACACCGACGGTTCGGTCACCTATCCGCCGGCGGGGGCGAAGGACCAGGACGGCAGGATTCCCGACGGCGGCACGGTGAGCGGCCTCACGGACGACACGGCCTCCGCGGTCGGTCGTCAGGCGGCCAACTTCGATCCCAATCCCCATCACCGTCTCGCACAGGACTGCGCGGACCAGATCGCCGGTGCCCTCAAGGAAGCCACGGAGGCCGACGAGAAGTGGGCGCCGAAGCTGCGAGCGTTGAAGGCCGACGACGATCTGACCGTGTCCGACAAGGACTGGGCCGATGCGTCCTCCGACACGAGCGGCGTGCGTGAAGCGGGCAGCACATATCTCGGCTCGCTGCCCCAGCCGCCCAAGGACGGCAGTCCGGAAGACAACGCGGAGTGGTGGAAGGGGCTCACGGCGGAGGAGCGGGCCGCATGGATTTCCGTTGACCCCAAGGCAGTGGGAGAACTCAACGGACTGCCGTCCGCGGTCCGCGACGAAGCCAACCGCGTGGTGTTCGACGAGACGCGGGCGAGGCTCCAAGTGGAACTGGACTCGATCCCGAAGCCTCCCGCCAACGAGTGGACGTGGATCACTTCCGGCCCGACCCCGTCAAAGGTGCACACCGATGAGTGGATGGACTGGTACAGGCAGTACGGCGACCGCCCGGAGCAGTTGAAGCAGACGCTCAAGGGCATGGGATACATCCAGGAGCGTTTCGACCGGACCGGTGAAGGGGGCCTGCCCGAGGCATACCTGCTCGGCTTCGACCCCGTGGGGCTGGGCGACGGAAAGGTCGTCATCGCCAACGGAAATCCGGATCTCGCCGACCATGTGGCCGTGTATGTCCCCGGTACCTTCGCCGGTCTCGAAAAGATCGGGGAAGGAGGCTCCCACGGGGACCTCGGCCGTGGGGAGACCCTGTGGGCGGAGAGCGTCAAACTCGCACCGGGGCAGAACATTTCCACGATCACGTGGCTCGACTACAACGCTCCGGACAGCATCGTTCCGCAAGCGACCAACGGTAAGTACGCCGAGGAGGGAGGCCCGCGCCTGTACGACTTCCTCCAGGGAAACAGGGCAGCCCATGAAGAAGCATCCGGAAACGCCGCGCACACCACGGTCCTCGGGCACAGCTACGGAAGCACGGTCGTCGGTGTCTCCGCCCAGTCCGGGAGCTGGCGCGACGCCGAGGCCGTCGACGACTACATGTTCGCCGGGAGCCCTGGTGTTCAGGCGGATCACGCGGCTGACCTGGGCATCGGCGCGGATCACGTCTGGGCCATGGGTGCGCCTGGCAACGACGAGATCGTGCGTCAGGGCGGTCGTCTGATGGGGCTCGGCGACGAGCTGACCATTCCCACCGACGACTCGTTCGGCGGGAACGTGATGAAGAGCGACTCGGCCGATCACGGCGGCTTCTGGGACACCGACGGCCAGCAGGCCTCGCTCAGCCTGGAGAACCAGGCCCGGGTGATCACAGGAAGGTACGGAGATGTCGTTCTGGAGGACTGAGCGTCCCCAGCCCCGCAGGGGAGTTGCCGCCCGCAGGGGATTCACCTCAGGCGCGCGTCTGCTGCTCGCGGCGTCCGCGCTCGTGTTGGCAGCAGGCTGTTCGTCTTCTTCTCAGGGGAGTGAGAACTCGTTGGGCTACGAGCCGAAGTCCCGGTCGACCGAGACGGTCAAGGGCGAGATCTCGAAGCTGTCCAGCCAGCTCTTCGATGTCATGGCCATCAAGAGCAAGGTCACCGAGACGGGGCCGAACGTTCAACCCTGTGAGTCCGGTGACGGTGACTCGGGGAAGTTGTACCGGGTTCGGCACCCCTGGTCGGCGTACGGCGTGGCGAACGACGTCATGGGTAAGGGCATGGCCAATCTGCGCCAGGAGTTGCCCCAGCAGGGCTGGAAGATCGAGAAGGTCGGGAACGACGGGAGCAAGAACAAGAACATGCAGATCCTGGCCGTCCACGAAAAGACGCTCAGCCAGGCCGAGATCACCTGGCTCAAGGGACTGGACGGCCACGAGCCGCTCATCGAGGTGAACCTGTACTCGAGATGCTTCCGGTCGGCCGGTGCATGAAAGGCCATGTGCCTCCGCCCGAGCCGGGCTGACCGCCCGGCCGTCCGGCGCACCCGGGCATCGGAGTTGGGGATCCGGGGCGGGGTCATGTGCGCTCGGCGGGAGGGGAGCGCTGCGGAGACGGCTCGAACACATGGTGGGCTTCGCGCAGTTGCGAAACGTCGAGTTCCAGGTGAGGACGATGGGCTGTGAGTGGCACGCGGGTAGTGACGGTGACATCGACGTGCTGAAGCTCGCCGTTGACTCGTTGTGGGGCGATCGTCGGCGGTGGCACACGGCCGACCGGTCCACGAGCGCAAGTACCTCAGCATCTCCGGCCCGCACGACGCCCGGGGCGACTCCGTCTCGTACGCGTCAGGAAGCTCCTTGAGCCGAGCGCTATAGGGTGCACGCCGTGATGAACCGCAGGAACGGGGCGAACCCCGACGAAGGAGTCCACCTCGGTGACGGCACAGATGCGCTGGCCGCGGTCGACGACCGAGTTCGGAGCCTGTTCACCGGTCTCACCTGGATCTTCGTGGCACTGCTCGCCGTGGGCCTGCTGGCGGTCCTCCGCCGGGCGGTGACGGGCCAGGGCCAGGGGGAGGCGCCCAGCGGCCTTCAGGTGATCGCTGCCGTCATGGGGCTCGCGGTGGTTGCGGTCGCGGTGTGGTTGGTCGTCCGGGCCCGGCGCGCCGAGAGGTGGCTGCCGCTGGTGATCGCATGCGGGGGTTGTGTCGGCTGGATGGTCGTCATGGTCCTCATGGCGCGGATCTAGCCAGGAGGTTTCCTGCGTCGGCGGCGGCCGATCAAGAACACCGGTTGGGTTCCCGGCCATCAGCGGGTAGTCGCGCACCTTGGTGACCCAGCCAATGTCAGGGTTGGGGCGAGACACGACCTCGACGGCGGCGATGGTCGCATGGGGGTCGATCGATCCCTCGACGTCCATGTCCGCTTCGGCGATGACCATGACATCGGGGCGTCGCATGACCTCTTGGGGCTCGTCCGGCTCGTTCTCCACGTCGGGGCCCAGGCACTTATGCCAGAGGAGGCGCCGGCCTTTGTCGAGCAAGCGCTGCGAGGAGCATGATCGGCAAGGCTACTGAGTTGCTGTGGTTGATGAGCAGCAGCAACGGCAGCGGCTGCGTCGAGATACCCCCCACACACCATCCACATCCGCGACTCCAAGCACACCCAGAGCCGCCCCGCGTCACCCTCGCCCCCACCGCCTGGACCGACTTCGGCGCGCACGTCGCCGAATAGCGCCGAGTGGGCCGGTCCAGGCAAGCAGGCAGGCAATCGGGCAGAGGAGCCATCCCCTACGGGTTCACCACCGTCCCCCCGAACGTCACCCTCAACGCTCCACTCGACGCGAACGACCACCCCAACGCGCCGCTGTACGACGAGCACCGGGACCCGTTCGTCCCGGTCCAGAACTGGTTGGTGCTGTCCGCGTCGCCCACCGTCTTGTCGTTCGAGCCGCTGACCGCGAACCGGCACGACGTGTTCGTGCGGAACACCGACGTCCCCTTGTCGAAGGAGAAGTTGCGTTCCGCGTTGTCGATGCCGACGTTGTTCGAGACCGTCATCGTGCCCGGGTTGCTGTTGTAGGTGAACCCGTGATGGCCGTTGCCGTAGGCGATGTCGTGCCGGACGACGTGGTTGACCGCGATGTCGTCGCCGCCGAGCTTGTAGCCGTTGCGGTCGCCGTCGCCGCTCTGGCTGCCGTCGGTCAGCGTGCCGTTGCCGTAGGAGAGGCTGTACTCGATGGTCACCGGGCCGATCGCGCCCGTGTCGGTCTTGGTGTACAGGTCCCAGCCGTCGTCGATGTTGTGGTGGGAGACGTCGTAGCGGAAGACGTTCCCGGTGCCGGTCGTCAGCTTCGCCGCGAAGCCGTCCGCGTCCTCGCCGTCGGAGTCGGCGTTGTCGTGCGACTCCGAGCTGACGACCAGGTTGTTCGAGGGCCAGGACGAGGTCGGCGTGCTGGAGGAGATGCGGCCCAGTTGGAGGCCCGTGTCGCGGTTGTACGAGGTCACGGTGCGCTCGATGACGTTGTTGCTGCCTCCGACGTAGATCCCGTTGTCCCCCGCGTGCGACACCGTGAGGCCGTAGACGTGCCAGTAGTTGGCGTAGAGCTGGAGCCCTCGGTTCGACGAACTCTCGCTCTGCGAGGCGAAGTTGAGGACCGGGGTCTCGCCGTTGTAGGCGGTGAGCGTGGTGCGGGCCGATGCTGTGCCGTCCGCGCCCGCCGGGATCGTGATCGTCGAGCCGTAGGCGTACGTCCCGCCGCGCAGGTAGATCGTGCCGCCGGACGCGATGCGGCTGATCGCGGTGGCGAGGGTGGTGGGGGCCGCCAGGGTGCCGGCCGCGCTCGTGGTGCCGGTCGGTGACACGTACTGGGTGGCGCTCGCGGCCTGTGCCGGGGTGCCGGAGAGTGCTACGAGCGTGCCGGCCACCAGGCCGGTGCACGCGATGACTGGTCTCACTTGCATCGTTCTGCCTCCAGGGTCGTCCCATGACCAGGAATCCAGGGTTCCGTGCAGGTGCTGCTTGCGAGGGAAAGCGCTTTCCCGCGTCTCGTCAGGGAACGTAAGCGCTTGCTATGGACGCGTCAAGGTGCGTGTACTTGATTCTCGTTCACAGGGGTGAATGCGCCGGGGAGGGCTGTCGCGCGCGTGTGTTTGACCTGCGTCACTCCAGGGGTAATCTCTACGCCCCGATTGGCCAGCCGCCTCCGCCATATGGCAGACTGTCGGAGTTGCTCGGTCGAGTGTTGATGCTGCGCGCCTCCCGTCGGGAGGACCGGAAGCGAGTCCCACGGTACTCGTCGTCCCAACTGCCTTACGGCAGCGCTGGGGCGGACGTACGGGAATCTTTCGGGAAGTGTCAGTGCGGCGCCGGCCAGGCACCCGGTGGGCTTCTTCGCCCTCGGCTTGCGGTTCCGGAAGGGCCGTGCTTTCCCAGCAGGGAAGTTCCGTATATGGGACTTCTGTGTCGGTGAGAGCGCGACACACCCGACCGCGTGGGTCGGAGGAATCGAAGCGATGAGAGCAGAAGGACCTGCCGGGGTGCAGAGCGTTACTAGAGACAGGACTACTGAGTAGCCATGGCGGGACAGAAGATCCGCATCCGGCTCAAGGCCTACGACCACGAGGTCATCGATTCCTCGGCGAAGAAGATCGTCGAGACGGTGACGCGCACTGGTGCGTCGGTCGCGGGCCCGGTGCCGCTGCCCACTGAGAAGAACGTGTACTGCGTCATCAAGTCGCCGCACAAGTACAAGGACTCTCGCGAGCACTTCGAGATGCGCACGCACAAGCGCCTGATCGACATCCTCGACCCCACCCCCAAGACCGTTGACTCTCTGATGCGACTCGACCTCCCGGCCGGTGTCGACATCGAGATCAAGCTCTAGGGGTCGGTGAGCTGAAGATGGCAAAGCAGATCAAGGGCATCCTGGGCGAGAAGCTCGGCATGACGCAGGTGTGGGACGAGAACAACCGTGTTGTTCCGGTCACCGTCGTCAAGGCCGGACCCAACGTCGTGACCCAGGTCCGTACGAACGACAGTGACGGCTACGAGTCGGTCCAGATCGCCTTCGGCGAGATCGACCCGCGCAAGGTGAACAAGCCCCTCAAGGGCCACTTCGCCAAGGCCGACGTCACGCCCCGCCGCCACCTCGTCGAGATCCGTACCGCTGACGCCAGCGAGTACACCCTCGGCCAGGAGATCACCGCCGCGACCTTCGAGGCCGGCGTCAAGGTGGACGTGACCGGCAAGAGCAAGGGCAAGGGCTTCGCCGGTGTCATGAAGCGTCACAACTTCAAGGGCCTCGGCGCCGGACACGGCACCCAGCGCAAGCACCGCTCTCCCGGCTCCATCGGTGGCTGCGCCACCCCGGGTCGTGTGTTCAAGGGCCTCCGCATGGCGGGTCGTATGGGCAACGAGCGGGTCACCACCCAGAACCTGACCGTTCACGCCGTTGACGCGGAGAAGGGCCTGCTCCTCATCAAGGGCGCGGTTCCTGGTCCGAACGGCGGCCTCGTCCTGGTCCGCACCGCGGCCAAGGGGGCCTGAGGACTATGAGCACCATTGACATTCTGTCGCCCTCCGGCGACACCGCCGGGACCGTAGAGCTCCCGGCCGAGATCTTCGACGTAGAGAAGATCAGCATCCCGCTGCTTCACCAGGTCGTCGTCGCACAGCTGGCCGCCGCCCGTCAGGGCACGCACAAGGTCAAGCGTCGTGGCGAGGTCCGCGGTGGTGGTAAGAAGCCGTACCGCCAGAAGGGCACCGGCCGCGCCCGTCAGGGTTCGACCCGCGCCCCGCAGTTCGCCGGCGGTGGCGTCGTGCACGGCCCGACGCCGCGCGACTACTCGCAGCGGACCCCGAAGAAGATGAAGGCCGCGGCCCTGCGCCACGCCCTCACCGACCGGGCCCGCAACGCTCGCATCCACGTCATCACCGGCGTGATCGAGGGCGAGACCCCCTCCACCAAGGCCGCCAAGAGCTTCCTCGGCAAGGTCAGCGAGCGCAAGAACGTGCTCCTGGTCATCGAGCGCTCCGACGAGGCCGCGCTGCTTTCCGCGCGCAACCTGCCCCAGATCCACATTCTGGAGCCGGGCCAGCTGAACACGTACGACGTTCTCGTCTCGGACGACGTGGTCTTCACCCAGGCCGCTTTCGAGTCCTTCGTGTCTGGCCCCCAGGCCGCTGACACCGAAGGGAGCGAAGCCTGATGGCTACGCGTCACCCGAGCATCGCCTCGAAGGCCGCCAAGGCCAAGAAGGTCGCGCGCATCGCCAAGGCGAAGCGTCACGAGACCGAGGGCAAGAACACCGTCGAGACGCCGATCAGCAAGTCGTTCACGGACCCCCGTGACGTGCTGCTGAAGCCGGTCGTCTCGGAGAAGAGCTACGCGCTTCTCGACGAGGGCAAGTACACCTTCATCGTGGCTCCGGGCGCCAACAAGACCCAGATCAAGCAGGCCGTCCAGGCGGTCTTCTCGGTCAAGGTCACCGGGGTCAACACGATCAACCGCCAGGGCAAGCGCAAGCGCACCAAGACCGGTTTCGGTCAGCGCGCGGGCTCCAAGCGCGCGATCGTGACCCTCGCTGAGGGCGACCGTATCGACATCTTCGGCGGTCCGGCCGCGTAAGCGGGTCGGATCGTCCGATATCGGACGAGGACTGAGAAATGGGAATCCGCAAGTACAAGCCGACTACGCCGGGCCGCCGTGGCTCCAGCGTCGCCGACTTCGTCGAGGTCACGCGGTCCACGCCGGAGAAGTCGCTGGTTCGCCCCCTGCACAGCAAGGGCGGCCGTAACAATTCCGGTCGTGTGACCGTTCGCCACCAGGGTGGCGGACACAAGCGCGCCTACCGCGTCATCGACTTCCGTCGCCATGACAAGGACGGCGTGCCGGCGAAGGTCGCGCACATCGAGTACGACCCCAACCGCACCGCGCGCATCGCGCTGCTGCACTACGCGGACGGCGAGAAGCGCTACATCCTCGCCCCCCGCAACCTGTCGCAGGGCGACCGCGTCGAGAACGGTCCCGGGGCCGACATCAAGCCGGGCAACAACCTGGCGCTCCGCAACATCCCGGTCGGTACCACGATCCACGCGATCGAGCTCCGTCCCGGTGGCGGCGCCAAGTTCGCCCGCTCCGCCGGTGCCTCCGTGCAGCTGCTGGCGAAGGAGGGCACGATGGCCCACCTTCGTATGCCCTCCGGCGAGATCCGCCTGGTCGACCAGCGCTGCCGCGCCACGGTCGGCGAGGTCGGCAACGCCGAGCAGAGCAACATCAACTGGGGCAAGGCAGGCCGCAAGCGCTGGCTGGGCGTCCGCCCGACCGTCCGCGGTGTTGCGATGAACCCGGTCGACCACCCGCACGGTGGTGGTGAGGGCAAGACCTCCGGTGGTCGCCACCCGGTCAGCCCGTGGGGTCAGAAGGAGGGTCGTACTCGTTCGCCGAAGAAGGCTTCGAACAAGTACATCGTCCGCCGCCGCAAGACGAACAAGAAGCGCTAGGAGCGGGTTTAGATGCCGCGCAGTCTCAAGAAGGGGCCCTTCGTCGACGGCCACCTCATCAAGAAGGTGGACGTACAGAACGAGGCCGGCTCCAAGAACGTCATCAAGACCTGGTCCCGCCGCTCGATGATCGTCCCGGCCATGCTCGGCCACACGATCGCGGTGCACAACGGCAAGACCCACATCCCGGTGTTTGTCACCGAGTCGATGGTCGGCCACAAGCTCGGCGAGTTCTCGCCGACGCGCACCTTCCGGGGTCACGTCAAGGACGACCGGAAGTCGAAGCGCCGCTAGCGCGGGGTGACTGACCATGACAAACACTGAAGGGACAACCATGGAAGCCAGGGCCCAGGCGCGGTACATCCGCGTCACGCCCATGAAGGCCCGCCGCGTGGTGGACCTCATCCGTGGCATGGACGCCACGGAGGCTCAGGCGGTCCTGCGTTTCGCCCCGCAGGCCGCGAGCGTGCCGGTCGGCAAGGTGCTCGACAGCGCCATTGCCAACGCCGCGCACAACTACGACCACACCGACGCCGACAGCCTCTTCATCTCCGAGGCGTACGTCGACGAGGGTCCGACCCTGAAGCGGTTCCGGCCGCGTGCCCAGGGCCGTGCCTACCGGATCCGCAAGCGGACCAGCCACATCACCGTGGTCGTCAGCAGCAAGGAAGGAACCCGGTAATGGGCCAGAAGGTTAACCCGCACGGGTTCCGGCTCGGCATCACCACGGACTTCAAGTCCCGGTGGTACGCCGACAAGCTGTACAAGGACTACGTCAAGGAAGACGTCGCCATCCGTCGGATGATGACGTCCGGCATGGAGCGCGCCGGCATCTCGAAGGTGGAGATCGAGCGCACCCGTGACCGTGTGCGTGTGGACATCCACACCGCTCGTCCGGGCATCGTCATCGGCCGCCGTGGCGCCGAGGCCGACCGCATCCGCGGCGACCTCGAGAAGCTCACGGGCAAGCAGGTCCAGCTGAACATCCTCGAGGTCAAGAACCCCGAGACGGATGCCCAGCTGGTCGCGCAGGCTGTCGCCGAGCAGCTCTCCTCCCGCGTCTCCTTCCGCCGCGCCATGCGTAAGAGCATGCAGTCGGCGATGAAGGCCGGCGCCAAGGGCATCAAGATCCAGTGCGGTGGCCGCCTCGGCGGCGCCGAGATGTCCCGCTCGGAGTTCTACCGCGAGGGCCGCGTGCCCCTGCACACGCTCCGCGCGAACGTGGACTACGGCTTCTTCGAGGCCAAGACGACCTTCGGCCGTATCGGTGTGAAGGTCTGGATCTACAAGGGCGACGTCAAGAACATCGCCGAGGTCCGCGCCGAGAACGCCGCTGCCCGCGCGGGTAACCGCCCGGCGCGCGGTGGCGCGGGTGGCGGCGGCGACCGCCCGGCCCGCGGCGGTGGCCGCGGTGGCGAGCGTGGCGGCCGCGGCCGCAAGCCGCAGCAGGCTGCTCCCGCTGCCGAGGCCCCCAAGGCCGAGGCTCCGGCGGCTGCCGCTCCGGCTGAGAGCACTGGAACGGAGGCCTGACCGACATGCTGATCCCCCGTAGGGTCAAGCACCGCAAGCAGCACCACCCCAAGCGTCGTGGTCAGGCCAAGGGCGGTACGCAGGTTTCGTTCGGCGAGTACGGCATTCAGGCCCTCACGCCGGCGTACGTGACGAACCGCCAGATCGAGGCCGCCCGTATCGCGATGACCCGCCACATCAAGCGTGGCGGCAAGGTCTGGATCAACATCTACCCGGACCGCCCGCTCACGAAGAAGCCTGCCGAGACCCGCATGGGTTCCGGTAAGGGTTCGCCGGAGTGGTGGATCGCGAACGTGCACCCGGGTCGGGTCATGTTCGAGCTGTCCTACCCCAACGAGAAGATCGCCCGTGAGGCCCTCACTCGCGCAGCGCACAAGCTGCCGATGAAGTGCCGGATCGTCAAGCGCGAGGCAGGTGAAGCGTGATGTCGGCCGGTACCAAGGCGTCCGAGCTGCGCGAACTGGGTGACGAGGAGCTTCTCAACAAGCTCCGCGAAGCCAAGGAAGAGCTGTTCAACCTCCGCTTCCAGGCGGCGACCGGTCAGCTCGAGAACCACGGTCGGCTCAAGGCCGTCCGGAAGGACATCGCGCGGATCTACACCCTGATGCGTGAGCGCGAGCTGGGCATCGAGACGGTGGAGAGCGCCTGATGAGCGAGAGCAACGTGACTGAAGAGCAGACCGCGAGCCGCGGCTTCCGCAAGACCCGTGAGGGTCTCGTCGTCAGCGACAAGATGGACAAGACCGTCGTCGTCGCCGTCGAGGACCGCGTGAAGCACGCGCTGTACGGCAAGGTCATCCGCCGTACGAACAAGCTCAAGGCCCACGACGAGCAGAACGCCGCAGGCGTCGGCGACCGCGTCCTCCTCATGGAGACGCGTCCGCTGTCCGCGACGAAGCGCTGGCGCATCGTCGAGATCCTCGAGAAGGCCAAGTAGGTAATTCCCGCAAGGGAATTCCAAGTAATGCAGCCTGCGAGCAACCTCGCAGGACAGTTCCGCCAGGCTCCAAGGGCCGTTCACTGAACGGCCCTTGGGGAACCGGCAGACGATCAGGAGATAGACGTGATCCAGCAGGAGTCGCGACTGCGTGTCGCCGACAACACTGGTGCGAAGGAAATCCTTTGCATCCGTGTGCTCGGTGGCTCCGGTCGCCGCTACGCGGGCATCGGTGACGTCATCGTCGCCACCGTCAAGGACGCGATCCCCGGTGGCAACGTGAAGAAGGGTGACGTCGTCAAGGCCGTCATCGTTCGCACCGTCAAGGAGCGCCGCCGTCCGGACGGCTCGTACATCCGCTTCGACGAGAACGCCGCCGTCATTCTGAAGAACGACGGCGACCCTCGCGGCACCCGCATCTTCGGCCCGGTCGGGCGCGAGCTGCGCGAGAAGAAGTTCATGAAGATCATCTCGCTGGCTCCGGAGGTGCTGTAAGCATGAAGATCAAGAAGGGTGACACGGTTCAGGTCATCACCGGCAAGGACAAGGGCAAGCAGGGCAAGGTCATTGCCGCTTACCCGCGCGACGAGCGCGTCCTGGTCGAGGGTGTCAACCGGGTCAAGAAGCACACCAAGGCCGGCCCCACCGCCAAGGGTTCGCAGGCCGGTGGCATCGTCACGACCGAGGCGCCGATCCACGTCTCCAACGTCCAGCTGGTCGTTGAGAAGGACGGCAACAAGGTCGTCACGCGTGTCGGCTACCGCTTCGACGACGAGGGCAACAAGGTTCGCGTTGCCAAGCGGACGGGTGAGGACATCTGATGGCTACCACCACCACTCCGCGTCTCAAGACGAAGTACCGCGAGGAGATCGCGGGCAAGCTGCAGGAAGAGTTCTCGTACGAGAACGTCATGCAGATCCCCGGCCTCGTCAAGATCGTGGTGAACATGGGTGTCGGCGACGCCGCCCGTGACTCCAAGCTCATGGACGGTGCCGTCCGTGACCTGACCACGATCACCGGTCAGAAGCCGGCCATCACCAAGGCCCGCAAGTCCATCGCGCAGTTCAAGCTGCGCGAGGGTCAGCCGATCGGTGCCCACGTCACGCTCCGTGGCGACCGCATGTGGGAGTTCCTGGACCGCACCCTGTCGCTCGCGCTTCCGCGCATCCGCGACTTCCGTGGTCTGTCTCCCAAGCAGTTCGACGGCCGTGGCAACTACACCTTCGGTCTCACCGAGCAGGTCATGTTCCACGAGATCGACCAGGACAAGATCGACCGCGTCCGGGGTATGGACATCACCGTGGTCACCACGGCGACCAACGACGCCGAAGGCCGTGCCCTTCTCCGTCACCTCGGCTTCCCCTTCAAGGAGGCGTAAGCGAGATGGCGAAGAAGGCTCTGATTGCCAAGGCTGCTCGTAAGCCCAAGTTCGGAGTACGTGGCTACACGCGCTGCCAGCGCTGCGGCCGTCCGCACTCCGTGTACCGCAAGTTCGGCCTCTGCCGCGTGTGCCTTCGTGAGATGGCTCACCGTGGCGAGCTGCCGGGCGTGACCAAGAGCTCCTGGTAGTCCGGTACTTCCGGACTCCCGAAGCTCTCGGTAAGCAGAGGGCACGGTCAGGTGCCCACCCCTTCATGGCTTAGGCTAGGAGGGTTGGGCGCCTGATTGCCGCCCATACGACTTACTACGCCGTAGGTCCACCGCACCGCACCCGCCTCGTCTCGGATCGAGGAGAGGGATGGGCACCTGGAAACCCCGGCGAGAGAGGCCGAAGGCCAATTCATGACCATGACTGATCCGATCGCAGACATGCTTACGCGTCTGCGGAACGCGAACTCGGCATACCACGACTCAGTGACGATGCCGGCATCGAAGATCAAGTCGCACATCGCGGAGATCCTCCAGCAGGAGGGCTTCATCACGGGCTGGAAGGTCGAGGACGCCGAGGTCGGCAAGAACCTCGTCCTCGAGCTGAAGTTCGGCCCGAACCGTGAGCGCTCCATCGCGGGCATCAAGCGGATCTCCAAGCCCGGTCTCCGGGTGTACGCGAAGTCCACCTCCCTGCCCAAGGTGCTCGGTGGCCTCGGCGTGGCGATCATCTCCACGTCGCACGGTCTCCTCACCGACAAGCAGGCCGGCAAGAAGGGCGTAGGCGGAGAAGTTCTCGCCTACGTCTGGTAGCGGAAGGGAAACGGAAGAAGCTATGTCGCGTATTGGCAAGCTCCCCATCACGGTTCCCGCCGGCGTGGACGTCACCATCGACGGCCGTACGGTCTCGGTCAAGGGCCCCAAGGGCTCGCTGACCCACACCGTCGCAGCGCCGATCGACATCGCCAAGGGTGAGGACGGCGTGCTCAGCGTCACCCGCCCCAACGACGAGCGTCAGAACAAGGCCCTGCACGGCCTGTCCCGCACGCTGGTGGCGAACATGATCACCGGCGTGACCGAGGGTTACGTGAAGAAGCTCGAGATCAGCGGTGTCGGTTACCGCGTTGCGGCCAAGGGATCGAACCTCGAGTTCGCGCTCGGCTACAGCCACTCGATCACCGTCGAGGCGCCCGAGGGCATCTCGTTCAAGGTCGAGAACCCGACGCACTTCTCGGTCGAGGGCATCGACAAGCAGAAGGTCGGCGAGGTTGCGGCGAACATCCGCAAGCTGCGCAAGCCCGACCCGTACAAGGCCAAGGGCGTCAAGTACGAGGGCGAAGTCATCCGGCGCAAGGTCGGAAAGGCGGGTAAGTAAGCCATGGCATACGGTACGAAGATCGCTAAGGGCGACGCTTACAAGCGTGCTGCCATCAAGCGTCGTCACATCCGCATCCGGAAGCACATTTCCGGTACGGCTGAGCGTCCGCGCCTGGTCGTGACCCGCTCCAACCGCCACATCGTGGCCCAGGTCATCGACGACATCAAGGGTCACACCCTGGCGTCGGCGTCGACCCTGGACACCTCGATCCGCGGCGGCGAGAGCGACAAGTCCGCGCAGGCCAAGTCGGTCGGCGCCCTGGTCGCCGAGCGCGCCAAGGCCGCCGGCGTCGAGGCTGTCGTATTCGACCGCGGTGGCAATCAGTACGCGGGGCGCATCGCCGCCCTGGCGGACGCCGCCCGCGAAGCCGGACTGAAGTTCTAGTCGCTTCCGTAGCTAGCGGAAAGAGAGAGGTAATCCAATGGCTGGACCCCAGCGCCGTGGAAGCGGTGCCGGTGGCGGCGAGCGGCGGGACCGGAAGGGCCGTGACGGCGGCGCTGCTGCCGCCGAGAAGACCGCGTACGTTGAGCGCGTAGTCGCGATCAACCGCGTCGCCAAGGTTGTCAAGGGTGGTCGTCGCTTCAGCTTCACCGCGCTCGTCGTGGTGGGCGATGGTGACGGCACCGTCGGTGTCGGTTACGGCAAGGCCAAGGAGGTGCCGGCCGCGATCGCCAAGGGTGTTGAAGAGGCCAAGAAGCACTTCTTCAAGGTCCCCCGTATCCAGGGCACCATCCCGCACCCGATCACGGGCGAGAAGGCCGCGGGCGTCGTCCTGCTCAAGCCTGCTTCCCCCGGTACCGGCGTTATCGCCGGTGGCCCGGTGCGTGCAGTGCTCGAGTGCGCCGGCGTCCACGACATCCTGTCGAAGTCGCTCGGTTCGTCCAACGCGATCAACATCGTGCACGCGACCGTGGCGGCCCTCAAGGGCCTGCAGCGTCCCGAGGAGATCGCGGCCCGCCGCGGTCTGCCCCTCGAGGACGTCGCTCCCGCGGCTCTCCTTCGTGCACGTGCCGGGGCGGGTGCGTAATGGCTCGCCTCAAGGTCACGCAGACGAAGTCGTACATCGGCAGCAAGCAGAACCACCGTGACACGCTGCGGTCGCTTGGTCTCAAGGGGATCAACACCGTGGTCGTCAAGGAGGACCGCCCCGAGTTCCGCGGAATGGTGCACACCGTCCGCCACCTCGTGACGGTTGAGGAGGTCGACTGATCATGGCGGAGAACAACCCGCTCAAGATCCACAACCTCCGTCCCGCCCCGGGCGCCAAGACCGCCAAGACCCGTGTGGGTCGTGGTGAGGCGTCGAAGGGTAAGACGGCCGGTCGTGGAACCAAGGGTACGAAGGCCCGTTACCAGGTGCCGGAGCGCTTCGAGGGTGGCCAGATGCCCCTCCACATGCGTCTTCCGAAGCTCAAGGGCTTCCGCAACCCGTTCAAGACCGAGTACCAGGTCGTGAACCTCGACAAGCTGGCGTCCCTGTACCCGGAGGGTGGCGAGGTCACCGTTGAGGGTCTCGTCGCCAACGGTGCGGTTCGCAAGAACAGCCTCGTCAAGGTCCTCGGCCAGGGCGAGATCTCCGTGGCGCTGCAGGTGACGGTGGACGCCGTCTCCGGCTCCGCCAAGGAGAAGATCACTGCGGCTGGCGGCACGGTCACCGAGCTCGTCTGACCTACGTCGGCAACACCGGCCGGGGTCGCCTCTCTCACGAGGGGCGGCCCCGGCCGTTTTTTCGACTCAGGACGGTCAGCGCGGGATGCCGTGGGCGCTGCGCCGCCGGCGGTCGCGCGAACTCCTTCATCCGGGCCGGGTGTTCATCGCTGCACCGGTTCCCGTAGGCGGCCTGGACGGCGACCACGAGGTCCGGGCAGCGCACACGCTTCTTGCAGTCCGAGCCCGAGCCTGTAGTCGTGGTGGCGACGTCGGCCTCGCCCGCCGCCGGCCCCTCGCGGCCCGGGTCGACGACCGGTGGTCGTACCCCTTGGACTTCATGCACGCGGACCACTGGGTTACGGCTCGCTCGATACGTCCGCCCTCCCACCATCCGGTACGACAGCGCCTGCCGGGCCACGCTGACACAGGAGCCGGAGCCGACGAATCCGCCCGGGCCCTGCCCGCGACCCGGGTGATGGTCATGCCCTGTTCGTTGAGGGCCCTGGCCGGCCGGGCGTTCTCAGCCAGCCCCGCCCGGCCTCGCCGTAGCAGCTGTCCTTCGGGACCCGGTGACCCTGATCGGCCGTCAGTTTCCCCGACAGCAGTTCCTTCTCGGGCCGGGAGGCGGTGTCGTCCCCGGTCGCTCCAGCCGGGGCCTCGTCGGAAGTCACGTAGCCGGTGCGGGCGGCCTGCGCGGACCAGGAGAACCCGAAGACGTCGGACGCCGGGTTCGACCGCGGATGCTCGTCGAGCGGACGACTCCGATATCCGGGACCACGCAGGCACCGGTTCGCCACCACCGCCTCGGCCCGCTTCAGCAGCGTGCCCTCGCTGTCGTCGGCGCGCACTTGTCCAGGGGCCGCGCCGCCTGGAGCCGCTCGACGCGCACTGCTGGAACGCTCCGCACAGTCGGCTGGGGCGAGGGGGTGTCGGGTGCCTTCGGTCCGCGTTGTGGAGAGAACGACGGTGATGGTGAGCCACGTGTCCTCCGTGGGCAGCGGGAAAAGCCGCATGGCCGACTTCGAATACGACGGGACCGTGTTGTCGTGCCGACCGTGGCAGTTCGCGAGGGCCACGGAGGCCAAGTCTTAGTAACCCTTGTTCTTGTCGTGCCCGTAGTAGTTGAGGACACAGAGTTCGGTGCTGCCGCAGTTGTCGGTGTCTGCGGTGGTCCCGGTGGACGGCGTCCGCAGGGTGCCTGCCGTCGGGTCGGGTGCGGGGGTGAGGGTGGAGTGCTTGGCGTGCGTGGTGGAGATCGCCTGTTTCGGCTGGTCAGGGGTGTAGCCGTGCGGTGGTCGGTCGTCGTCCCTCAGCGGTGCGAGGGTGAGACGAGCAGCGGGGCGAGTGCCCGCGTATGACACACGTGTTCGTATACGGATGGGGTGCCCGGGGGCCGTGTGAAGTGGCTCGCGTGCTTGTCGTGACTCAGGGGACCTTCGATCGGTATCCCTAAGGGCCGTCGATGTAGGTAGGCTGTGCGGCTGGTACCCAGCGTCGTCTTGGCATGCCGTAATCTCGTTCCACAGGCCATCAACCACACTTAGTCGTCACCTCACGCGCGCACACGCGGGGGTCGCAGGAGGCACCGTGCTCACCGCGTTCGCCCGGGCGTTCAGGACACCCGACCTGCGCAAGAAGCTGCTCTTCACGCTCGGCATCATCGTGGTGTACCGGGTCGGTACGCACATCCCGATCCCGGGCGTCGATTACAAGAGCGTCCAGACCTGTATCGACGTCTCGAACGGAAACCAGGGTCTGTTCGGTCTGGTCAACATGTTCAGCGGTGGCGCGCTGCTCCAGATCACGATCTTCGCGCTCGGCATCATGCCGTACATCACGGCGAGCATCATTCTGCAGCTGCTGACCGTGGTGATCCCGCGCCTGGAAGCCCTCAAGAAGGAGGGGCAGGCCGGCACGGCGAAGATCACGCAGTACACGCGTTATCTGACCGTGGCGCTCGCCATCCTCCAGGGCACCGGTCTGGTGGCCACCGCCCGCAGCGGCGCCCTCTTCTCGGGCTGCCCGACGGCGAATCAGATCGTCCCGGACCAGTCGATCTTCACCACCATCACCATGGTCGTCTGCATGACCGCCGGCACCTGCGTCGTGATGTGGCTCGGCGAGCTCATCACCGACCGCGGTATCGGCAACGGCATGTCGATCCTCATGTTCATCTCGATCGCCGCGACCTTCCCGTCCGCGCTGTGGGCCATCAAGAAGCAGGGCACGCTGGCCGGCGGCTGGATCGAGTTCGGCACCGTGATCCTCGTCGGTCTGGTGATGGTCGGCCTGGTGGTCTTCGTCGAGCAGGCCCAGCGCCGCATCCCGGTCCAGTACGCGAAGCGCATGATCGGCCGCCGTTCCTACGGCGGTACCTCGACCTACATCCCGCTGAAGGTCAATCAGGCCGGTGTGATTCCGGTCATCTTCGCGTCCTCGCTGCTCTACATCCCGGCTCTGGTCGCTCAGTTCTCCGGCAGCACGTCCGGCTGGAAGACCTGGATCGAGACCAACCTGACCAAGGGTGACCACCCGATCTACCTGGTCAGCTACTTCCTGCTGATCGTTTTCTTCGCGTTCTTCTACGTGGCGATCTCGTTCAACCCCGAGGAAGTCGCGGACAACATGAAGAAGTATGGTGGCTTCATCCCGGGCATCCGGGCTGGCCGGCCCACCGCTGAGTACCTGAGTTACGTACTCAACCGGATCACCTGGCCGGGTTCGCTGTATCTGGGTCTGATCGCTCTCGTACCGACGATGGCGTTGGTCGGTTTCAACGCAAGCGGCAACTTCCCGTTCGGCGGGACCAGCATCCTGATCATCGTGGGTGTCGGTCTCGAGACGGTGAAGCAGATCGAGAGCCAGCTCCAGCAGCGCAATTACGAAGGGTTCCTCCGCTGATGCGAATCGTCCTCGTCGGGCCGCCGGGTGCCGGTAAGGGAACGCAGGCTGTGCGCCTCGCCAAGACGCTGCACATCCCGCACATCTCCACGGGCGACCTCTTCCGTGCCAACATCAGTCAGGCCACGGAACTCGGCAAACTGGCGAAGTCCTACATGGACGCGGGCAACCTGGTCCCGGACGAGGTCACCATCGCGATGGCCAAGGACCGCATGGAGCAGCCGGACGCGGTCAACGGCTTTCTGCTGGACGGCTTTCCGCGCAATGTGTCGCAGGCCGAGGCGCTGGACGAGCTGCTGAAGACCGAGGGCATCAAGCTGGACGCGGTGCTGGACCTGGAGGTCTCCGAGGAAGAGGTGGTCAAGCGCATCGCCGGCCGCCGCATCTGCCGGAAGGACTCCAGCCACGTCTTCCACGTGACGTACAGCCCGCCGGAGCAGGAAGGTGTCTGCGACACCTGCGGCGGTGAGCTGTACCAGCGCGACGACGACTCCGAGGACACGGTCCGCACCCGCCTCGAGGTCTACCACACGCAGACCGAGCCGATCATCGACTACTACAAGCTCCAGGGCCTGGTGGTCACGATCTCGTCGCTCGGTCCCGTGGAGGAGATCACGCAGCGGGCGCTGGACGCGCTGAAGCGCGAGGACGAGAGCGCGAAGTAGTCAGCAGGCAGATCCGGCCGCGGTGCCCGCAGGGGTGTCGCGGCCGTACTGTTGTATAGAGCCTTTTCTTGTCCACGGCTCTTGTGTGCGGCCATTCCTTTGTACGGCCAATTCCTCAGTTACGCGGAAGACGGAGAGCGCAGGCCCCCATGGTGCAGATCAAGACCCCCGAGCAGATCGCCAAGATGCGCGAGGCGGGACTGGTCGTCGCCGCCATCCACGCGGCGACCCGTGAGGCCGCCGTGCCCGGCGCGAGCACGACGGATCTGGACGAGGTGGCCCGCAAGGTCCTCGCCGACCACAACGCGAAGCCCAACTTCCTTGGCTACGGCGGCTTCCCGGCCACGATCTGCACCTCGGTGAACGAGGTCGTCGTCCACGGCATCCCCTCCGAGGAGGTGGTGCTGAAGGACGGCGACATCATCTCCATCGACTGCGGCGCGATCATCGACGGCTGGCACGGGGACGCGGCGTACACCGCGTTCGTGGGCTCGGGGCACTCCCCGGAACTGCTCGAGTTGTCGCGGGTGACCGAGGGGTCGATGTGGGCCGGGATCGCCGCGATGAAGCTGGGGAACCGGCTGGTCGACATCTCCCGGGCCATCGAGACGTACATCCGGCGACAGCCGAAGCCCGGCGGCGGCAAGTACGGGATCGTCGAGGACTACGGCGGCCATGGCATCGGTACCGAGATGCACATGGACCCGCATCTGTTGAACTACGTGGAGAAGCGGCGGGGGAAGGGACCGAAGCTGGTCCCCGGGTTCTGCCTGGCCATCGAGCCGATGGTGTCGCTGGGTACCCCGAAGACCGAGGTGCTGTCCGACGACTGGACGGTCATCACGACGGACGGGACCTGGTCCTCGCACTGGGAGCACTCGGTCGCGTTGACCGAGGAGGGGCCGCTGGTGCTGACGGCTCCTGACGGCGGCAAGGCGAAGCTCGCCGAGTTCGGGATCACGGCCGCGCCGGATCCGCTCGCGTAGCCGTTTGTGCTTAATGATCTATATCTTCGGGCATCCTTCCTCGATTCGTCTTTCCGAGGGCCCTGACGTAGACTGACTCGTCGGCTCTCGTGCACCCGCATGTCCGCATGCACCCCGCAAGGGGAACGCACCGAGTCGATCAAGGTAGTCGATTCGAAGGGCGAAGCGTGGCCAAGAAGCAAGGTGCCATCGAGATCGAAGGCACTGTCGTCGAGTCTCTCCCGAACGCCATGTTCAAGGTGGAGCTCCAGAACGGCCACCAGGTCCTGGCACACATCAGCGGCAAGATGCGTATGCACTACATCCGCATCCTCCCTGACGACCGGGTCGTGGTGGAGCTGTCTCCGTACGACCTGACGCGTGGCCGGATCGTCTACCGCTACAAGTAGATCTTGCCCAGGTTCCGCGCAAGCGGCGCCGCAGGCAACTGACCCGGAGAACCTCACCAATGAAGGTCAAGCCGAGCGTCAAGAAGATCTGCGACAAGTGCAGGGTGATCCGCCGTCACGGCCGGGTCATGGTCATTTGCGAGAACCCGCGCCACAAGCAGCGCCAGGGCTGACGCAGGACCTTCCCTCTGCATCGACATCGCAGGGATTCGCGCGACGCGAGCAATACATGTTCATACGCAGGACCCGGGCGTAGTAGGCGTCCGACACCCCCGGCTCGGAGGCTGGGGACCCACGCCGTACCAAATCTTCGAAGGAAGAGGCCGGCGGCTGGGATCCGGTTCTGCGGAAGACCTCCGAAGATCAACTGGAGCCATTGAATGGCACGCGTTTCCGGTGTCGACATCCCGCGCGAAAAGCGCGTGGAGGTCGCCCTCACCTACGTGTTCGGCATTGGTCGGACCCTTTCCCAGCTGACGCTGGCCGAGACCGGCATCGACCCCAACACCCGCGTTCGCGACCTCTCGGAAGAGCAGCTCGTCGCGATTCGTGAGTACGTCGACGCCAACATCAAGACCGAGGGTGACCTCCGTCGCGAGATCCAGGCCGACATCCGCCGCAAGGTGGAGATCGGCTGCTACCAGGGTCTCCGTCACCGTCGTGGTCTGCCCGTACGCGGTCAGCGCACCAGCACGAACGCTCGTACCCGCAAGGGTCCGCGTCGCGCCATCGCCGGCAAGAAGAAGCCGGGCAAGAAGTAGTCCGCAGCGGACAACGCTTCACCAGCGGTCTTCGCTGTAGGACCGACCACCTCCCCGTAGGAGTAATAGATGCCCCCCAAGGGTCGTCAGGGCGCTGCCAAGAAGGTGCGCCGCAAGGAAAAGAAGAACGTCGCTCACGGCCACGCGCACATCAAGAGCACGTTCAACAACACGATCGTCTCGATCACCGACCCCTCGGGCAACGTGATCTCCTGGGCCTCCGCCGGCCACGTCGGCTTCAAGGGTTCGCGCAAGTCCACCCCCTTCGCCGCGCAGATGGCCGCCGAGTCGGCCGCCCGTCGCGCGCAGGAGCACGGCATGCGCAAGGTCGACGTCTTCGTGAAGGGTCCGGGCTCCGGTCGCGAGACCGCGATCCGCTCCCTCCAGGCCACCGGTCTTGAGGTCGGCTCCATCCAGGACGTCACCCCCACCCCGCACAACGGCTGCCGTCCGCCGAAGCGCCGCCGCGTCTGACTTTTCGTCGGACGCACGGTTGTCTTGGGTTTCGGGCGGTATGGCACTTCGGTGGCGTACCGCCCGTACCCTTGTACTACTCAAGGACATCAAATAGTGGGTGTCCATGACTGAAGGAATCGCAGCATGCTGATCGCTCAGCGCCCCTCGTTGACCGAAGAGGTCGTCGACGAATTCCGCTCCCGGTTCGTGATCGAGCCGCTGGAGCCGGGCTTCGGCTACACCCTCGGCAACTCCCTTCGCCGTACGCTCCTCTCCTCGATCCCCGGTGCCGCTGTCACCAGCATCCGGATCGACGGCGTTCTGCACGAGTTCACCACCGTGCCGGGCGTCAAGGAGGACGTCACCGACCTGATCCTCAACATCAAGCAGCTGGTCGTCTCCTCGGAGCACGACGAGCCCGTCGTGATGTACCTGCGCAAGCAGGGTCCGGGTCTGGTCACCGCCGCCGACATCGCGCCCCCGGCCGGTGTCGAGGTGCACAACCCCGACCTCGTCCTCGCCACGCTCAACGGCAAGGGCAAGCTGGAGATGGAGCTGACCGTCGAGCGCGGTCGCGGCTACGTCTCCGCCGTGCAGAACAAGCAGGTGGGCCAGGAGATCGGCCGTATCCCGGTCGACTCCATCTACAGCCCCGTGCTGAAGGTCACGTACAAGGTCGAGGCGACCCGTGTCGAGCAGCGCACCGACTTCGACAAGCTGATCGTCGACGTCGAGACCAAGCAGGCCATGCGTCCCCGTGACGCCATGGCGTCCGCCGGTAAGACCCTGGTGGAGCTGTTCGGTCTGGCGCGTGAGCTCAACATCGACGCCGAGGGCATCGACATGGGCCCGTCCCCGACGGACGCCGCCCTTGCCGCTGATCTCGCCCTGCCGATCGAGGAGCTCGAGCTCACCGTTCGGTCGTACAACTGCCTCAAGCGCGAGGGCATCCACTCCGTGGGGGAGCTCGTGGCGCGTTCCGAGGCCGACCTCCTGGACATCCGTAACTTCGGTGCGAAGTCCATCGACGAGGTCAAGGCGAAGCTGGCCGGCATGGGCCTGGCCCTGAAGGACAGCCCGCCCGGATTCGACCCGACGGCCGCTGCCGACGCCTTCGGCGCCGACGACGACGTGGACGCGGGCTTTGTGGAGACCGAGCAGTACTGATCGGTTGTTGCCGGTGAGCGTCCGCTCGCCGGGTCCTGACCCCGGTACCTGATACGGCCGGGGCAGATACCAAGGAGAAAGAAATGCCGAAGCCCACCAAGGGTGCCCGTCTGGGCGGCAGTGCCGCGCACGAGAAGCTGCTCATCGCGAACCTCGCGAAGTCGCTCTTCGAGCACGGCCGTATCACCACCACCGAGGCGAAGGCCCGCAAGCTGCGGCCGTACGCCGAGCGGCTGGTCACCAAGGCGAAGAAGGGTGACCTTCACAACCGCCGTCAGGTGCTCCAGGTGATCACGGACAAGAGCGTCGTCCACACGCTCTTCACCGAGATCGGCCCGCGGTACGAGAACCGTCCCGGTGGCTACACCCGTATCACCAAGATCGGTAACCGTCGTGGGGACAACGCGCCCATGGCCGTCATCGAGCTGGTCGAGGCGCTGACTGTTGCACAGGCTGCGACGGGTGAGGCCGAGGCCGCCACCAAGCGTGCCGCGAAGGATGCCGAGGCTGCGGCTCCGGTTGAGGTCGTCGAGGACGCGAAGCCGGTTGAGGCCGACGAGGAGGCCAAGGACGCGTAACGGCGTTTTTGGCTGCTGGCCCGTTGTGGCTGGCCGGGTCCGTTCCTTTCGAGGGACGGGCCCGCTTTTGTTTACCTGAAAGGATCTCGGTGTGAGTGACGACGTAGCGGCCGGGTTTGTACGCGTACGACTCGACCTCTCCTACGACGGGACCTCCTTCTCCGGGTGGGCCAAGCAGGCCGGGGGGCGGCGGACCGTGCAGGGGGAGGTCGAGGACGCGTTGCGGACCGTGACGCGGGCGGGGGACGTGACATACGACCTGACCGTTGCCGGGCGGACCGATGCGGGGGTGCACGCGCGGGGGCAGGTGGCTCATGTCGATCTGCCGGGGGAGTTGTGGGTCGAGCACCGCGAGAAGCTGCTGAAGCGGCTTGCGGGGCGGTTGCCGAAGGATGTGCGGGTGTGGGGGGTGGCGGAGGCGCCCGAGGGGTTCAACGCGCGGTTCGCGGCCTTGTGGCGGCGGTACGTGTACCGGGTCGGGGATCGCCCCGGGGGAGTGGACCCGTTGCTGCGGAACCATGTCCTCTGGCACGACTGGGAGTTGGACGTCGACGTGATGGACGCCGCTGCCAAGTCCCTTGTGGGGGAGCATGACTTCGCCGCCTATGCGAAGAAGCGCGAGGGCGCGTCGACCGTTCGGGAGATTCTCGACTTCGGGGTGACGCGGCGGGCGGACGGTGTCGTCGAGATCGAGGTGCGGGCCGATGCCTTCTGCCACAACCAAGTGCGTTCCATGGTCGGGGCGTTGCTCTTCGTCGGCGACGGGCACCGGGGCGCCGAGTGGCCGCGGAAGGTGCTGGACGCGGGGGTGCGGGACAGCGCCGTTCATGTCGTACGGCCGCACGGGCTGACCTTGGAGGAGGTCGCCTACCCGGCGGACGCGTTGCTCGCGGAGCGGCAGACGCAGGCCCGCCGGGT
Source organism: Streptomyces sp. MBT65 (assembly GCF_016612545.1). Classification (GTDB taxonomy): domain Bacteria; phylum Actinomycetota; class Actinomycetes; order Streptomycetales; family Streptomycetaceae; genus Streptomyces. Next base: position 22,479 of record NZ_JAENRY010000060.1, on the reverse strand, counting down.
AAGAGGCGCTGTGCACTGAGGAGTTGGGGAGCGGTGGTGCTACGCCGGTTCTACGATCAGCCACGCCACCGTTGAGGTGTCGCCCGCAACTCCCTTGACGCTGAAGGATGTTCCGGCCGTGCGGGTGGAGACGTAGGCGATGCCTGCGGGGCTGCCGCCCGGGGCCTGGATCGTCAGGAAGATGCGGCTGGTGGCGGTGACCGCGGTGGTGGGGACCGTGACCGCCGTGGCGCCGTTCAGGGTGAGGGTGCCCATCTTGGCGTTGGTGCCCTCCTTGACCCGGAGGCCCTTGCCCGCGAGGCCCGCCACGAGGTCCGAGTCGGAGCTGCCTATCTGGGCCGTGCCGAGGCGTCCCCAGCTGGTGTCGCGGCCAGTGCCGCCGCCCGGGCCGAAGCTCTGGGTGCCGTTGATCTCGATGGCGAAGCGGTTGATGGCGTCGCCGGTGACCTGGGACTGGAAGGCGCGGGAGGACGTGTCGGCGCCGGTGACGGCGTAGCCCTGGCCGGCGGCTCGGGACTGGAGAAGGTTCACGCCGGGGCTGGAGTCGGCGTTGACGACCACGCCCGGGGTGGTGAACGACACCCGGCCGGTGCTGCGGGTGACGGTGACCGGGGTGCTGAGGGCGGTGCCGTCGTCGCCGTGGCGGAGCAGGGCGAAGTCGGAGCCGTCGCCCGTGCCGGACTCGGCGGTGTCGGTGGTGCGCAGGGTCCAGCGGCGGCTCTTGCCGCGGCTCCAGAACTGCACGTCCCGGACGGTTCCGGCGGCCCCGGACACCATGTGGACGTCGGATTTGTCCCAGGTCAGGGCGGTGTCGGACTGGGTGCCGGCGGTGACACCGCTGTGCCGGACGAGGACCGCGCCGGCGTCGTTGAAGGGGGCGGTCGTGCCGACGTATTCGCCGCCTACGACCGAGACGCAGCTCGCGGAGTTCAGGGCGGAGGTCGTGATGCCGTAGGCGGGGGAGTACGTGCCGGCGTTGTCGTCGTCGCGGCCGACGGTGGTGGAGCAGCCGGTGAGGACCACGCCCTCGGCGGAGGTGCCGGTGATGGTGAAGCCGGAGGCGCCGGTGGTCGTCTTGCCGTCGCGTTTGGCGAGGCAGCCGAGGAGTTGGAGGAAGCGGCCGCCCGCCGAGGTGGAGAGGTGGAAGCCGTCCTGGCCGTTGCGGTCGGTGTTGCAACCGACCATCACCATCGAGTAGTTGATGCCGGTGATGTGGTAGCCGTGCTGGGTGTTCCACTCGGAGCGGCAGTCGACCATCGTCACGGCGTTGGGGTTGAGGATGTCGTAGCCGTGGCCCTTGTTGCCCTGGGAGTAGCACTGGAAGAGGTCGGCGTCGACCAGGCCGCCGCCGGTGCCCGCGGAGTCGCCCCAGGTGAAGCCGTGTCCCTCGTTGGCGACGCAGTGCACCTGGTTGAGCTGGAAGGCGGACGAGTTCTGGGCGTTGAGGCCGTCGCCGGTGAACCGCCAGATCGTCACCTTGTCCATGCCGAGGTCCCGGACGCCGGGGCCGACGCGGACGCCGGTGATGGCGGTGCCCGTCTTGTTCAGGACGGTGAGGCTCTGGTCGTCCTGGCAGCCGCGCAGGGCCAGGCCGTACAGCCGGGGGCCGCCCTGGTAGGCGGACTTGTGGTACGCGTCGGTCGTCGAGGAGGCGTCCGGGGCCGGGTCGACGACGATCAGCGCGTCGCCGTCGAAGCCGGTGCCGAGGTCGGTGTTCGGGTACATCGGCCGGAGGAAGGAGCCGACCATGAACGTGCGGTCCGGGAAGTGCGGGTTCCAGTCGCCGCGCAGTGTCACGCCCAGGGAGAGCCGCAGGGGCGCGCCGAGCTTGTACCGGCCCGGCGGGACGTACACGGTGCCGCCCTGGCCCGCCGCGTCGATCGCCTTCTGGATCGCGGGGCGGTCGTCGGCGGAGTTGTCGCCGAGCGCGCCGTAGGCCACGTCCTTGACGTTCAGCCAGCCGGCGCCGGTGTCCGCGGCGGCCGCCTCACCGGCCGTAGCGACGGTGGTGGCGAGGGCGGCACCACCGAGGCCCGCGGCGGTGGCGAGCATGCGGCGTCTGGAGGTGGCGGCGGGTGTGGAGGCGGATGCGGCTGTGGACGGCGTGGTGTGGTGCGAGGTCATGACAGGTCCCCCCTGGGCCCGATGGTGATCGTCGGGGGAGGGTCTCACATGGGGGTTTCCGCAGACAGGGGGCCCAGGGCCGGTCCGGCGGATCGGGCCGCGGGAGAGCGGCGGCGCCCTGTCGGGGTCGGTGAGCGGGGTCTGGTGCGGGCAGCGGCAGGGGCGACCGACGGCAACGCCGCTAGGGGGCGGGGCTCCCACGCTTTTGAGGCGGCGGGGGAGGGCGTGCCAGGCCCCACCGCCCCCGACAGGGCCTAGTTCTGGGCCGCTGCCGAAGCCTGGGCCTCGCCGCGGGCGTGGATCTGGTCGAAGGCGAACTTGGCGAGGTCGTCGCCGATCGAGAAGACCGCGGTGTCCTTCGTCGTCACGTCCTTGCCGCTGCTGAAGCCGGCGACCGTGAAGTAGGCGTAGCGGCCGTACGCGTTGGTCGTCGTACGGCAGATCGCGCCGTCGCAGAAGGCCTTGACGCCCTTGCCGGACAGCGACTTGATCGCGCTCTTGGTGTCCGCCTGGCCCTTGGCCTTGGTCGCCTGGGCCTCGGTGTCGAAGAGGGCCACACCGACCGTGACCGCGATGTCGCCCTTGACGTACGTGACCCGCATGAGGCGGGTGCAGCCGTCCGCGGTGAGGATCTTGGGGAGGGTGCCGGAGGCGACCGAGGCGCAGTTCGTGGTGTCGGCCGTCGGGCCCTTCTTGTACACCGTCGAGGCGACCGTCAGCTGGGTGCCCGGGAAGAGGGTCGCGGGGCTGAGCGGTGCCGTGTCCTTGGCCTTGCTGGAGATGAACTCCTTCGGGTCCAGCGGCGGGGGCGCGCTGGTCGGCGCGAAGGACGGCGAGGTGGCGCTGGTGTCGCCGGGCACGGACGCGCTCGCGGGCAGGTTGGTGGGCTTGCCGGACGCGCTCGTGTCGTCGTTCGCCGACATCACGGCCATGGCCACGGCTGTCCCGACGCCCACCGTCGCGAGCGCGCCGCCGACTATGAGCAGCAGTCTCTTGCGCCGGTTGCGCGTCTCCGCCTGGTCGGCGAGCGCGGCCCAGTCAGGGGTCTCGTCGTCGACGTTCCCGCCCCAAGGCTGCTGCGAATTGGGTTTCCAGGGATCCCACTGGGACTGGGGTCCCCCCTGTCCGAAGCTCATGGGTCGCATCCTAGACGGGGGGACGGGGGTACCGGTGCGCGTCAACGAGGCCTGTGGGAACTGACGTTGAGATGTCACGGTGAGTGTTTTCGCGATCGCTTTCCGCACTCGCTCCGGTCGGTCCCGCCGCGTTTTGACCCGCCCGGCCAGGCGCGGGTACTCTTACGGTTTGTTATGCGTATCGGTTTGGTCGCTCTCAGGCGAGAAGCCCTTACGTAGGTTCCCTGGAGCAGTTACCAGTGGGCGGCATACGGGCTTCGTCCCCGGCCATTGTCGTCCCCAGCTGCACGATCGCTTCAGTGATGCCATGTGTCAGCACCCATCCACTGAAGAAGAAGGCTGCGAAGTGCGTACGTACAGCCCCAAGCCCGGCGATGTGACTCGCCAGTGGCACGTCATCGACGCCCAGGACATCGTCCTCGGCCGTCTGGCTACCACTGCGGCGAACCTCCTCCGTGGCAAGCACAAGCCGACCTATGCCCCGCACATGGACATGGGCGACTTCGTCATCATCATCAACGCCGACAAGGTTCACCTGTCCGGCAACAAGAAGACCCAGAAGCTGGCGTACCGCCACTCCGGTTACCCGGGTGGTCTGCGCTCCGTCCGTTACGACGAGCTGCTGGCGAAGAACCCCGAGAAGGCCGTCGAGAAGGCCATCAAGGGCATGATCCCCAAGAACACCCTGGGCCGTCAGATGATCTCGAAGCTGAAGGTCTACTCGGGCGACCAGCACCCGCACGCTGCGCAGCAGCCGGTGCCGTTCGAGATCACCCAGGTCGCGCAGTAGTTCCGGCCACACCCCTAAACAGAAAAGATCTGAGGAGAACCGTGGCCGAGACCACTGTTGAGCAGCCGGTCGAAGAGACCGAGACCGAGCTCGTCGACATCGAGAGCTACACCACCGAGTCCGACGTCCCCGTCGAGGGTGAGTACACGTCGGAGTCGCTCGCCGGCCGCTTCGGCGACCCGCAGCCGGCCGCCGGCCTGGGCCGTCGCAAGAACGCCATCGCGCGCGTTCGCATCGTGCCCGGCACCGGCAAGTGGAAGGTCAACGGGCGTACGCTCGAGGACTACTTCCCGAACAAGGTCCACCAGCAGGAAGTCAACGAGCCCTTCAAGGTGCTCGAGCTCGACGGCCGCTACGACGTCATCGCCCGTATCTCGGGTGGCGGCGTCTCCGGTCAGGCCGGTGCCCTGCGCCTCGGCGTGGCCCGCGCGCTGAACGAGGCCGACGTGGACAACAACCGCGCCGCCCTCAAGAAGGCCGGTTACCTCCGTCGCGACGACCGTGCGGTCGAGCGCAAGAAGGCCGGTCTCAAGAAGGCCCGCAAGGCCCCGCAGTACAGCAAGCGCTAAATCGCGCCGGTTGTCTGTACTCCGAACGCCCCGGCGGCACGCCACTCGTGCCGTCGGGGCGTTCGTTTATCACAGCCGGGGGCGTATAACGGCACAAGACGCTCAAAGGCTTGTGTGATCGGATGAACAGGCATCGTATGCCTGGATGCAGGACTTTCGCCTTGCAGGATTTTCGCCTTCCTCAGGAGGACAAGTGGGACGACTCTTCGGCACGGACGGCGTGCGCGGTGTCGCCAACGTGGATCTGACGGCCGAACTGGCCCTCGGGCTCTCCGTCGCGGCGGCGCACGTACTCGCCGAGGCGGGCACCTTCGCGGGCCACCGGGCGACGGCCGTGGTCGGGCGGGACCCGCGCGCGTCCGGGGAGTTCCTGGAGGCCGCGGTGGTCGCGGGCCTGGCCAGCTCGGGAGTGGACGTACTGCTCGTCGGTGTGCTGCCCACCCCCGCGGTGGCGTATCTCACCGGCGTGCTGGGCGCCGACCTCGGTGTGATGCTCTCCGCCAGCCACAACGCGATGCCCGACAACGGACTGAAGTTCCTCGCGCGCGGCGGGCACAAGCTCGACGACGAGCTGGAGGAGCGGATCGAGAAGGTCTACGAGGAGCACCGCACCGGCGCTCCCTGGGACCGCCCGACCGGCGCCGGCGTCGGCCGGGTGCGGCACTACAACGAAGGCTTCGACCAGTACGTCGCCCATCTCATCGGCGTGCTCCCGAACCGGCTCGACGGGCTGAAGATCGTCCTCGACGAGGCGCACGGTGCCGCCGCGCGGGTCTCCCCGGAGGCCTTCTCGCGGGCGGGTGCCGAGGTCATCACGATCGGCGCGGACCCCAACGGGCTGAACATCAACGACGGTTGCGGCTCGACCCACCTGGGTCTGCTCAAGGCCGCCGTCGTCGAGCACGGCGCCGACTTCGGCATCGCGCACGACGGGGACGCCGACCGCTGCCTGGCCGTGGACCACACCGGTGAAGAGGTCGACGGGGATCAGATCATGGCCGTGATCGCGCTGGCGATGCGGGAGCGTTCCGCACTGCGCTCCGACACCGTCGTCGCGACCGTCATGTCGAACCTCGGCTTCAAACTGGCCATGGAACGCGAGGGGTTGACGCTCGTCCAGACCGCGGTCGGTGACCGCTACGTCCTGGAGGAGATGAAGGAGCACGGCTACGCCTTGGGCGGCGAGCAGTCCGGCCACGTGATCATCCTGGACCACGCGACCACCGGCGACGGCACGCTGACCGGCCTGATGCTGGCGGCGCGGGTCGCCGACACGGGCCGTACGCTGAAGGACCTCGCGTCCGTGATGACCCGGCTCCCGCAGGTGCTCATCAACGTCCCCGATGTGGACCGCACCCGGGTGGGCACCTCCGCAGACCTGGCGGCCGCGGTCGCCGAGGCGGAGCGTGAACTCGGTTCCACGGGGCGGGTGTTGCTGCGGCCGTCCGGTACGGAGCCGTTGGTACGGGTGATGGTCGAGGCTGCCGATATCGACCAGGCTCGGTCCGTGGCCGGGCGGTTGGCGGATGCGGTGAAGTCGGCGCTGGGGTAGGCGGGGCGAGCCGGTGGTCGGTTAGCCGGCGCTCGGCCAGGTGGGTTGGGCCGGTTGCCGTTGAGTCGGCGGCCGGTCACCCGAGTTGCGTCGATGCCGTGGAGTCGGCGCTCGGTCAGGTGGGTTGGGCCGGTTGCCGTTGAGTCGGCGGCCGGTCAGTCGAGTTGCGTCGGTGTCGTGAAGTCGGTGCTCGACCGGGTGAGTTGGGCCGGTGGTCGGTAAGTCGGCGGCCGGTCGAGCGAGTTGAGTCGGTGCCGTGAAGCTCCGTGCTCGGGCATGCGGGTTGGGCCGGTTGTCGTGAAGTCGGTGGCCGGTCAGGTGGGTTGAGTGGTGCGCTCGCGCTGTGCGGCCCAGAGCCACTTCTGGGCGAGCAGCGTGAGCGTGCCCGCCAGTACGATGCCGCCGAGGTTGGCGAGGAGTTGCCAGGTGGAGCCCCAGGTCTGGGAGTAGTCGCGGTAGCTGAAGGCGACGGCGGCGTTCGCCGCGGCCGGGACGGTCGTCACCGAGATCGCGACGCCGATCAGGGCACCGGACTTGGCGGACGTGAGCGACAGGGTGCCCGCGATGCCGGCCAGGAAGGCCACGACCAAGGACATCCAGTCGGGCTTCCAGATGAAGGCGGTGTTGGGGCGCGGGGCCTCCACCATGGACTTCTCGAAGAGGCCGAGGGTGTCCAGCAGCCAACTGAAGCCCGCCGTAAGGACCATGGCCGCCGCGAACCCGGCGAGCAGCGCCCACAGTGACCGCCACACCAACTGCGGAGCCTTCCGCACCAGCGCCGTCGAGATCCCGGCGAGCGGCCCGAACTCCGGTCCCACGGCCATCGCGCCGACGATCAGGATCGCGTTGTCCAGCATCACACCGCAGGCCGCGAGCATGGTCGCCACGGTAAGGAACGCGACGTAGGTGACGGTGAGGGTCGACTCCTCGTGCGTCGCGTCGGCGAGGTGCTCCCACAGCACGGCGTCGGCGCCCTCGCCGGGCGCGTCGTCCTTGGCCTGTTCGGCCCGCTCCGACAGGGACAGGCCGATGTCGTCGACGGCGATGGAACCGATCCGGTCGAGCTCCAACTCCCGTAGCGCGCCGATGAGTTCGTCACCGGCCTCGCGGGCGACGTCGCACATGACGACATCGCCGGGCGGGTTGCGGGCGGCGCCGGCCAGGACGACGAGGTGGGTGGCCCCGACGGTCGTCTCGATCAGCCGGACGACGTCGTCGGTCCGGTCGGCGGGGGTGATGAGGCGCAGGTGCAGCATGACGCACTTCTATCAGGCCGCTTCTACAGCTTGCGCAGGCTCAGCCGTCGGACCTTGTGGTCGGTTCCCTTGCGGATGACGAGGGTGGCGCGGCCGCGGGTGGGGGCGATGTTCTCCACCAGGTTGGGCTTGTTGATGGTGCGCCAGAGCGTGCGGGCGTAGTCGACGGCCTCGTCCTCGGAGACCTGGGTGTACTTGCGGAAGTACGAGTCGGGGTTCTGGAACGCGGTGGCGCGCAGCTTGCGGAACCGGTTCAGATACCAGTGCTCGATGTCCTCGGCGCTGGCGTCGACGTACACACTGAAGTCGAAGTAGTCGGCGAGACCGACACGGGTACGGCCGTCCTTGCCGGGGAGGGCGGGTTGCAGCACGTTGAGCCCCTCCACGATCAGGATGTCGGGCCGGCGGACGGTGAGCCGCTGATCGGGCACGATGTCGTAGATGAGGTGGGAGTAGACGGGTGCGGTGACCTCGTCCTTGCCCGCCTTGATGTCGGCGACGAAGCGGGTGAGCGCGCGGCGGTCGTACGACTCGGGGAAGCCCTTGCGCGACATGAGGCCGCGAGCCTCCAACTCCCTTGTGGGCAGCAGGAACCCGTCGGTGGTGACCAGCTCGACGCGGGGGTGCTCGGGCCAGCGGGACAGCAGCGCCTGGAGGAGGCGCGCGACGGTCGACTTTCCTACGGCCACCGACCCCGCGACTCCTATGACGAACGGGGTGCCGGACTGGGAGCCCTGTTCGCCCAGGAAGGTGTTCAGCGCGTTTCTCAGGCCGTCCGTGGCGCCGACGTAGAGGTTGAGGAGTCTGGACAGCGGGAGGTAGATGTCCCGCACCTCGTCGAGGTCGATGACATCACCGAGGCCGCGCAGCTTCTCGACCTCCTCGGCGGTGAGCGGCAGCGGCGTCTTGTCGCGCAGCGCGCTCCACTCGGCTCGGGTGAGGTCGACGTAGGGAGTCGCCTCCGGCTTGTGCCGGTGGGCGCTCCGGGGCATCGGGGAGACCGGAGAGATCACAGTCCATTGTTAACGGAGTTTGAACGGGGTGGTGGGTGGGGTGCGTCACGTGGGTGCCTGAGCGGACAGGGGTCCGCACGCTGGGCGTGCGGACCCCTGTCGAGACGATCAGCTCAGGTTCTGCCGGCACTCCTTGAGCGCGAACTCTCCGAAACTGTTCGCGATCTTCTCCATGAGTCCCCCTTCCGGGACTCCCGGGTTCCACGCGAAGACGGGGTACTCGCCGTCCTCGTCGGTCTGGGAGGTGTCAAGGACGACGACCCCCCAGACATCGTCGTGCAGGAGGACCATGAAGTGGTGGGGAAGCCCGAGGGCGGCACGGTCCTCCTGTGTGTAGGCCGGGGTTCCCAGCAGTTTCTCTCCCCTGGCCGGTGTCCGGTACACGCCGGGGAACTCGATGGGCGGGGCGTCCCATGTGCCGAATTCCTCGATCAGGCGCCGATAGGAGGGGGGAAAGGCAAGTGCCATCTCCGTCTCCGCCGCGGCGATCACCTCTGGAGAGCAGCCGTCGCCGTGATGAGCCAGGTCCTCGTTCTCACGCACGAGGCTGATCACCTGCTCGGCTGCCCGCAGACCGTTCGTCATGTGAAGTCCTTCGCCCTCTGCTTCCAATATGCGGTCTTCCACCTGTCGAACTCGGGCCGGTCGATTCCACTGGGGATCTTGGTACCGGACTTCCAGTGCAGTTTCCCGTAGTTGTCGAAGTGCATCGCGTCCGTGACCTCGGCGATCGGGCCGTCCTGAGTCTGGAGCATGTGGTGGAGGTTCATGGGTTTGTCGATCCCACCGCTTGCGGTTCTGCTCGGGCCCATCGGGGCGAGTCCCTGAGTCATCCGCTTCAGGTTGGTCCGACCGTAGGGGTCCTCGGGGGAAACGTAGTCGGGATTGATCAGATCGTCCCGCTGGTAAACACGCTGGCCCTCGAAGTCGGTCAGCTTCCAGAACTTGCAGGGAGGCCCACCCGCTGCCGCCGCGGCCAGCGCTCTGGTGAGCTGGGTGACGCTGCCGACGGCCTGGCAGGCAGCGGCGACATCGTCCTCGTACGCCGCGACCGTACGGCCGATGTCGGCCACGGCTCCGGCGTCCATGTTCAGGGTGCGCAGCGCCCGGTAGGCGTCGCTGACTCCGATCCCGGTGCGCAGCGAGGCATCGAGGGCGCGGATCGCGTCGACCACCGCTGTGGTGATCTTGCCGCCGAAGAGGAAGGTCGCGATGTCGAAGGCCGCCCAGCCGCACCCTCCCAGGCTTCCGTCGGCGCCTCCGGGTGCCACCTTCTCGGCACATTCGATCCAGTGTCCGACGAGGATGTCGACCGGGTCGATCCCCTCGTTGAACTCGGTCATCGAGAGGACCTTCGTGACCGTCTGCGTCTGGGTGTCGACCGGCTGCGTTCCGAGGAACAGGGTCTCCCAGTCCGGACACCCCGCCTGGGTGGCGGGCAGGTCCAGGGCCGTGCAGAGGTAGACGTCGATCTCGACCTTGTACCGGATGGTCGCGGTGACCGTGCAGTTCCCGGTGTGGATGATGACGCCGCAGTTGTCCTTCTTCACATCCTGCGGTTCGCCCACTGCCTCGATGCGGTCGACGTAGAAGACGTTGCCGATGCCGCCGGCCGACGTTCCCTTCTGGATGCTGCCGTTCTTGTCCGTCGTCTCCGTGCGGGTGGCCGCCTCCTGGGCCTCGGTCGCGTACTTGTCCGCGTCCTTCGCCGCCTGCTCAGCCTCCGTAGCCGCAGTGTCCGCCCGGTCGGCCGCGGCTCGGGCGTCCTTCGCTGCCTGTTCGGCCTCGGCGGCTGCCGCTCGGGCCGCGGTGGCGTCGAGGGCTGCCTGGTCGGCTGCGGAGCGGGCTGACGTGGCGTAGTTCTCGGCGCGGCCGGCTGCCGCGTCGGCTGCTGCCGCGTCCTCGGTGGCCTGGCGGTCGTACTCGATGGTGCGGGTCAGGGACTGGGCCGCCTTGGCGGCGGCGGTCGCCGCGTCGGACGCGTAGCCGAGGGCCTCCTGGGCGTAGCCGCGGGCGGTCTTCGCATAGCCGGCGGCGTTGGCCGCGTGCTGGAGGGCGGCCTTGGCGTCGCCCGTCGCCTGGTCGGCGATGGCCTGGGCGGCGGCGGCCTCCTCGGACGCGTTGCGGGCGTGGGCGGCGGCCACGGCCTGCTGCTGCTCGGCGATCGTCTTGGACGACTGCCCGCTCAGGACGACCAGGGCCGCGGCCGAGTCGGTGGTGAGGTAGGGCGAGCCGAGCTGGATCGCGTCGTTGGCCGGGGCGGCGACCTGCTCGGCCGACGTCGTCGCGTCCACCGCGGCCTGGGCGGTGACATGGGCGAAGCCCGCCGCCTTCGCCGCGGCGATACGGGCGTTGGCGGCCTCCTTGAGCGCCGCGTTCGCGTTGGTCCGTGCGGTCTTGGCCAACTCCTCTGCCTGGTCGGCCAGTTGGACCGCGGTCTTCGCTTCCTCGGCGGCGTGCGCGGCGGCCTTGACGGCGTCGGCGACCGCTGCCGTGGCGGTGCGTACGGCGGCGTCGGCCTTCAGCTTGGCGGCCTGGGCCGCGTCCGCGTCGGCGCGGGCCCGCTTGGCGGCGGCCTCGGCCCGGGTCGCGGCGGCGTCCGCCTCGGCGGCGGCCTGGGTGGCGGCGTTCGCCGCGCTACGGGCGTTGATGGCGGCCGTCTCGGCCTTGCCGGCCTGGGTGTCCGCCTCGTTCGCGGCACTGCGGGCCGCGTCCGCCGCGTCACCGGAGTCCAGCGAGTCGGCGTAGGCCCCCTTGGCGTCGGCCTTGGCGCGCGCGGCGTCGGCCTTCTGCTCGGCCTCCCACGCGTCGTCCCGCTTGTCCTTGGCCCTGTCGCGGGCGCCGACCGCGTCGTCCCGCCTGGCCTGCGCGGTCTGCTCGGCGGTCTCGGCCTTGTCCTTGGCGTCCTTGGCCTTGGTCGCCTCGGCCTGGGCCGTCTGCTTGTGCTGGTCGGCCTCCGCCTGCTTGGCCTCGGCGGTCTCCTTCTCCGCCTTCGCGGTGGCTTCCTCGGACTCGGCCGCGAGCCGCTTGGCGTGCGCGTCGGCGGCCGCGGTCTTCGCGTCGCTCTCGGCGCCCAGGGCCACGGCGAGCTTGGCCTCCGCGGTCTCCTTGTCCTTCTTGGCGTTGTCGCGGTGGATCTTCGCCGCGTCGGCCGCGGCCTTGGCCTGCAACTCGGCCTTCTCGGCGGCCTTCCTGCGGAACTCGGCCTTCACCTGCGTGGCCTGCGCCAGCGCCCGCTGGGTGATGGTCGCGCTGTCCGCGACGGCCGCGCGGGTGGCGGCCTCGGCGGTCGTGCCGGCCTTCACCATCGCGTCCAGCGCGGCGACCGCGCCCTTGGTGACCTGGGCCTTCTGCTGACCGACCAGCAGCCCGCGGCCCCGGGGCGCGCCGTTGGTGTCCGCGACCGTGTACGCGGCCTGCTCGGCGGTGTCCGAGGCGGTGGCCGCCTTCTGCGCGGCGGTGAGCTGGGCCTTGATGTCGGCGAGCTTGCTCGCCGATGCCGCGCGGGCCTTGGCGAGGCCGGCGGCGGCCTTGGTGAACTGGGCCGCCGGCGGCACGGTCCCGGTGTGGCCGGAGGGCGTGACGTCGTACTGCTGGGGGCCGCCGCTGGTGCAGTCCCACAGCCGGCTGTCCTGGCCCACGGTGTACGCGGCCAGGTCGACGCACTTGCCGGTGCCGGTGTTCTTCAGGGCCGAGGTGGCCCGGAGGTTGAACTCCCAGGTCTGCGCGGGCGAGCTGTTGCACGTGAACTGGCGGATCTTCGTGCCGTTGGCCGGGTTGTTGCCCGCGACGTCGAGGCACCTCAGGGAGTTGACGTTGCGCAGGTGCAGGCCCTTGTCGTCGCCGAAGATCTCCCACTTCTGCGCGGCCGCGGTGGAGCACGTGTTCAGCTGGACGGCGGCGCCGTCGGTCTTGGCGGCGTCCTGGACCTCCAGACACTTGCCGGCCGCCGCGTGCACCTTGATGGCGGTCGGCGCGTTGCCGACCCAGCCGATCCCGCCGTCGGACCAGTAGTCCTGCCAGCGGGTGAGCCGGTCGGCGGCCCAGGACTGGCCCAGCAGATCGCCGAGCGACTTGGACGCGGTGGCGAGGGCCTCCACGGCGGTCCTGTTCGCGTCCAGGATCTGGTTGCGCTGGGTCGCCTGCGAGGCGATCTCCTGCTGCCACTCGGCGGCGGCGGCCGAACTCGCCGCGCCCAGCACGCCGTTGGGGTCGAGCGGATCACGCCACGCACAGGTCGCGAACCTGGACTTCAGATTCTCTACGGCGATCCGGTACTCGGCGCTGTCCGGGTCAGGGGAGGTGCGGGGGAAGCCGCCGGACTCCAGGAAGATCCGGGCGTCGTCGGTGTCCGTGTGCCGGCCCGGGCCGCCGTGCATCCAGGTGAACGCGTCCCGCTCGGCGAGGGCGCGCTTCCACTCGCTGGTCGGCAGCGTGGGGTCGGGGTCGGCGGTGTAGCGCGGGTTCCCCAGGGCGTCGACGGCGGCGAGGGTCGCGGAGTCGACGGCGGGGGTGGAGTCCGCGTAGAAGTCGTCCTCGTTCTGCCAGAAGCGGTCGGAGATCCACTGGGTCAGCCCGGTCTGGCCGTAGAAGCTCTCCTGGCCGTCACCGTTGGTGCCGGGCGGCCAGTGGAAGCCGGTCTCGGTGAAGCCGGCCGGGGTGGTGAGTCCGGTGACCGGCGTCTTCCAGGCGTCGCGCAGCGCGTTGATCTCGTTGAGTTCCCGGGTCGAGAAGGCGCGGTCCTTCTCGTACGCCGTCGACAGCGGCGTCTGCTCCCAGTGCGCGCGGTCGGCCTGGGTGTGCAGCACGTCCTGCGGCTGGTTGAGGGCGCTCTGCGCGGTCGTGGCCATGGAGGTGCCGCCGAGCCGCAGCACGTCGGTCATCAGGCACTGGTCCTGCCGCAGTTGCTCGGCGGCGGTGTCCTCGTACCAGGGATAACTGTCACTCGCGGGGACGGCGTCCCGCGCGTCGACGGGGAGGACCTGTCCCGAGCCGACGGCCACGCCGGCGAGCAGCGCGGTGGCGAGGACGGGCGGGAGGAGCCGGGTGAGGGCCGGGCCGCCGGCGAATCGTCGCGACCTCTGTGGTCTCTGTGGTGCGGGTGGTATCGGCGGTCGGCCGAGTCCGAAACGCATGCGTAGCTCCCCTTTCGGGGGGAGTGCGGCGCGCGTCCGCTCCGGTGGACGCGCGCGTGCGGCAGTGCGGCATGGCGACGTGATCCCCCCGTGGCGCGGCGACGCTGTTCCCCCGGTCGCTGGCTTGAACTGAACGCTTATGGCCTGGTCAAGGGCCGGTCAAGCGCGCGCCACTGTAAGCAGGAGGTAAGTGCTTGGGGCAAGGCCTTTCCGTCGCGCTCGGGCGCGGTGGCGCGAAGTCGTTCATGGTCGACGTCTGCGGCGCGCCCCACGGCACCCGGCCGCCCCAAGGAGAACCCTGTGTCGCTTTTGTGGTCCACCTGTGAGATTTGTGATCGTGCGATGGTCAGACTTGGCCGGTTTTCGACCATGGCCGGAATTTCCGAAATCGGGCACGAAGTGCCGTGTTCGGACGGGCTCCGGCGCCTAGGCTGCGGCGCATGTGCGGAATCGTGGGATACGTGGGGTCGCAGTCGGCGCTCGATGTGGTGATGGCCGGACTGAAGCGGCTGGAGTACCGGGGGTACGACTCGTCGGGCGTCGCCGTGCTCGCGGACGGCGGGCTGGCGGCGGCCAAGAAGGCGGGGAAACTCGTCAATCTGGAGAAGGAGTTGGTCGAGCACCCGCTGCCGGCGGGGTCGACGGGCATCGGGCACACGCGCTGGGCCACACACGGCGGCCCGACCGACGCGAACGCCCACCCGCACCTCGACAACGCGGGGCGCGTGGCGGTCGTCCACAACGGCATCATCGAGAACTTCGCCTGTCTGCGGGCCGAGTTGACCGAGCGCGGGCACGATCTCGCCTCCGACACGGACACCGAGGTGGTCGCGCATCTGCTGGCCGAGGAGTTCTCGGCGTGCGCGGACCTGGCGGAGGCGATGCGCCAGGTGTGCCAACGCTTGGAGGGCGCGTTCACGCTGGTCGCCGTACACGCGGACGAGCCGGACGTGGTGGTCGGCGCGCGCCGCAACTCGCCGCTCGTGGTCGGCGTCGGCGAGGGCGAGGCCTTCCTCGCCTCCGACGTCGCCGCGTTCATCGCGCACACCCGCTCGGCGATCGAACTGGGCCAGGACCAGGTGGTCGAGCTGAGCCGCGACGGGGTGACGGTCACCGGTTTCGACGGCGCCCCGGCCGAGGTCCGCTCGTACCACGTCGACTGGGACGCCTCCGCCGCCGAGAAGGGCGGCTACGACTACTTCATGCTCAAGGAGATCGCCGAGCAGCCGAAGGCCGTCGCCGACACACTGCTGGGCCGTATCGACGCGGCGGGCCTGCTCACGCTGGACGAAGTCCGCATCCCCGTCCATGAGTTGAGGGAGATCGACAAGGTCGTCATCGTCGCCTGCGGTACGGCCTTCCACGCGGGCCTGATCGCCAAGTACGCCATCGAGCACTGGACCCGCATCCCCTGCGAGGTGGAGCTGGCGAGCGAGTTCCGGTACCGGGATCCGATCCTCGGCTCGCGGTCCCTCGTCATCGCCATCTCCCAGTCCGGCGAGACGATGGACACGCTCATGGCCCTACGGCACGCCCGCGAGCAGGGCTCGAAGGTGCTGGCCATCTGCAACACCAACGGGTCGACGATTCCCCGTGAGTCGGACGCGGTGCTTTACACGCACGCCGGGCCCGAGGTCGCCGTGGCCTCGACGAAGGCGTTCCTGACGCAGCTCGTCGCGTGCTACCTGGTCGCCCTGTATCTCGGTCAGGTCCGCGGCACCAAGTGGGGCGACGAGATCCAGGCCGTCATCCGTGACCTGTCGCAGATCGCCTGCGAGGTCGAGCGGGTGCTGGAAACCATGGAGCCGGTACGGGAGTTGGCGCGGTCGGTCGCCGACAAGAACACCGTGCTGTTCCTCGGGCGGCACGTCGGCTACCCCGTCGCTCTCGAAGGCGCTCTGAAACTCAAGGAGTTGGCGTACATGCACGCCGAGGGCTTCGCGGCGGGCGAGTTGAAGCACGGTCCGATCGCCCTGATCGAGGAGGGCATGCCGGTCGTCGTGGTCGTTCCCTCCTCGCGCGGCCGTTCCGTGCTGCACGACAAGATCGTGTCCAACATCCAGGAGATCCGGGCGCGCGGCGCGATGACGATCGTGATCGCGGAGGAGGGCGACGAGACGGTCGTCCCGTACGCCGACCATCTGATCCGGATCCCGGCCACGCCCACGCTGCTGCAACCGCTGGTCGCCACCGTGCCGTTGCAGGTGTTCGCATGCGAGCTGGCGACGGCTCGGGGCAACGAGGTGGACCAGCCGCGGAACCTGGCGAAGTCGGTGACGGTGGAGTAGCGACGGCGGAGTCCAGGAACGCCGCGAAGGCTCCGGTCGGGAGGGCGAGTGTCGTCCCGGCCGGAGCCTTCGCGGCGTGGACCGTGGCACCACCCGCGTCATCCGGACGCTGCGGTGCGACCGGGTGACGGAGCGACCGTGTCGAGGCGCCGTCGGGTCTCGTCCGCGTCGAGGGGCCCGCCGTGGCCGGGGAGCAGGCGCCGCGGCCGGCGGTCGAGTTCGGTCGTGAGTGCCCTGCGCACTCCGGCGGCGTCCTCGGTGAAGAAATGGCGCTTCGGGCTCTTGGGGCGCAGCACACCACCGCGGACCAGGTCGACGACGAGTATGTCGTCGCCGACGCGGACGACGAGGGACCTGGGGGTGTGGCCGATCCCCGGCCGCCCCGGCCGCTGGGGGCGTTCGGTCTGCCGCTGACGCGGGGGAGGGGCGCGGGCCGGCACTCGGTAGGGCTTGCGCCGCGCGGTGGGGGTGGCGGGCGCTCGCCGGGAACGGGCAGCCGCGGCACGTACGTGTGGTGTGAACTGGCCGCCGCGTAAAGGCAGTTGCTCCCGACCGTGGCCCGAAACGATGACCCGAAACCGGGCCCGAGGACCAGCCCTGAGCTGATGGGATGGTGCCGAGCGGCATATGACGGGCCGAGCGGGACGGAGGAGCCGGCGTGCGGGACTGGGCGGGGCGTTGGCCCTTGGTGGGGCGGGACGCGGAGTTGGCGTGTTTCGCGGCGGCCCTGGCGGACCGGGAGTGCCGGGGATTCGTGGTCGGCGGGGCCCCGGGCGTGGGCAAGTCGCGGCTGGCCGAGGAGTGTCTGGAGGCGGCCGCGGCGGCCGGGTACCGGGTGGGGCGGGCCACCGCGAGTGTCGCCGCGAGGGCGGTGCCGTTGGGGGCGATCGCCCATCTGCTGCCCGTCGGGGTCGACTTGAGCGACCCGGTTGCCGGATTCGCCGCCGTCGCACGGGAGTTGACCTCCGGCCCCGGGCGGCAGTGGGCGCTGTTCGTCGACGACATGCATCTGCTGGACGCCGCGTCCGCCGTACTGCTGCGGCAGTTGATGGACACCGGCGTGCTCCTGCTGATCGGCACCGTGCGCACCGGTGAGCCGTACGGGGAGGCCGTCGCGGCGCTGCGCGGCGGGGACGCGGTGTACCGGGTCGATCTGGGCGTGCTGGGTCCGGAGCAGGTCGAGGCGCTGTTGCAGGCCGCGCTGGGGAGACCCCTCGCCCGCAGAACGCTGCACAAGCTGTCGGCGACCAGCGGCGGCAACGTCCTCTACCTGCGGGAACTCGTCCTCGGCGCGCTGACCGCCGGGAACCTCACCGAGGACGGGGAGATCTGGCATCTGGTCGACGACCGGTTACCCGGCACCGCGCGGCTGACCGAGATGATCGGCACGCGGCTGGCCGGCGCCGACTCCGCCGGGCGTCCCGTCCTGGAGCTGCTGGCCCTGTGCGAACCACTGCCCCTCAGCCACGCCGAGGCCCTCGCCCCGCCGCAGGTGACCGCGGCCCTGGAGCGGGCGGGACTGATCCGGGTCGCCCAGGACCGCCGCCGTACGACCGTGTCGCTGGCCCACCCCCTGTACGGCGAGGTGCTGCGCGCCGGACTGCCGGTGCTGCGCCGCCGTGAGCTGCTCCTCGACCAGGCCGCCCGGGTCCAGGCCCGCGGTGCCCGCCGCCGCGGCGACCCGCTGCACATCGCCGGCTGGCAGCTCACCGCCACCGGCACCGCCGACCCGGCCCTCCTCGCCCGGGCCGCCGTCCTGGCCCGGCACGCCCACGACCTGCCCCAGACCGTCGCCCTGCTGGAAGCCCTGCCGGAGAAGCACCGGACCACCGCCACCGATCTGCGGCTCGGCGAGGCCCTCTTCGAACTGGGCCGCTGGGACCGGGCCGAGGCCACGCTCGCCCGGGCCGACGCCCTCGCCGTCGGCGAACAGGACAGGCTCGCCGTCGCCCTGGTCCGCACGACGAACCTGCTGTGGAGCAACGCCCCCGTCGCCGAGGCGCTCGCGGTCAACGCCGCCGCCCGGGAGCGGATCAGCGGCCCGGCCGACCGCCGCAAACTCACGATCAACGAGGGTTTTCTACGGATCGTAGGCGGCCGGCCCGCCGAGGGCCTGGCCCTGCTGGCGGACCTGGAGACCGACGTCGGCGCCGCCCCCGACGTCAACGCCTGGCTGCGCGGCGCCTGGATGAAGCCGGCCGCGCTCGCCCTGGTGGGCCGTACCGCCGAGGCCACCACCTGGGCGCGGCGCGCCCACGACGCGCACCGGCTGGTCCAGGAACGCGCCCTCGCCTCCCATCCCGCCTTCCAGCGCGTCCCGCTCGTCCTCGCCCTCACCGAGGCCGGACTCCCGGCGGCCGAGGCCTGCCGCGAGGGCGAGCAGGCCTACGCCGAACTCACCGCGGCCGGTTCCCCGGTGCGGATCTGGCTGGCCGTCCTCCTCGGCCGCGCGCACTGGCTGGCCGGCCACCCGGTCACCGCCCGCCGCTGGTGGGCCGAGGCCGCCACCGTGTCCCGCTCCATCGACCACGCCATGGCACTGCGGCTGGTGCTCGCGGGCCTCGCCGCCTGCGCGGCCGTCCTGGGCGACCTGGACGCGGCCGAGGCGACGCTGGCCGAGCATCGCGCGCTGCCGCCGGTGGAACCGGGGCTGCTGTCCGCCGGGGAGGAACTCCTGGGCGAGGCCTGGCTGTTGGCCGCTCGGGGGCAGGTGGGGTGGGCCCGCTCCGTGCTCGCCGGGGCCGCGGCGACCGCCCGTGCGAGCGGCCAAGTCACCGGCGAGGCACTGCTGTTGACCGACATCGCCCGGCTCGGCGGAGCCAAGGAGGTCACCGGCCGGCTGACCGCGCTCGCGCTGGTCTGCGACGGCGAACTCGCCCCGGTCCGAGCCGAGTTGGCGGGGGCGCTGGCCGCCGACGACCCCGAGCTGCTCCTGCTGGCCGCCGACGCGTGTCAGGCCGTAGGAGCGGATCTGCTCGCCGCCGAGGCGGCCACCGCCGCCGCGGCCGCCTGGCGCCGGGCGGACCGGCCCCGCCGTGCCGCCGCGGCCGACCGGCGGGCCGCCGCCGCCCGGGCCCGCTGCGAGGGCGCCCGCACCCCCCTGCTGACCACCGCCCGGGCCACCGCACCGCTCACCGCCCGCGAACGCGAGATCGCCCTGCTCGCCGCCGTCGGCAACTCCAGCAAGGACATCGCCACCGCCCTCGCCCTGTCGGTACGCACGGTCGACAACCACCTCCAGCACGCCTACGCCAAGCTCGGCGTCACCACCCGGCACGAACTCGCCCAGGCACTGGGGGTAGTTGAGTAACGGTTGCTCATTCCCCGCGAGCGCGGCGCGGACAGGCTTGCCCACGGCGGCAACGTTGTCGCAGGACCACCCAGTTCTCGTCATCGGGGGATGACCCAATGGGCATGACCGACGCACCTCTCGGACGCACCGGCCGTGTTGCCGTCGCCGTCGCGACGACGCTCGGCGCGAGTCTGGTCGGGCTCGCGACCGCCGTGGCCCAGCCGCAGGCGGTGACCTACTACACGGTGACCAACTACAACAGCGGCAAGTGCCTGGACGTACCGGAGTCCAGCGGCGACGACGGCCAGGGCCTTGAGCAGTACGCCTGCAACGGCGGCCGGAACCAGCAGTGGGCGCTTCAGGCCACCGACAGCGGCTACTACCTCCTCGTCAATCTGAACAGCGGCAAGTGCGCGGACGTCCGGCAGTCGAGCCAGGCCGACAACGCCGTGGTCAACCAGTACGGCTGCACCAGGGACCTCAACCAGCAGTGGCTGCTGCGGGCCGCGCCCGCCGGGATCAACGGGGTCCAGCTCGTGGCCCGCCACAGCGCCAAGTGCCTGGCCGTCGCGGGCTCCAGCCAGTCGGACAAGGCCGGGATCGTCCAGTTCACCTGCGGTACGAACGCCGCGTACAACCAGTACTGGCAGTTCAACTGATGCGGGCCGCGCGAAGAACCGTCCTCACGGTCGTCCTGACCGTGCTGTGCGCACTGGTGGGACCCGGGGTCGGATGGGCCGCCTCGGGCGACGGGGGATCAACTGCCTTGGCGGCGACGGCCGTTGTGGCCAAACGCCCGGCCTGGCAGACGGCGGACAACGCGCCGAGTCCGGGACTTCCGGCGCGGCAGCGAAGCGCCGCGCCGACGCTGCTGGCCTGCGACACGCACGCGGTCGGCACCTGGGGCTACACCGACCAGGCCGGTGTACGGCACAACGGGATGAACGTGCAGGTCCAGGTGCGGGATCTGCTGACCGGCGCGCTGATCGCCGGACTCACGGACTCCGCGGGCCGCTTCGACATCTGCTTCGGGGCCGCGCAGTTCACGCAGCTGTACGTCACGATCAAGGCTGAGAACGCCGCGTGGCGGGTCCAGAACGGCACCGACGTCTACAACTGGAGCACGGCGGTCCGCGCCAACCCGGTGGCGGGCAGCACGGTGAACTTCGGCGGCCTCATTCCCGGCGACGGCGTGGTGGGCAACCGGGCCGCCCACGCCTTCGACACGGGCAACGACGCCTGGCTGGGAGTCCCGCACTCGAACGGCTGCTGGGACCCGAAGGACACCACGTGCCGCCAGCTGCGGATCAACTGGCTGAACACCGGACCCGAGGACACGGACCACTACGACCAGGTGGGCAACGTGGTGATGCTCTCCCCCGGGACCCCGGACGCCCCGATGGAGGTCATGCACGAGATCGGCCACGCCCTGATGGACGACGTCTACAACGACGCGTTCCCCTCGACCGCGGGCTGCCCCGTCCCGCATCCGCCCGCGCAGGCCAGCACCACCGTCTGTGCGTGGATCGAGGGATGGGCGACCTTCTTCTCACTGGCCATGAACCACACCCCGGTCTACGGGTTCCGCAACGGAACCTCGACCAACTTCGAGATCCCGACCTGGGGCTTCACCGGTGTCGCCAACGGTGACGTGACGGAGGAGCGGGTCATCGGGGCGCTGTGGGACCTCATCGACGTCAACTCCGGCGGTTCCGAGACCTGGGACCAGCACAGCGAGGGCTTCGGGGCCGTCTTCTCCACGCTCGCGCACCACGTCGACAACACGCTGGCGTCGTTCTGGACCAGCCGCGGCACGGACGGGTTCGACGTGTCCGACTCCTCGCTGGGGTCGCTCTACCAGAACACGATCGACTACGGCTACCGCAGGCCGCTGCTCGACGCCCAGGGCCAGTTCCTCCCCACGTTCACCCAACCCACGCCGGACCAGAACTTCCGCCTCGACACCGCGGTCCAGTCGTGGTCCGTGGTCGCGGTGCGGCCGTCGAACCCGACCGACTTCGACCTCCAGCTGTACGACGACCGGGCGCAGACGACGTTCCTCGGCGACAGCTCGCTGAACGCCCAGGCGGTCGACTTCGTCGCGATCGACTCGAATCTGCGGCCGGTGGGCGACTACTACCCTCGGGTCCACCAGTTCCGGGGACCCGGCACCTACACGATCGAGTCCGTGATGGGCTTCGGCTCCTTGCAGCCGGGCTCCTCCACCACCTTCCACCTCGACGACTCACAGGTCGCCTCCGTGCGGGACACTCCGCTGACCGCGGGTGTGCCGGTGACGATCACGCTGACTCCGCAGAGCCCGATCTCGGTGGCAGGCCTGTTCGTCATGGGCGACGATCCGGGCAATCCTGGGACATTCATCCAGAGCCGCGTCTCCGCGGTGGCGTCCGCCATCGGGTCCAATTCCGGTGGGCAGCCCGTCTCGGTGACCTTCACACCGACGCGGACCGGCGATTACGGCATCGTGACCACGTTCGACAACGTCGGCGGTGACTACACGCTGACCCGAAGCTGAACCACATACGGGGGGAGGGGGTGGTGCGCGGCCTCGGCCGCGCACCACCCCCTCTGGCGTGTCCGCCGCCCCGGGGCCACCGTCATAGGGTGCTCGCCATGAGCATCATCGGGGTTGGTATCGACGTGGCCGAGATCGCCCGGTTCGCGGCGTCCCTGGAACGTACGCCCGGTATGGCCCAACGCCTTTTCCTGGACAGTGAGTTGCTGCTCCCGAGCGGCGAACGCCGGGGGCCCGCCTCGCTCGCCGCCCGCTTCGCCGCGAAGGAGGCGCTAGCGAAGGCGCTGGGCGCCCCGGCCGGTCTGCACTGGACGGACGCCGAGGTCTACGTCGAGGACAGCGGGCAGCCCCGGCTGAAGGTGACGGGGACGGCCGCGCGCGCCGCGACCGTCCCCGTCACCTTCAGCCGGGGCTGCCCGCTGTCCTCGACGCCGGGGCTGCCGTTGAGCCATGACGCCGGGGTGGCCTCGGCCGTGGTGATCGCCGAGGGCTGACGCCGGACGGCCCGGGTGCGGTTCCGGTCGCTCACGGGGCAGACTCGAACACATGCGTACTGCGTACAGCGTGGAGACGGTAAGGGCAGCCGAGCAGCGGCTGATGGCACGGCTTCCGGACGGCGCGCTCATGCAGCGCGCCGCCGCCGGACTCGCCGTCGCCTGCGCCCAGTTGCTGGGTCGGGTCTACGGCAGCCGGGTCGTGCTGCTGGTGGGCAGCGGGGACAACGGGGGCGACGCGCTGTACGCCGGGGCGCGGCTCGCCGGGCGGGGCGCCGCCGTCACCGCCGTGCT
>NZ_JAENRY010000609.1 GCF_016612545.1 Streptomyces sp. MBT65 | reverse complement strand
CATCGCCACCCTCGTCGACACCACCACCGAAGACAAAGAAGACAGAAACGAAGACGAAGACGAAGCAGACAACGAGAAAACAACAGAGAAAAACAAAACCAAAGAAACACAGAACACCAGAGCAAAAAACAACAAGGCAGCCTGACAACAACAAAAACAACCCACCCAAACCACACCACCTGGTGAGGAACGAAAGCAGCCAACGCGTACGACGTCACCAGCACGATGTGTTTGAGCAGCCCGCCGATCAGCCGACCTTCGGCGCGACCAACACTTCAGCATTCCCACAACGCGGTGACCGTCTGCCGTCGGCGCGGATCCGCGCGGAGAGGATGCCGACCAAGGCGGTCTTGCCGGGGCCGTTCGGCCTGAGGCCGCGAAGACCCTGCCAGCCGGGACGTGGAGTCGATGCCGTCGCGAACCGCCTTCTCCCCGTATGACTCGCGCAGACCAGTTGCCGCGATCGCGATGTCGCTCGGCACCGACGTCATGCCACAGAGCATGCGGCAGAGGATCAGCGGGCCCTCAAGCCGGTTTCAAGTGCCTTGCAGACAGCTTCAGGGGCCCACTCAGCCTGATGGCGACGCCAGTCCCTCGTGGCTGATCACGACGAGGACATCCCGCAGGGCACCGCTCTCGATCAGGGCGGCAGCGGCCTCCGCGAAAGCGAGTGCCCACTCTTCCGCACGCCTTTCCATACACGCTGTCCGGCCGGTCGGTCCCGAAGCGGCCGCAGGCGACGTTGAGGCCGGCAGCGGCCCCCGGAACGGTCACGCTGGGACCAGGGCGGTGAGCCACTCCGCTTCGCGTGGCCGGTACCCGTAGCGGTCCCGCAGCCCCGACACGATCGCCGGGACATGGCCCGCCCCGTAGACGACGGCCACCCGGAACCGCTCCTCGCCGTGCTCTGCCTCGATCTCGCCCAGGGCGTCGAGCAACCGCCGGTCGCGCCGATCGGTCATCGCGTGCTCCACAGGACTGTCGGCCAGCATCTCCGCCCGCAGTGTCGACGGCAGATCGTCGATCTCCCCGTCCACGTCGAGGAAGGCACGCGGACCGCGCAGCGCGAACACCAGACCCATCACCGGGGCCCCGACCATGAGCAGCACATACATCCACCGCGGCAGCGTCCTCAAGTCCGCGATCGCCTCCGCCGCGGTCACATCCGGGTTGACGACCGGAACACCTTCCGGAATCAGCAGATCGTCGCGCTGCTCCTGGAGACCGTTGCGCCGCCGGCGCGGCACGAACCGGTAGGCGAGCGTGAGGGCCCTCACCCCCGCGGATCTCCCCCGGATCCCCTCAAGCACGATGAGATCGCACTCCCTCAGCCTGAGACGGACCTGGGAGTAGAACGTCGGCGACGCCACATGCACCATCGGGAAGATCACAAACTCAAGCGGCGACCCCTTCCGCCGCATGGTGATCACGGCAGATCTCACGGCATACCCGGTCACCTCGATGATCTGCACGATCCCCCCGCCCGCGAACCCCGCCCGGCTGCGCTCCCACCCGCACCAGGACACGAGCCCGACCAGGCCCGCGG
>NZ_JAENRY010000608.1 GCF_016612545.1 Streptomyces sp. MBT65 | reverse complement strand
TCGACCCGCCCCAGGAGTTCGCCGTGGACGTCTACCGCATCGGCCACTACGGCGGTGACGGCGCCGCCAAGATCACCACCAGCCCCCGCCTCTCGGGCATCGTCCAGCCCCCGCCGCTCACCGCCGACCGCACGGTCTCCTGCCACCACTGGTGGCTGTCCTGGCGCCTCCAGATCCCGAGCTACTGGAGCATCGGCGCCTACGTGGCCGTCCTCACCACCGCCGACGGCTACCGCTCCCACATCCCCTTCACGGTCCGCGACAACCACCCCGCCGACCTGCTCCTCCTCCTGCCCGACATCACCTGGCAGGCCTACAACCTCTACCCGGAGGACGGCCACACCGGCGCGAGCCTCTACCACGCCTGGGACACCGACGGCCGACTGCTCGGCGAGTCCGAGGCCGCGACCACGGTCTCCTTCGACCGCCCGTACGCGGGCGCGGGCCTGCCCCTCCACGTGGGCCACGCCTACGACTTCATCCGCTGGGCCGAGCGCTACGGCTACGACCTCGCCTACGCCGACGCCCGCGACCTGCACTCCGGCCGCGTCGACCCCACCCGCTACCGGGGGTTGGTCTTCCCGGGCCACGACGAGTACTGGTCGACCCAGATGCGCCGTACCGTCGAGCGCGCCCGCGACCACGGCACGTCCCTCGTCTTCCTCTCTGCCAACACCATGTACTGGCAAGTGGAGTTGGGGCCCTCCCCGTCCGGCGTCCCCGACCGGCCTGCTCACCTGCCGCAAAGCGCCGGGGCCCGGGCAAGCCGGCGCTGTGGCGCGAAGTCGACCGCCCCGAGCAGCAGTTGGTGGGGATCCAGTACGCGGGCCGGGTGCCCGAGCCGCACTCCCTGATCGTCCGCAACGCCGACCACTGGCTGTGGGAGGCGACCGGCGCCGGCGAGGGCGACCCGATCGAGGGCCTGGTCGCGGGCGAGGCCGACCGGTACTTCCCGCGCACCCAGCTCCCCCCGCACGAGGAGCGCATCCTGGTCGCCCACTCCCCGTACGCGGACGGCGAGGGCGCCCTCCGCCACCAGGAGACCTCCCTGTACCGGGCGCCGTCCGGTTCCCTCGTCTTCGCCTCCGGCACCTTCGCCTGGTCACCGGCCCTGGACCGCCCCGGCCACGTGGACGCCCGTATCCAGCGCGCCACGGCCAACCTCCTGGACCGCATCTGCAAGCACGACTGACCCACACCTGCGAGCACGACTGACCCACACCTGCGCGGCCGGCCCACCCCCGCCCGCGAGGTCACCTCACCCCCCGTCCGGAGGCGCCCGCGCATACGGGACAATCGAGCCAGTTGGACAGACCCACTGGAGGAACCCGTGTCCGGATTCGTAGAAAAGCCCGAGCCGCTCCAGGTTCCGGGCCTGACGCACCTCCACACCGGCAAGGTGCGCGAGCTGTACCAGAACGAGGCGGGCGAGCTCGTGATGGTCGCCAGCGACCGCATCTCCGCGTACGACTGGGTGCTGCCCACCGAGATCCCCGACAAGGGCCGCGTCCTCACCCAGCTCTCCCTCTGGTGGTTCGACCAGCTCGCGGACCTGATCCCCAACCACGTCCTCGGCACCGACCTCCCGCCCGGCGCCCCCGCCGACTGGGCCGGCCGCACCCTCGTCTGCAAGTCCCTCCAGATGGTCCCGGTGGAGTGCGTGGCCCGCGGCTACCTCACCGGGTCCGGCCTGGTCGAGTACGACGCCTCCCGCACGGTCTGCGGCCTCGCCCTCCCCGAGGGCCTGGTCGACGGCAGCGAACTCCCCGCGCCGATCTTCACCCCGGCCACCAAGGCCGCCGTAGGGGAGCACGACGAGAACGTGTCGTACGAGGAGGTCGCGCGGCAGGTCGGCGCCGAGACCGCCGCGCAGCTGCGCCAGGCGACCCTCGCCGTCTACGGCCGGGCCCGGGACATCGCGCGCGACCGGGGCATCATCCTCGCGGACACCAAGTTCGAGTTCGGCTTCGAGGGCGAGACGCTGATCGCCGCCGACGAGGTGCTCACCCCGGACTCGTCCCGGTTCTGGCCGGCCGAGGAGTGGGAGCCGGGGCGCGCGCAGCCGTCGTACGACAAGCAGTTCGTGCGTGACTGGCTGACCGGGCCGGAGTCGGGCTGGGACCGCAAGAGCGAGCGGCCTCCGCCGCCGCTGCCGCAGCAGGTCGTGGGCGCGACCCGCGCGAAGTACATCGAGGCGTACGAGCGCCTGACCGGCCTGAACTGGGTCTAGGGGGTATGAAAAACCCCGGTCCACCCGGACCGGGGTTTTCGCTGGAGCGGACGAC
>NZ_JAENRY010000607.1 GCF_016612545.1 Streptomyces sp. MBT65 | reverse complement strand
GCGCCGGAGGACGGGGCCGGGAAGGGGATCGTGGTCGCGTTCGGGCAGACCCTGAAGACGTTGCGGGTGCGGGCGGGGTTGGACCGGGAGGAGTTCGGCCGGCGGATCGGCTACTCGGCGTCGACGGTGGCCTCGTACGAGCAGGGGCGGAGGATTCCGGCACCACGGACGATCGACAAGGCGGATGAAGTCGCGGGGGCGGATGGGTTGTTGAGCGTGTGGAAGGAGGAGGTGGAGAGGGCTCAGTATCCGGTGTTCTTTCAGGGGATGGCGGCGCTGGAGAAGGCCGCCATTGAGCTGCTCGCCTACGACATGCTTGTGGTCAAGGGCCTCCTCCAGACCGAGGAGTACATGCGGGCCCTGCTGGCCATGCGACGTCCGCCCTTGGCCCAGGAGATCATCGAGCAGCGGGTAGCGGCACGGTTGGCACGGCAGGACATCTTCGACCGCTGGCCCGCGCCGTTCCTGAGCTTCGTGATCGAAGAGTCAGTGCTGAGGCGTCCCTACGGCGGGAAGGCTGTGCTACGCGGGCAGTTGGAGCACCTGCTGTTGATCGGCCAGAAGCGCAACGTCGAGATCCAGGTCATGCCACTCGACTGCGAGGACAACGCGGGTGTGAACGGCCCGTTCACCGTCGTCACGCGCAAGGATGGCAAGAAGTTCGTGTACGCGGAGGCACAGGGAATCGGCTCACTTCAGACCGACCCGGAGCAGGCGGTTCACGCTGCCGCCCGTTATGGGATCATCCGATCACAGGCTCTCTCCGCGAGAGTCACTGAAGTTCATCGAAGGGTTGCTGGGATCGTCATGAACAACGCTGAGTCCTCGGCCGTCGCTTCCGGCCTCGCCTGGTTCAAGAGCAGCTACAGCGGGACCGAGGGCGGCGATTGTGTAGAGGTCGCGGCCGGTACGGCAGTTGTGCACGTCCGGGACTCCAAGGCCCAGGCCGGGCCCATGTTCACGGTGTCGCGTGAAGCGTGGGCGGGGTTCGTCGGGCGGGGCGTCTGACGTTCGTACGGTCGCGAGAGCCCTGCCGGTTCCCCTCGGGGCGGCAGGGCTCTCGCGTGGGCGGGGTGTCCGGTCAGCCGGCCTCGTTCAGGCGGCGGGTGAACTCGGCGTGGGCGGCCTTCATTTCGTTCTTGCGGTGGACTCGGTAGAGGGGGCCGGTGTAGCCGGGCGGGACCTTGGCCTCCTCCGGGAAGTCGTCGTGTGAACTCAGTTCCTTCCAGGCGTCCTTGGGCTGACCGTAGCCGAACTGCTGATGCGCCTTCGCGATACGGCGGCCCGTCGCGTCGAACCACATGTTCTCCTCGTACTGCTGCAGTACGGGGAACCTGGCGTCGTACATCGCCACCAACTCGTCGGCGCTGATGCCGAGCCAGACGGCGACGAGGGCGTCGATCTCGACGAGGGCCGCGCGGCGGGTGAACTCTGTGCGGAGGGGGGTGTCGCGGGTCCAGGTGGGGGTTACGCCCTCGGTGAGCGGGGGTGTGGAGGTGGGCCAGCCTTCCAACTTGGTGGCCCAGGTGTCCTGTTGCCAAGCGGAGGCGTGGAGCTCCTGCCAGAGGGGGGC
>NZ_JAENRY010000606.1 GCF_016612545.1 Streptomyces sp. MBT65 | reverse complement strand
CCCCCCTGTCCATCCCGCCGCTCACCCCGCGTCCAGGCCCGCCATGAGCTGCCCGTACGCCCCCTGCGCGGCCGCGACCGCGTCGTCGTACGCCTCGTCGGCGGTGCGGCCGGAGGCCATCGTCCGCCAGTTCTCCAGGGCGAGTTCCTGCTGTGCGGCGATCAGGTGGGTCGCGGCCAGGCGACGGGTGAACGGGGTGGAGGACCCGGAGTGGGGGAGGGCTGCGGCGAGCGCGTCGATCTCCAGGCTTCGATAGCGCTGGACCAGGCCGGTCCGGAGGCTCGGCGTGCCGTAGAGCAGATCCATGAAGCCGAGCACTTCGGGGTGGTCGTTCAGGCCGGTGATCGGGTCGCGGGCGATGAGGCGGGCCAGGAAGTGGGCGCGCAGGGCGGCCGTGGGGGTCTGGCCGGGCGGGCGTTCGCGCACGACGCGGGCCGCTTCGCCGAGGTGGTCGGCGAAGCGGTGCAGGACCAGGTCCTCCTTGGTCGGGAAGTACCGGAACAGCGTGGCCTTGGAGACCTCGGCCGCCGCCGCGACCTCGACGACGGACACCTCGTCGAAGCCCTTCTCGCGGAACAGGCGCAGGGCTTCCTGCGCGATGAGGTTCCGCGTGCGTTCCTTCTTGCGCTCGCGCAGACCGGCGGGTTCGTCCATGCGGACCACTTTACCAGGCAGGTGAGACTCGGACTCGGATGAGACTGGGGATGGGATGACACCAGAGATTATATGAGTCCGAGAATCTTCTGATACCCGGTTGCATTTTCTCTTCGCTCGGTGTTCCCTGGACACAGCGGGACACAACGACGAGACGACGAGAGGACCGCCATGAGCGACGACGACGTCCTGATCGTGGGCGCCGGACCGACCGGCCTCACCCTTGCCATCGAGCTGGCCCGGCGCGGTGCGGGGGTGCGGATCGTGGACGCGGCAGCGGTCCCGCACCGGGAGTCCCGGGGCAAGGGCCTGCATCCGCGCACCCTGGAGGTCCTGGAGGACGTCGGCGTCACCGAGCGCGTCCTCGCCGTCGGGACGACACGGCTGCCCTACCGCAAGTACTTCGACGGCGCGCATATGAACGACACCGACCGCCTGGAGGACGCCGGCCCCACACCGGACGCGCCCTACGAGCGAGGGGTCCTCATAGGGCAGTGGCAGGTGGAGGAAGTCCTGCGGGAGCGGCTCGCGGAGTTCGGCGTCACCGTCGAATCCGGCACGGAGGTCACCGGATTCGAGCAGGACGCGGACGGTGTCACGGCGACCCTGGCCGACGGGGGGCACGTCAGGGCCGACTATCTCGTCGGCTGTGACGGCGGGCGCAGCCGGGTGCGCAGGGCGATGGGGGTGCGCTTCGACGGGACGACCGACGAGGCACAGTCGATGGTCGTCGGCGATGTGACGGCGGAGGGGATCAGCCGGGACGTCTGGCATCAGTGGTTCACGTCGGACGGGGGCGTGATGCTGTGCCCCATGCCCGGCACGAACTCCTTCCAGTTCCAGGCGGGACCCGAACTCGACGCGAGCGGCGAGCCGTTGCCGCCGACCCTGGAGAGCTTCCAGCGGATCTTCGACCGGCACGCGCGCGTGCCCGGCATCACGCTGACCGACCCGACCTGGCTCNACGTCCGCATGGTCGACCGGATGCGCGTCGGCCGGGTCCTCCTGGCCGGGGACGCCGCACACGTGCACCCGATCGCGGGCGGACTCGGCATGAACACCGGCATCCAGGACGCCTACAACCTGGGCTGGAAACTCGCCCTCGCGACCGCGGGGCAGGCCGCACCCGGACTCCTGGACACCTACGAGGAGGAGCGCCTCCCGGTGGCCGCCTGGACCCTGGGCATCAGCACCGAGCTGTACGCCCATGTGCTCGAAGCGGTCAGGGAACCCGGCACCGGTCTGGAGGCCGCCGCCTCGCCCCCCATGGGCACCGGCTACCGCTGGAGTTCCCCCGCGGCCCCCGCCACCACGGGCGACCCCGACAC
>NZ_JAENRY010000605.1 GCF_016612545.1 Streptomyces sp. MBT65 | reverse complement strand
CGCGCACGGGAGTGAGGTGCGCGGGGAGGCCTGGGGGCCGGGCGGGGATTGGCTGTTGGAGCGGTTGCCGGAGATGCTCGGGGCCGCCGACGACCCGGACGCGTTCGTGCCCCGGCATCGGCTTGTCGCCGTCGCTCGACACCGGCGGCCGGGGTTGCGGCTCACGCGGACCGGGCTGGTGCTGGAGTCGTTGATTCCGTCGGTGCTGGAGCAGAAGGTGACGACCGACGAGGCGTATCGGGCCTGGCGGTCGCTGGTACGGAAGTACGGGGTGCCGGCGCCAGGGCCTGTGGGCGGACGGATGTGGGTGATGCCGGCGCCGCGCGCGTGGGCGTTGATCCCGTCCTGGGAGTGGCACCGGGCCGGGGTCGACGACAAGCGCGCGTCGACGATTCTGCGTGTCGTACGGGTCGCCGCGCGGCTGGAGCAGGCGGTGTCGATGTCGCCGGAGGATGCGCGGGCTCGGTTGGAGGTCGTGCCGGGGGTGGGGGTGTGGACGTCCGCGGAGACCGTGCAGCGGAGTCATGGGGCGGCGGACGCGGTGACCGTGGGGGATCTGCATCTGCCCGGGATCGTGGGCTTCGCGCTCGCCGGGGACCGGGATGCGGACGACTCGGTGATGTTGTCACTGCTGGAGCCGTATGCGGGGCAGCGGCACCGGGCGGCTCGGCTGATTCTGCTGAGCGGACGGACTCCTGCGCGGAGGGCGCCGAAGATGCCTCGCGGGGACATCGGGAAGTTGTGACGCCGCGCCCGGCACGGCACCCCTACCCGGGACCCTGCCCGAACCGGTCGGCACACTCAGCCCGATCCGGCGCTTGAGGACAAGCCCGTTCAAGCCGACGGAGATCCGAGGACACAGCCCCTCGCACGGCGCTCCTCCCCCAGGACCTCACAAGTACCGGTCGGCACACCCAGCCCGTCCGGCGCTTGAGGACGAGGCCGTTCAGGCCGAAGCGGGGGTCCGGGGGCGCAACCCCTGGACAGCACCCCCACCATCGGAACCCTGCAACAACCGGTCAGCATCCCCAGCCCGTCCGGCGCTTGAGGACAAGGCCCCTTCAGGGCCGACACGGGGGTCCGGGGGCGCAGCCCCTGGGCGGCGCCCCCTGCCCAGCCGCACTGATTACTGGTCGGAAGAGAACCGCACCGCCCCCGCCGGAATCCGCGCATCGCACCACACCCGCATGCCGTCGCGGAGTTCGTTGTCGGCGCCGATGACCGCGCCGTCCCCGATGACCGTGCCGGTGAGGACGGAGCGTTCGCCGACTCGGGCCCGGGTGCCGATGAGGGAGTCGGTGATGACGGCGCCCGGTTCGATGACCGCGCCGGGGAGGATCGTCGAGCCGAAGACCCGCGCGCCCTCCGCGACGAACGCGCCCTCGCCCACCACCGTGCCGCCCGTCAGTTTGGCGTCGGGGGCGACCCGGGCCGTGGGGAGGACCAGGCGGTCCCCGCAGCGGCCGGGGATCGCGGGGGACGGGGCCCGGCCCAGGACGAGGTCCGCCGAGCCGCGGACGAAGGCGGCCGGGGTGCCGAGGTCCAGCCAGTACGTCGAGTCCACCAGGCCCTGGAGGTGGGCGCCGGCGGCCAGCAGTCCGGGAAAGGTCTCCCGTTCCACCGAGACCGGGCGGCCCGCCGGGATCGTGTCGATGACCGAGCGGCGGAAGACGTACGCGCCCGCGTTGATCTGGTCGGTGACGATCTCCTCGGGGGTCTGGGGCTTCTCCAGGAAGGCCAGGACGCGGCCCGTCCCGTCCGTGGGGACCAGGCCGTAGGCGCGCGGGTCCGTGACCTTCGTGAGGTGGAGGGAGACGTCCGCGCCCGTGGTCTCGTGGGTGTGGACCAGGGCCCTGATGTCCAGGCCGGTCAGGATGTCGCCGTTGAAGATCAGGACCGGGTCGTCGGGGCCGGAGTGCAGGCGTGCGGCCACGTTGCGGATCGCGCCGCCCGTGCCGAGGGGCTCGTCCTCCGTGACGTACTCGATGTGGAGGCCGAGGGACGAACCGTCACCGAAGTGCGGTTCGAACACCTCCGCCAGATAGGAAGTGGCCAGGACGATGTGGTCCACGCCCGCCGCTCTCGCCCGCGCCAGTTGATGCGTGAGGAACGGCACCCCCGCCGCCCTGACCATCGGCTTCGGGGTGTGCACCGTGAGCGGGCGCAACCGGGTGCCCTTGCCGCCGACCAGGAGGATCGCTTCTGTCACCTGTCGTCTCTGCTTCCTGCCGGGACCGGCCGAGGTGTCGATCGGCCGGTCCCGGCAGGAAGCAG